>VBFZ01000048.1:4597-8458 GCA_005880805.1 Chloroflexota bacterium | reverse complement strand
CGAGAGCGGGTGGCGGAACACCGGGCTGGGGCTGGCGCTCTTCACCCGCTACGCCGCCGGCACCCGCTACGCGGCGCTTCGAGGCCTGGCCGAGCCGGCCACCCTGGACGTTGGCCCGCTCGACATGGGGGTCGAGGACCACGCGACGAACGCGCCCGAGAGCGTCCGCCGGACGGACGAGGCGCTCGACGCGCTGGAGGACATACTGGCGATCGAGCTCCTCATCGCGTGGGGCCTGCTGGCGGACCTATCGCGAGACACGCTCGGCGAAGGGGCTCGGTTGATCCTGTCGGAGGTCGACCAGGTATTCGCGAGGCTCCCGAAAGACGCCCAGTCGTCCGACCTCCACGCCGCGGTGCGCCTCGCCCTCCGGGAGCAGCTCCTCCCGGCCATCCGCGCGGCCATTCCGAACCCGACCTGACCCGCCCGGACGACGGGCCGCTTGTTACCATCGCGCTCCCATGCCCGATCCGGACCTCGATCGCTACTACCTGACCACGGCCATCGCCTACGCGAACAACCGGCCCGGTCTGCACACGCTCTACGAGGTGATCGGCGCCGATGCGATCGCCCGTTACCGGCGGATGAAGGGCCACGACACGCGCTTCCTCACGGGCACGGACGAGTACTCGGTCAACATCGCACTCACCGCGGCCGAGCAGGGCAAGGATCCCAAGCATTTCGTCGACGAGATGGTCGCGCTCTTCAAGGCCGCGGAGGACGCACTCCAGATCAGCCCCGACCGGTTCATCCGCACGACGGACGAGGACCACCAGCGGGCCGTCCACGAGATGATTCGCCGCTCCTATGCCAACGGGGACCTGTACGTCGGCACGTACGAGGGCTGGTACTGCCCGAACGAGGGGTTCATTCCTGCCAGCCAGCTTGTCGAGGACGCCAACGGCACCCACTGCGCCAACCATCCGAACGTCGAGCTCCAGTGGCTCAGCGAGCGGAACTGGTTCTTCCGCCTCTCGGCCTACCAGGAACGCCTGGAGCGCTACTACGCAGAACACCCGGACTGGGTGCAGCCCGAGTACCGCAGGAACGAGATGCTCGGCTTCATCCGCGGCGGCCTCGAGGACTTCTCGGTCAGCCGCGAGAAGGCGACCTGGGGCGTGCCCTTCCCGATTCGGGAGGATGGCTCGTCGGCGCAGCTGCCCGACGGCTCGTGGGATCCGGCGGCAGGGCGGGTCTACGTCTGGTTCGACGCCCTGACGAACTACATCACCGGCGCCGGCTTCCCGGATGACCCCGCCGCCTTCGCGAAGTGGTGGCCGTGCGACGTCCACATCATCGGCAAGGACATCAACCGGCTGCACACAATCATGTGGCCGGCGATGCTCATGAGCGCGGGGCTGGATCTCCCGAAGCTCGTCTGGGTCCACGGCTGGCTGCTCGTGCAGGGCGAGCGCATGAGCAAGAGCCGGGGCAACTTCTTCGACCCGAACGACATGGTCGCAGCGCTCGGAAGCGACGGGACGCGTTACGCCGCCCTCAGTGAGGTTGCCTTCGATCGTGACAGCGACGTCAGCTGGGACTCGTTCGTCCGGCGCTACAACGCAGATCTCGCGAACGACTTCGGAAACCTCGTGAACCGAACGGTCACGATGGTGAACCGCTATCTGGACGGCGAACGGCCGCCGCCCAGCGAGGCCGCGTTGCTCCAGCCGACGTGGCTCTCGGCGCTCGAGGGCTACCGCATGAACATCGAGGGCTTCCTGCTGCACGAGGCGATTGCTTCGCTGTGGGGCTTCGTGGCGAACGCCAACCGGCTCGTCGACGCCGAGAAGCCGTGGGAGCTCGCCAAGGCGGCGCAGTCAGGCGACCGGCCGGCGGAACGCCGGCTGCGCGATGTCCTCGGCGACCTCGTCGAGGCCTGCCGCCTGCTTGCGCTGGCCGCCGCGCCGTTCATCCCGTCCACCGCGCCGCGCGTGTTGGCTCAACTCGGCCACGAGTGGCGATACGCCGAGAACGGCACCGGAGGTCCGCCCCTGCTCGACGAGCTCGGCTGGGGCGCCTCGGGCGGCCAGCCCGGTCGCGTGGGAACGCCCGAGCCGCTCTTCCCGAGGCTGGATGTCGAAATCCCGGTTGCCTGATCGTCGAGAGAACAGGACCGGCCCCACGATTCGCGGGCCGGCAGCAGACTTGGAGGTGCCCGGTGGCGACTGGTGAAATCACCCACATCGAGTTCCCGGCTGACGACGTCGATCGTGCCAAGCGCTTCTACGAAGCCGTCGTGGGCTGGCAGTTCAGCGAAATGGAGGGCTTCCCGGGCTACTGGCTGTTCCGGACCGGTGAGGGCTCCGGCGGCGGTCTTGGCAAGCGCGGCGAGAGCGTCGGCTCGGTCATTCGCGACTACATCACCGTTGCGAAGCTGGAGGACGCGGTCGCTGCGGCGGAGAAGTTCGGCGGCAAGGTCGTCACGCCACCCAGGGACATCCCCGGCCAGGGCCGCTATGCCGCAGTCCTCGACTCGGAGGGCAACGAGATCGGCCTCTGGGAGACCCCGAGCTAGGACAAACTGGACCGGCGAGCTCCGGCCGAGCCCCAAATGCTGGGAGCCGCACCGTTTAGCCGTAGTCGGGCTGGACGAGAGCGCTCATTGACGCCCGTGGCGACAATGCGCGGGTGATCTGCCGATCCTGCGGGGCACCCCTCGACCCGAGCGCGCGCTTCTGTCAGAGCTGCGGGACGCCGGCGGAGCCTTCGTGCTCGTCCTGCGGAGCGACCCTGCAGCCGGGTGCCAGGTTCTGTGCGAGCTGCGGCGCGGCGGTCGCCGACGCCGGCGCAACCGGACAGACGGACAGCGCCTCCGTTCCACGGGCGGCGGCCGCCGAGCGCAAGGTCGCCAGCATCCTGTTCGCCGACCTGGTCGGCTTCACATCCCTCAACGAGACGACCGACCCGGAGCTCGTGCAGGCGGTCGTCGCGCGGGCGTTCGAGCGATTGTCCGCCGAGGCGGCGCGCTACGAAGGCACGATCGAAAAGTTCGCCGGCGACGCGATGCTCGCGATCTTCGGCGTCCCGGTCATCCACGAGGACGACGCGGAGCGTGCCGTTCGCGCCGCCCTCGAGATGCAAGCCGCCATGCTCGAGCTGGCCGTCGAGCTGCGGGACGAAGGCCGGCCGGAACTCGCCCTGCGCGTTGGCGTCGAAACCGGCGAGGTCCTCGTCGACCTCGGGCGGGTCGAGGTCGACCGCGACCGGATGGTGACCGGCGATGCGGTCAACACCGCCGCGCGGCTCCAGCAGGCCGCTCAACCTGGCGAAGTCGTCGTCGGCAGCACCACCTACGCCGTCACGCGCGACGTCGTCGAGTACCAGGAACTGCCGGCGGTGCCGCTCAAGGGCAAGAGCATGCCGGTTGCCGCCTGGCGAGCTGTCGCCGTCAAGGCGCGCCGCGGCGGGCGTCGAGCGCCCCTGGGGATCGAGGCTCCGCTGATCGGACGCGACGAGGAGATCGCGCTCCTGAAGGAGACCGTCCGCCGCACGGCCGTCGAAGGGCGGCCCCACCTCGTGACCGTGCTCGGCAGCGCCGGCGTCGGGAAGTCCCGCCTGACGTGGGAGCTCGAGAAGTACCTCGACGGCCTGCCGGAGACGTACGTGTGGCGAAAGGGGCGCTGCCTGGCCTACGCCCAGGCAAGCTTCTCCGCGTTCGCTGATGTCGTTCGGGCGGACGCGAAGATCCTCCAGGACGACGCGCCTGAGGCAGCCGAGGCCAAGCTCGAGGCGCGCGTGACCGAGCTCGCTGGAGCAGCGTCATCGGAGGGGGTGCCCGCAGCGTTGCGCGCCATCCTCGGCCTGGGCGGCTCGGGCGGCCTGGCGCGCGACGAGCTGTTCGACGCGTGGCGCCGCTAC
>VBFZ01000048.1:0-4519 GCA_005880805.1 Chloroflexota bacterium | reverse complement strand
ATCGTCGTGCTGTGTCTGGCGCGGCACGAGCTGCTGGAGCGTCGGCCGACGTGGGGCGGGGGACTGCCGAACGCGGCCACGATTGTGCTCGAGCCGCTAGCGCCTGACGAGAACGCGCGGATGTTCGACCGGCTGCTTGACGGGGACCTCCCGGACGAGGTGCGCGATCGGGTCGTCTCGCTGGCCGGCGGCAATCCGCTGTTCACCGAGGAGCTCGTGCGGATGTTCGTCGACAGGGGCGTCGTCCGCTTCGCCGACGGCAAGTGGGAGCTCGCCCGCCGCCTCGAGGACGTCGAGATCCCGAGCTCGATCCAGGCGGTGTTGGCGGCCCGCCTCGACACGCTGCCAGCGCCGGAGAAGCGCGCGACCCAGGACGCCGCCGTCGTCGGCCGGATCTTCTGGGACGCGCTGATCGCCCACCTCACCCGGAGCGGCCCGGCCGTTGTCCGCGACACGCTGCGCCGGCTGCGGATCAAGGAGCTCGTGGTTCCGCGCGAGCCGTCCATGCTGGCGGGCGCCGCCGAGTTCGGCTTCCGGCATGTCCTCACCCGGGACGTCGCCTACGAGTCCCTGCCGAAGCGCGAGCGTGCCGCGAAGCACCTCGACGTTGCGCGCTGGGCGGAGGAGGCACTTGCCGATCGCACCGAGGAGATGGTGGAGCTACTTGCCTCGCACTACCTCGCCGCCCTGCGCTACGAGGAGGAGCTCGGCGGCGGGCCGACGAACCGCCTCGCGGAGCTTCGGCGACAGACGTATGCCTATGCGCGGCGGGCGGGCGCCAGGGCAGCCGACCTCCACCAGCTCGAGATCGCCGCCAGCTGGCTTTCTATCGCGATCGAAGTGGCGGCCAACCTGGACGTCGGCGCACGAGAGCAGGCCTTGCTAGCGCTCGAGTTCTTCAAGGGGACGGTCGGGAACGTCCCGTACGAACGTCTGCTTGCCGCCCTCCGGGAAGCGATCGGCATGCTGGAGGCGAAACCCGATCGAACCGACGAGGACGACCAGCTCCTCGGCCGATTGCGGTCGGCTGCAGGCTACTGTCTCTTCCAGCTGGAGCGGTTGGAGGCCGCTCGCGCCCTCCTGGAGGCCGGTATTGCGGCGCTGGACGGCGCGCCCTCGGCCGCTCGCGCGGAGCTGCGCTTGCGCCTTGGATGGACCTACTGGCGCGCCGGTCCGATCGAGGCCTCGCTCCCCATTCTTCGCCTGGCGATTGACGAGGCCCAGGCCGTGGGCGCCGCCGACGTCGAACGCTGGGGGATCCACGAGCTGGGTGTCGCCACCAGCAAGACAGGCGACGTGGGCCGCGGTCTCGAGCTCGTGCAGGAAAGCTTCCGCCTCGCGCAGGAGGTTCGCGACCACACGCTGGTCGCGCGCTGCTACATCAATGTGCCGGCCCTCATGAACACGAACGGGATGCCCTGGACGGAGTTCGTGCCGATCCTGAAAGCGGGGCTCGAGACAAGCCGGCGCGCGGTCGACCGAAGCTCCACGGCCTGGGCGGCCGAGAACCTTGGCGACTTCGCCTGGGAACGCGGCGCACTGCGCGAGGCGATCGCCTACTACGAGGAGGGGCTCGAGGCCGCGACGGCACTGGGCGACGAGCTGAAGGTCGTCATCTCCAGACTCAGCCTCGGGTGGGTGCGATATTTCATGGGCGAATACAGCGTCGTCGATGCCGTGGAAGCGGAGAGAGTGCGTCTCGCGGCCAGCAATCCGGAAATGCAGGCCGAGCTGTATGACGCCATGTGGCCCGCGTGGCGACGCTGGAGGGAGAGCGATCCAGCCGGAGCATCGACGGGCCTTCAGGCGGCCATCGAGTCTGCCGAGGACGTCTCGGAGATCCTCGCCCCGCGGCTGCTCGCCCGACAGGCTCTCCGGCTTGGCGATCGGTCGGCCCTGGCAACGGCGGCGCGATACATCCACGAGATCGGCAGGACCGCCATTGGACCCCTGCGCCAGCTGGACACTCGCTGGGTGGATGCGCTCGCTGTTGGCGATGGCTCTTCCGTTCGTGAGCTGGCCGGCATCGCCAATGAATGGCGCCGGCTCGAGTACCCGCTCATTGCGGCCGACGTGTTCGCTGATGCGGCACTCGTCGCCGCGCGCATCGGCCAGGAGGCTTCGGAGCTGATTACGGTCGCGAACGAGCTGTACGCACAGTGCGAAGTGGTACCCGTGCTCGGGCCGCTGCCGGAGGACCGCTGGGTCGAACCGCGGGCCGGGGACGCCATCGCGGCCTCGGCGTAATACGTGCGGTTGGTCGACAGTCACTGCCATCTCCAGGCGGACCGCTTCGATTCCGACGTTAATCTCGTCCTCGGCGGAGCGCGACTCGCGGGCGTCGAGCGCCTGCTCGTCCCCGGCTGGGATCGCCCGTCGTGTGAGCGTGCGCTCGACCTGGCCGCCCGCTTTCCCTGGCTCGACGTCGCGGTCGGCGTCCACCCGCACGACGCTGCGAACGTCGGCGATGACGCCTGGCGGTGGTTCGTCGAGATGGCCCGGGACGATCGGGTGGTCGCGGTAGGCGAGACGGGTCTCGACTTCGATCGTCTCTTCTCGCCGCCCAAAACGCAGCTGGCCAACCTCCGTCGAAACCTGGCGCTTGCGCTCGAGGTCGGGAAACCGGCCATCCTCCACTGCCGCTCATCGGAAGGCAGTCGCGAAGCGCAGGACACCCTCCTGGCCGAGTTGGAGAAGGCAGGCCTCAAGTCGACCGATGAGTCAGGGGAGTCCGCGGCTCGGCCGCAGGCGATCGTCCACTCGTTTTCGGGTCCGGTCGACTATGCGCAGGCCGTCCTGCGCCTGGGGCTCGCGATCAGCTTCTCAGGACTGGTCTTCCGCGCCGGCGAGGAGGCATCGGCCGATGTGGCACGCCTCGTCCCGGCGGATCGGCTGCTCATCGAGACGGACTCGCCCTTTCTCTCGCCGCCGGGCGCGCCGCGCAGGCGAAATGAGCCTGAATGGGTGGCGGTCACCGGGCGATGGCTGGCCAAGGTCCGGGGCGCCGATCCGGAACCGATGGGGGAGCGGCTCGTCGCCAGCTACGATCGGATCCTGGCCCGCGCGAACCGCGGTTGACATCGCCCGGAGCCGTCCACTAGAGTATTAGCACTCTCAGCTTAAGAGTGCTAAGCGGCACACGAGCCCGCGGCCTGCGCCCGGCGCGCAGCACTCCCGGGTCGCTGCAGGCGCTCGTTCAATCCGGCAACAGGGACGTGTTCGGCGCCCGACGGCGCCCGTCCCGGATCAGCAAAAGCGACGGCCCGACGGCCGTCCAAGGAGGGATCGCACGTTGGCCACTGCCACTGCCACGAAGCTCCGCCCGCTCGGCGATCGCGTCGTGATCCAGCCCAGCCCACGGGAGGAGATGACCAAGAGCGGCATCGTCCTGCCCGACACCGCGAAGGAGAAGCCCCAGGAGGGCAAGGTCATGTCGGTGGGCCCTGGTCGCATCCTCGATGACGGCAAGCGCGAGCAGATCGACGTGAAGCAGGGCCAGAAGGTCCTGTTCGCGAAGTACGCCGGCACCGAGTTCAAGCTGGAGGGCGACGAGTACCTCATCGTCAGCCAGAAGGACATCCTCGCGGTTCTCGAGGATTAGGGCCGAAGCCACCCACGTCACAGCATTCCTGGAGGAAATTCCTACATGGCAAAGCAGCTCATCTTTGACGAGACGGCTCGTCGATCCCTCAAGAAGGGCATCGACCGGATGGCCGACGCGGTCAAGGTCACCTTGGGGCCCAAGGGCCGCAACGTCGTCCTCGACAAGAAGTTCGGGTCCCCAACGATCACCAACGACGGCGTGACGATCGCGCGCGACATCGAGCTCGACGACCCCTTCGAGAACATGGGCGCCCAGCTCCTCAAGGAGGTCGCGACCAAGACCGACGACGTCGCCGGCGACGGCACCACGACCGCCGTCGTGCTCGGCCAGTCGATGGTCAGTGAAGGCCTCCGGACGGTCAGCGCCGGTGCCAACCCGATGATCCTCAAGCACGGCCTGGAGAAGGCCGTCGAGGTCATCGTCGAGGAGATCAAGAAGCAGTCGCGCAAGGTCGACACGCGTGAGCAGATCGCGGCCGTCGCTGCGATCTCAGCGGCGGATCCCGAGGTCGGCGAGATCATCGCCGAGGTGATGGACAAGGTCGGCAAGGACGGCGTCATCACCGTCGAGGAGGGCCAGTCCCTCGGCCTCGAGAAGGAGTACACGGAGGGGATGCAGTTCGACCGGGGCTACATCTCGCCGTACTTCGTCACCAACCCCGATCGAATGGAGGCGGTCCTCGAGGATCCCTACATCCTGATCACCGACAAGAAGATCTCGGCCGTTCCGGACATCCTGCCGGCGCTCGAGAAGGCCGTCCAGCAGGGCAAGCCCATGCTGATCATCGCCGAGGACGTCGACGGTGAGGCCCTCGCCACCCTGGCCGTGAACAAGCTGCGGGGCACCGTCCAGGTGCTCGCGGTGAAGGCTCCCGGCTTCGGAGACCGGCGCAAGGAGATGCTCCGCGACATCGCC
>VBFZ01000047.1 GCA_005880805.1 Chloroflexota bacterium | reverse complement strand
ACCGTCGTGGACGGCGCGGGCAAGCCCGAGGAAATCCGCGGTCGGATGACCCAGATCAAGGCCCAGATCGAGGACACCAGCTCGGACTACGACAAGGAGAAGCTCCAGGAGCGCCTGGCCAAGCTCTCCGGCGGCGTCGCCGTCATCAAGGTCGGCGCGGCCACCGAGGTCGAGCTGAAGGAGAAGAAGCACCGCATCGAGGACGCCCTTTCGACGACCCGCGCAGCCGTCGAGGAGGGGATCGTCGCCGGCGGTGGGGTGACGTTGCTCCAGGCGATCCCGGCGCTCGACAAGATCAAGCTGGAAGGCGATGAGCAGGTAGGTCTCGACATCATCCGCCGCGCCCTTGAGTATCCCGCCCGCCAGATCGCCGAGAACGCCGGGGCGCGCGGCGAAGTCGTCGTCGAGACGATCAGCACGATGAAACCTGGCCACGGCTTCGACGCGCTGAAGGGCGAGTACGGAGACATGTTCAAGGCGGGCATCGTCGATGCAGCCAAGGTCACGCGCTCGGCGCTCCAGAACGCAGCCTCAATTGCCGCCATGGTCCTGACCACGGAAACCCTCATCACCGACCTGCCGGTCAAGGAGAAGGCGCCGGCGGGCGGCGGCCAGGGCTACGGTGGAGACATGGACTTCTAGGACAACGTGAAACGGGTTGCTCAAGCGGCAGCGGAAAGGACGCCATGGCGATGACTGCGGTGCTCCTCGTCCTCTTCGCATTTATCGCGGCGACGGTCGTCCGTCCCCTGGCTCGACGGCTGATGACCCTGTGGATGCGTTGACGTGACGAGCGACCGACGCGCATCGACAGAATCGAGTCAGACCGGCCCCAAGGGACGCGCTCCCGAGGATCGATGGAGTGCCGCACTGACGCGGGTCCTGCGCGAAGGTGCAGCCGCGCGCGAAGAGCGTGAGCGAACCCGGGCAACGGAGGACCGGTATGTGGCTCGGCGCGAGGCCGCGGAGTTCCTCGCTCTCGTGGCCGCATATCAGACGGACCGCCGATTGCACCAACTCGAAGAGGGCGTCGCGAGGCGACGCCGGCAAGAGTGAGGCCATGACGATCGAGCGAACGACGGACCGCAGGCTGCGCCCCAACGTCCTACTCGACCAGACCGCTCCGAACACGCTGATTGGCCTGAGCCAGGAGCCAAGCCAGCGACCTGGACGACGATTGCCGATCGCGGCGATTGTCGTGTCATCTGTGGCGGCCTCGGCTCTTGTCTCCATCCTGATGAGGGCGGTGTGATGGGCGCGGATCGAGGCGCGAAAGCGACCTCAGCCATCTGCTAGCCAACCGATTGGTCGCGACGTTGGACGATCGGCCATGTCGACCGACTCCTGCGCACCTGCTGTCAGTGAACGGCGGCCGCCTCGATCGCAGCCTCGATGGCGAGCCACGAACTCGCCTCGCGGCCGGCCGTTTCGCCACGTTGGTCGCTAACCACGTCGCCCACGAGGCTGGGATGCACACGTCCTGATCGACAGGGACCGGCATTTCATGCCAATCGGCTCTTACCGGGCGGCGGGGTCACGCCGAAACTCGTGACGTCGGTTGCAGTCGGCGTCCTACAAGGCGGCAGCGATTTGTCTGGTTGATGTGTCGAGGAGACATTGCGATGCCAAGAATTCAAATTGTCTACGCGAGCCGCCACGGTGGGACGGCCGGCATTGCCGAACGAATCGCCCAGATCCTGCGGGCCGAAGGCGGCGACGTCGTGGTCGCTGACGGCGCGGAGAGGCCCGAAACAAGCGGCTTCGATGCGTATGTGATCGGCAGCGGCGTGTACCTCGGGACCTGGCTCAAGGAGGGGACCGACTTCCTCGAGCGAAACCAGTCCGCCCTCGCGACGAAGCCGGTCTGGCTATTCAGCAGTGGACCGTTGCCAGGCTCATCGAAGGCCCCCGACACCGAGGGTCCGTTGACGCTCGCCCTAGGTGTGATTCCCGGACACGTTGTTGACGAGCGCCGCCATCGGCGTGAGGCCCTTCAACGCGGAGTGGGGTCGGT
>VBFZ01000260.1 GCA_005880805.1 Chloroflexota bacterium | reverse complement strand
TGTCCTGCCGTCAGGCGGTCTTGACGGCCCGTATGAACAGGAACCACGGCCCCCGCGTCATCCGCTCGTAAAGGGCTGGGACCCGAGCGAAGTCCGACTGATCTGGAACTGGCTCGGGGATGCGCTCGACCAGGAAGCCCGCGTTTCTCAACGCGTCGATGATCGCGCTCATCGGCCGGTGGTAGAAATGGACGCGATACTCACGGCCGTCCTTGTTCCACGTATCGGTCAACAAGACGGTCTCGAAGTAGGGGGCCGGTGGCTCGGTGATCGAAATGTCCTGGGTCGGGTGGTGGGTCGAGACGAGCAGGCTGCCACCTGGCCGAAGGATTCGCGCGAATTCGCGCAGCGTCGGTCGCCAGTCGGCGAGGTAGTGGAGGACCAGTGAGGCGACGACGATGTCGAAAGAGCCCGATTCGAGGAACGGCATCGGAGCCGAAATGTCGGCGACGACCAGCTCGGCCCGGTCAGCCAGCCGTTCGCGCGCCCGCTCGACAAGCCGGGAGTTGACGTCAACCCCGACGACAATCGCTTGGCGTTCGACCAGTAGCTCTGTCAGGTTCCCGGATGCGCAGCCGGCGTCGAGGACCCGCTTACCGCGGACGTCGCCGGCCATTGCGAGAATTGTCGGACGGTCGTACGAGACCTTGATCGGGTCTGTGTCAGCGTCGTTGGCGTAGACGTCGGCCATGCGGTCATAGTCGTCGAGCGCACGGCGCACATCCTCCCTCACCCATCCATGATGCCCTTGG
>VBFZ01000046.1 GCA_005880805.1 Chloroflexota bacterium | reverse complement strand
CGCGACGGTAGCGCTCCGGAGGCGCGAAGATCGCGCTGCCCGAACCGGCAGCCTGTGCGCCGTCCGTTCCGTCGTCGCGTGACGGCAGCTGGACATTTGCGCGAGTCCTCGCGACCGGACCCGCGGCCGCTCCTGGTGCGGCAAGCTCGACGATGCCCCCGCTCTCCTCGCCGGGCTCGCCCAGCCGCGCGCCGACCAACCGGTAGCCGGCCGCCGCACCGCCGAGGGCCGCGGCGACCAGCGGTTCCGCGCCGCTGCCCTCCAGTAGCAGCACGACGCGAGCCTCGGATGCGAGCCACGGGGCAATCGCCGCCAGCGCGCGACGAAGCGCGCCGGATTGCCAGCCCCACGGTGCGCGTCCGGGCGGAGCTACGAGGGTCTCGAGCGGCAGCAGCGAGGCGGCCTCGCGGCCAAGGAGCCACCCGGTCGCGAAATACGCGAATGAGATGCGCTCCTGGTTGGGTCGGACCGGCGGCTGCCCCAGGACCAGCCGCACTCGCGGCTCGCCGTCGGGTCGGCGGTCGCGCGCCTCCAGCTCCAGCGAACGGAACGTGGACTGCGTGCCCAGCCGGACGACGGTGGTCGCCACGCCTTCCGCGAGGCTGCGCAGATCGTCGCCGAACCGGGCCTGGACCGGCGCGGATGGGCTGCCCTCGAGGCGCTGGACGAAGCCGCGCACCAGCCGGAACCCGTCCTCGAATGCGAGCCAGGGATTGCGCTCCCGCCATTGCTCGGCGGTCGAGCGGCGGACCCGGCCGCCCGAGATCCGCAGGCTGGCGACCCGGCCCGGAAACCCGTTCAGTCGGGTGGACGGCAGGAGCGCGCCCATCAGCGCGAGCCGCAGCGCAGCCTGGATCGGCGCGGCACGCAGGTCGCCCTCGATCCGTTCGAGGATCGCGGCCAGTGCGAGCAGCTGTCGGGGGCTGTGCAGGTCGAGCAGCTCATCGACCAGGCGCTCGGCGCCCGGTGGTGCCGGGAACCGTTCGTGGATCAGCTCCCAGGTCGGACCACCGGCCCGTACGGAGCGGGCACGGTCCGCGTCGCTCTCGTCCGCCGCGGCGTGGCGTTGCTCGCTGCCCCCGACGCGGTCTCGGCAGACCTGGCAGCGGTAGTGCTTGCGGACGGGCCTGCTGACGGGTTCCTGCTCGCTGCCGGCGATGGATTCCCAGATGAGCTCGTCGAGGGTCACGGTTCGCTCGCATGTTGGACAGCGCGTGGCGAACAGCTCGCCGACCCACAGCTTCAGGCTGGTCCGGCCGTGCGGCGACCCGCCGATGGCCTGAAACGCGGCGTCAAGGTGCCGGATGTCCGGCGGGCGCAGGACGATCTCCGCCAGGAGGCGTGTCAGCGGGCTGGACTCGACGCTGAGCGCGCGGCGCTGTCGATCGAGCCCGGCACGAGCGATCCACCCGCCACGCCCATGGAGGTCGGCGATCACGTCGCCCGGCCGGGTGTGCGACTCGATCCTCGCCGCGACGATCTCCGGAGGAGGCGGGGGCGCGAGTCGCTCCAGGACGGGCAACGAGCGCCGGGGTTCTGCCCGGCTCAGGACGTCACGTGCCGCCATCGTCCGGGCATTGTCGACGAACGGGAGCCGTGCGGGCGGCTCGGGCGGTCAGGCCGCTGCCGTCAGGTCTCCTCGAGCTCGTCAGGCTCTTCCTCGAACGCCTCTTCGCCGGTGACCTCGGCGGGAAGGACCCGGGCGAGGTCCTCGATCTCCTCGTCCTCGATATCCTCCTCGAGCTCCTCCTCGAGCTCCATCTCCTCGCGCAGGAGCGTGCCCTTCGTGTACGGCCGGAGGTCGGTGGACTTGGCCGCGGTCGGGAAGCTGACCTTGCCGTAGTTGCGGGGATCCTGGAAGACCTCGCGGATGATGAGCCGGACGTCCTTGTCACCGAGCGACGTGACGCCCGCGGCGTACTTGTTGCCGTCCGCGACGAGCTTGAGCAGACGCGCGGCAACTCGCGGCTCGACCATCCCGATCCGCCTCCCGTTGCTGATCGCGCTGAGCCGGTTGCCCTCGGGAATGAGCTCCACGGCGTCGCCCGGGTTGACCTGGGCCAGCTTCCGGAAGTCGGCGAGATCGGTCAGGTAGGCGAAACCGGTCTTGCCGGTTTCCTCGACGAAGATGCTGACCGGCGCCTTGCTGCCGGCCTGCGCGGGGACCGTTTTCTCGCCCGCCTCGACGAGCAGGATCCTCAGGCGATCGATGTTCCGCTCCGCGACGCGGTTGGTGGGATCGAGGGCGAGGGCGGTCTGGTAGTGCTCCCGTGCCTCGGCCAGCTCGCCGAGCTCCCAGAGCGCCTTGGCCAGCCGGTTCTCTGCCTCCGCATCCGGGCCCATCTCGAGCAGCTTGCGGTTCGAATCGCCCGCATCCGCCCACTGCGCCGCGGAGGCCTGCGCGATCGCCTGCTCGGCCAGCTGCCGCTTGAGGCGCGTCTGGTTGGTGGCCGTCGTCTTGGCGGTGTCGAGGTCGGAGAAGGTCACGGGCACAGAGTCCTTTCGGGATCAGGTCGTTGGACCATCGGCTCGCTCCGCAGGGTGAAAGGCGTCATTCGCGGGCGCCGACAGGGCAACGCTTTCTAGCATCGCACGCTCGCTTCGTCAAACACCGCACCCACTGCCTGAGCCGCTGCGCAGCGGCAGGCGGTCATCGGGCCGCGGCGATCTGCCCGCGCCCGAGCCGCTGCACAGCCTTGCCACCGACCCGCCGGGTGGGTGGGATGCGAACTCAGGCGTGGCCGCCTGCCGCAGCGAGCCAAATTTCATCCCGACGTGAGCGTGCGGCGGGAACGAAATGCCGTTTGTGGCGCTGCCACGGCGGCCCGGCCGGGCCACCCCGACGGCCTACCACCCGCCGCGCGAGTATCTGGCGAGATCGAGGCAGTGCGGACGGCAGGCTATCAACCGCGGAGCTGGACGTTCCAGATCACGACGGCCATCGCCAGGACCACGAGGATCAAGGCCTGGCCGACCCACCGCGGGTCGCGTCGGAGCGATGGCGCGGCACCGTGGAACTGATCCCACAGGTACAGGACAAGCGTCAGGATCGCGGGCCCCAGGAGTCGCTGGAGTGAAACGGCGCGCAGCAGTCCCGCGGCGATCGCGATGACCGCTGCATACGTGACCGCGGACCACAACGCGTCGCGAACCGTGGCAACGCGTAACCCCGCGAACCGGTAGCCGAGCAGCCCGGCGATGACCGCGTCTGCGAACGCCAGCAGCGCCAAGCCCGATTCGGACAGCTGGCTGCCGCTCCCTGCCGTGGACGCGGCGGGCTCGACGAGGCCGCCCGGAATGGCCGCCGCCACTCCCGTGAATGCAACGAACGCAATCAGCAGCGACAGGCTCAGCAGAACCGTCCGATCGCGGGCGGTCGGCCCCGTCGGTCGGCCAAGCACGGTGAACTCGATGGACAGGGCCCGGTCGATCAGCAGGCCGGCCAGCAGGAGGGCCGGCGCGAGCGCGATACCCAGTGGCACGACGCGGACAGCTCCCAAAGCTCCGACAGCCGCGACCGACGGCGTCACGAGGGCTTCGATCGGTACGCCGGCGGGCTCGCCCTCGCCCATGACCTGGAGGCTGCCAACCATCATCGCCGCCAGCAGGAGAACTGCGACCACCCAGACGAGCGGTCCGTCGAGCAGCCGCGACAGCCCGATAACGGTGACGGCAAGAACCACGAGCTGACGCTGCTGGTCGCGCCTGGCATCGAGGTCCATCGGCGTCGATGGTAACGAGCGTCAGCTCACGCGTTCGGGCTTTCGGGCCACCCAGTCCAGGAGCTTGGCTCGCGACCAGGTGTTTGCCACGAGCTCCGGCGTCACCCACGCGCGTCGCGCCTGGGACACGCCCCAGCGCATGTAGTCCAGTTCTTCGATGCGGTGCGCGTCCGAGTCGATCGTCAGCGTGCAGCCAGCTGCCACCGCGCGTCGCGCCCGATGATCGGACAAATCGAGGCGGTGCGGCGAACCGTTCATCTCGAGCAACGTTCCGGTGCGCGCTGCCTCGGCGAAGACCGCATCCCAGTCGAGATCGAGATCCTCCCGCCTCTGGATGTAGCGGCCGGCCGGGTGCGCGATGATGTCGACGTTCGGGTTGCGCAGAGCGTTCATGACCCGTCGCGTCAGCTCGACGCGCGGCTGCCGACGGCCGACATGCAGTGAAGCGACCACCACGTCGTAGCGGGCGAGGAGCTCATCCGGGAAGTCAAGCTGCCCGTCTGCGCGGATCTCGAGCTCGCAGCCGAACAGCAGCCGGAAGCCTTCCGGTGGCGTGCCTGGAGGCGCCGTGCCCTGCTCTTCCTCCCGCGCGAACTTCTGGTTGAGCAGGCCAACGAGCTCGCGTTCCTCCTCGACGCGTTCCGCGTTCAGGCCGCGCGCGATCGCGAGCGACTGGCTGTGGTCGGTCAGCACCTGGTAGGCGTACCCTCGTCGCCGGCCGGCCTCGGCCATCTGCTCGACCGTGTGGACCCCGTCGGTCCGGTCTGAATGTGTGTGGCAGTCACCGTTCAGGTCCGCCAGGGTCACGAGGGTCGGAAGCGTCCCGGCGAGCGCGGCCTCGATCTCTCCCCGGTCTTGCCGAAGCTCGGGCTCGATGAAGGGGAGATCCAGGAAGGCGTACGCCTCGCCCTCCGTCGCGAACGTCCGGAGCTCGGCGTTCGGCCCCGCGAGTGGCTCGCCGTCCTCGCCCAGGCGCATGTAGCCCTTCTCCGAGAGCGACCAACCCCGGTCGCGTGCTCGGCCGCGCAGCCGCACGTTGTGGTCCTTGTTGCCCGTGAAGTGGATCTCGTACGTGCCGGCTTCGCCGGGCGGCATGACCATGAGGTCGACCTGCGGGCCTCGAAGGAGCTTGATCGCCGCCTTGTACGAACCGCGGTTGAGGACGCGGTCGACCGCCGCCAGCCCGACGAAGCGCTCGATCAGTGCGTCCGGATCGTCTGTTTCCGCCAGCAGGTCGAGATCCCCGATCGTCTCTTGCCAGCGCCGCAGTGAGCCGGCCTTCTCGACCCGCCGAAGGCCGGGCGTGCCCTCGAGATCGCCGATGACCTGGTCCACGATCGCGTTTGCCTGGTTGAGCAGGAGGCGCTGCGGCCGCGTCTCGAGCGTGGCGATGGCTTGAAGGATCGACTCCTCGGTCCGCGCGGAGAGGCCCTTCACGTCCCGCAGCAGGCCACGTTCAGCCGCGTCGCGAAGCGCCTCCACGTTTTCGATTCCGAGCGTTTCGTAGAGCAGCTTGACGGTCCGCGGCCCGAGCCCGGGCAGATCGAGCATCTCCACGAGCGTCGGAGGGACCTCGGTCCTGAGCCGCTCGTAGAACTGGAGGCGACCGGTCTGTGCGAGCTCCGCCAGCTTGTCGCTGATCGCCGCGCCAACGCCCGGAATGCGCGGCGGATTGCCCGCGCGATACGCCTCGGCGACCTCGACCGGGCTGTGGGCGATCGCGTCGGCGGCCCGGTGGTAGGCGACGGTCTTGTAGACGAGCTCGCCCTTGACCTCGAGCATGTCGCCGATCTCGTGGAACATCCGGGCCAGCTGGCCGTTCGTCAGGAGGGCCGCGTCCTGCTCCACCGCGACGGCGTCGAGCTCGGGGTTGGTCGTGTCGACGGCGGTCTCGACGTGTGACATGCGGTCGAGCCCGGGATCCGCCGCTGCAGATTCGCGCCTGGGTGTGGGCACCCGCCGATGGTCGCATAGAACCAGCAGGCGGCGGCCGAGCTTGTGGGCCTTCCCCCGACCGTCAGGCCGCGGCAGCCACCCGGTTGCGACCGCCGCGCTTCGCCGCATAGAGGGCACGGTCCGCCTGGGCGACGATCTCTTCGATCGGCTGGTCGGCCGAACCCGCCAGCGCGACGCCGACCGACACGCTCACCGGCCCGGCATCGAGGTGCGACACGTCGAGCGACTCGACGGCCGCCCGGACACGCTCGCCGACCTCGAACGCGACCAGGGGGCTGGGGTTGCGCAGGAGGACGGCGAACTCCTCGCCCCCGTAGCGCGCCGGAACGTCGTCTTCGCGGATCGTGCTCGCGATGGCGCCCGCAACAGCCTTCAGCACCTGGTCGCCGGTGCCGTGGCCGCGGGTGTCGTTCAGTCGCTTGAAGTGGTCGATATCGATCATCAGCACCCCGACGGCGTCATCGGCCCGGCGCCGCCGCGCCATGAGCCCGCAGAACTCGTCGAAGTAGCGCCGGTTCGGCAGGCCCGTCAGGGCGTCGGTGGAGGCGCGCGCCTCCGCAGCGCGATGGGAATAATCCTCGCCACGGAGCGGGGCCACGGCTCGTCGAGCCGCCGCGACAGCACGATGGCACCGACGATGCCCATTTCGGTCTGCAGCGGGGCAGCGAGTGTGTGGCTGAGCCCGAAGACCGTGCGTACCCGCGCTGCCAGGCGCTCGGCGATCCGCGCAGCAGGCGACTGCCCTGGCACGGTGGCCGGACCGACTACGGATTCGGCCGTTGACACGCCGTCGCCGCCCGGGACGGGGCCTTCCGGCTGATCGAGCTTCGCGACGAGATCCCACCGCCAGGAGTGGTTCGCGCGCCGCTGCTCCTCGGTGTTGCGCTCGCCTTCCTTACGCGGCCGTCGACGGTCGGCTCCGCCGGGCTCGATCGATACGGCGATCGGCGGCCGGCTCATCGCAGCGACGCGTCGGCGGCCCTCGGCCAGGGGATCCTCGAGGTCGGTGATCGGAAGCTCCGTCGTGGAGCTCGGAATGCCAGGCCGCCGGCTGACGAGCGTCGCCTCGACCCGCCGGGCATCCGGTCGAAGGCGAACGACCACGGTATGGTCCGCTCCCGTCGCCGACCCGAGCTCCTCGACGATCGCGGCGACGATGGCGTCGGGCGAGACCGATCGCGACAACCCTTGCAGGATGCGAGCGAAGCTCTCGGCCTCGGAGCGGCGCCCAGTTTCCAGGGCTCGGATCGCGCGGCGATGGAGAACCGCGGCGAGGCCCGTCACGAGCACGAGACCACCGAGCACGAAGTCGATCGTGCGAGGCTGGCCGGCCGCCAGGCGGAGTGCCGTCAGCAGCCCCAGGACGAAGAAGGACGCCGCGAGGAACCGCCAGGTCCGCCGGATGGTGACCTCCTGCGGATCGGTTGCTCGAGCTCGCGCCGGCGCTGACGGGCGGTCGACCTGCGAAGCTGGCCGACGCGGTGACGGCTGCTGCCGCGTCGTGCGGACCCCGAGGGGGGCTTGACCGCGGCCGTCGGCTCGCGCGGTTCCCTCACCCACCACGGCCAAAGGATGCCGCCCGCCCGGCCTCCCGTCCAGCCGCAGGAGCGGTACGAATGGGTCAGGCCGAGGCCGGTACTCCCGTACCGGGCTGACTCCCAGGCCGGCGCCGGGTCCTGGGTCGGCTTTCACGAGTGGCGGCCGTCGCGTCGTGGCCACCCGCGTTCTTGACCCGGTAGAGGGCGCCATCCGCGGCTGCGATGAGCGCCTGCGCGGTGCGGCCGTCGCGCGGGAAGGACGAGATTCCGATCGAGCCACCGATGGGGACGGGGCCACGTCCCTCGCCCTGATACGGCCGCTCCCCAAACGCAAGCAGGATGCGCTGCGCGGCGGAACGGGCTGACCCGCCGTCCGTGTCCGGCAGGATCACCGCGAACTCGTCGCCTCCGTACCGGGCCGGGACGTCCGAGGCGCGCAGGGTCGAACGAATGATCTCGGCCACCCACGCCAGGACGCGGTCGCCGAACAGATGGCCGAACGTGTCGTTGACCAGCTTGAAGTCGTCCAGGTCGATCATCAGTACGCTCAGCGGCGAACGCGAACGCTGCGACCGGACGATCTCTTCGCCCAGTCGCTCGTGCAGGAAGCGGTGGTTGTAGAAGCCGGTGAGCTGGTCGCGGTCTGCCAGCTTCCGGGCGTCCTCGTACAGGCGGGCGTTCTCGAGCGCCATGGCGGCTTCGGTTGCCATCGTCCGGGCGAAGTCGAGCTGCGTGGCGCTGAACGTCCGTGACTCGACGGACATCAGCTCCACGAGTCCGATCGACTGGCCTTTCGCAACCAGCGGCAGCATCGCCAGCGAGCTGAAGCCTTGTACGCGGAGCAGGGCGACCTCCGCGGGGTCCGCGTGCGGATCGATGACGTCGATGACGACGGTGACCTGGTCCCTGAGCGCGTCGCGCGTTGCCGGGAAGTCCGCGAGGTCGTAGGAGGGCTGGATCTGTCTCGGCCGGCTCGTGGGGTAGTAGCCCCACGTGAGGACCCGCTCCAGGTCCTTGTCCCAGTAGCTGATAGCGCAGTCATCGACCCCGAGCGCGGTCGCCATGTGGCGCGCGATGAGGTCGGCCACCGTGAGCGGATCGAGGCTCTTGGCCAACGCCGCGCCCATGTCCAGGATCCGCCGAAGCTCCGTCGCCAGCTCCTGGCTGCGGGTCACGAGACGAGCCGACTCGAGGGCTGTCGCGGCCTGGTCGGCCAGGATCATGAGCAGCCGCAGATCGTCCTCGTCGAACTGGCGGAGGCCCAGCTTCGAGACGGTGATCACGCCGACGACCCGCTCGTCGTACTGCATCGGCACGACCAGCATGGACTCGTCGACGTCATCCGTGCCCGGGATTGTCGACCCCCGTGGGTCCGCATTCGCGTCGTTGATCAGCAACGGCTTCCCGCGCTGCGCGGCCCATCCCGTGAACCCCTTGCCGAGCTTCGTCCGCAGGAGGTCCATCTCGACCTTCTCGTAGGCGCCGACGCGGCCGGCGAACGCGATCGGGACGAGGTCGTCGGGCTCCTCGAGCTGATACACGCGGCAGTTGTGGTAGTCGATGATCCGCTGGACTTCCTCGACGATCGCCCGGCCGACTGACTCCACGGAGTTCTGGCGGCTCATCCGCGCCGACGTCGTCTGGAGCACGGCGAGCTGCCCGGCCCACGCCCGCGTCCGCTCGAACAACGTCGCGTTGTGGAGTGCGATCGAGGCATGAGTGGCGAGGGCCCGGACGAACTCCACGTCGGCCTCGCTCCAGGCACGTGGTCGGCCGGCGACCGCGGACATGGCCCCGATCACGTCCCCCTCATGGATCAACGGAACGAGGAGCAACGAGCGGAAGGCCTGTGCCGGGCGGTAGCGGGCCAGGACCACCGAGAGCTCGGAGTTCTCGAGGACGTCCTCCGCGACGAACGGCATCCCGCTCTCGAAGACCAGCCCGTATGCGCCGTCGCCCTGGCCGAACTCGGGCAGCGCTCCCGCGTCCTCGTCGGTCAGGCCGGCCCAGGCCGCGACAACAAGCTGGCCATCCTGCAGGACGCGGATCGTGGTGCCGTCGGCGCCGAGCCCGTCGTTCACCACCGTCGCGATCGTTTGCAGGATCTCTGCGCGATCGAAGGTCTGGGTCAGACGCTCGGCAACCTCCAGGACCGTTCGGAGGCGCCCGTCGACATCCGGCGCAACGACCGGCGCGCTGACCGGCGCCGCAGCCGCAACGCGGCGAACCCCGGTCGCTTCGAGAGGTGGTGCATCCCCGGACTCGAGCACCACACGCCGCCCCAAACGGGCGATGAGACTGCTCATCGGGGCGGATCGTGGCACCGGGCGGTTACCCGCAGGCCCAGTCCGAGGTACCGGAACGCCGCTCCGAACGTACCCCACGGTCTATCGAGAGTGGACCGCCTGTCTGCCAAGATGGCGGATGTGGCTGGTTCAGGGCAGTCAAGATCGGTTGGCCGGCCGGTCATCCTCGCCCTCGTCGCCGCGGTCGTCGTGGCTATCGTCCTGCTGTGGCGCACGCCGGCTTCGCCCGGAGCTCCGATCGCTTCAGGCTCGGCAGCGGTTTCGAGCTCGCCCGTTGCGACACCATCGTCGACCGGTTCCGCGGGCCAGTCGACCTCGCCCCCGCCCTCGGCCACAGGGTCGGGCTCGCCGGCCTCCGGCGCCCCGGTCGGCGGACTGCCGCCGCTCAGGCACGTCTACGTGCTGATCATGGAGAACAAGGAATACGGGAGGGTCGTCGGGGCGCAGGACGCGCCGTTCCTGGACGAGCTCATCGACCACTCCGCGCTGGCGACCAACTACCACGCGATCACCCACCCCTCCGAACCGAACTACATCGCCCTCGTCGCCGGATCGACACTCGGCGTCCGCGACGACGGCGTCCACGACCTCAGCGCCCCCAACCTGTTCGACCAGGTCGAGGCTGCAGGCAGGAGCTGGGCCGTCTTCGCGGAGAACGTGCCGCTCGACTGCTTCAGGGGCGGCGATGAGGAGAACGGAGCCGACGGTCCCGGCAAGTACGCCCGGAAGCACGAGCCAGCGATCAGCTTCACGAGCATCAGCCGGAATCCGCCACGTTGCGCGAGGATCACCAACTTCAGCCGCTTCGATCCGGAGGCGGCCGACTTCGAGCTGATCGTCCCCAATCTGTGCCACGACACGCATGACTGCCCGGTGTCGACGGGCGACGACTTCCTGAAGGGCTTCGTTCCCCGGATCACGGGCAGCCCGGAGTTCGCCAATTCCGTGCTGTTCATCACGTGGGACGAGGGCTCCACCAATGAGGGCGGCGGTGGTCACGTCGCACTTGTCGCCGTGTCGCCGCTCGCCAGGCCGGGCGGGCGGGCAAACGACGCGGCGAACCACTACTCCCTGCTTCGAACGGTCGAGGACGCGTGGGGTCTCGGATGCCTCGCGGAGAGCTGCAGCGCGAAGAACCTGGCCGGGCTGTTCGCGCCTCGCTGAGGCATCTCCGCTGGTCGCGCCGAGCAGCGCCGGACCACACCAGGACGTTTGACCCGCCAGAACGGCGGCCACTACACTCCGGGCGCACCTCCCTCGCTCCGCTGAGGCGGCCGCGTGCGGCGGTGCGTGCAATCAGCTTCGGAGGATTCCTCCCTCGGTGGAGACCGGACCCAGTACCACCGGCGCATTCGGCGCCGTGGCCCAACAGCCGGGTCGTCGCATCCTCTAGCCGGTCCCGTCGGCCGCCGCGGCCGACCAGTCACCGACGACGGGGGTCGGCCCGTCCAGAGGTGGCAGCATGCTCTACTTGAGCCAGGCGATCGGTCGGCCCGTGCGCGATCGGCAGGGCGAGCCGATCGGCCAGGTCGCGGACCTGATCGTCGCCGTCGGCGACCGCTACCCGCCGGTCACCGGCCTCGTGGTCCAGACGGGGCGACGGCGCATCTTCCTGCCCTGGTCGTCGGTCGAGACGCTGGACGACACCGGCGCGCGCCTGGGAACGACGACGATCGACATCGAGGCGTTCCGCCAGCGGCCGAACGAAATCCTCCTGCGCTCCGACCTGATGGACAAGCAGATCGTGGACATCGACGGTCGCAAGGTTGTCCGCGTCAACGACCTCCGGCTCGACGAGGTTGGCGGTGCGCTCCATCTAGTGGCTGTGGACGTTGGCGGCGCCGGCCTGCTGCGCCGACTCGGCATCGAGGGGCCCTTCCGCACCGTTGCCCGCAACCTGCGCCTGCCCGTTGGCGAGCGGTACATCGACTGGGAGGACGTCGACCCGGTCGAGACGTCGATCGCGTCGATCAAGCTTCGCGTCCCGCACGGAGGCCTGGCCGAGCTTCATCCGGCCGACCTCGCGACGATCATCGACCAGCTCGCGCCTCGCGACCGGGCCGGGGTGCTCGCGTCGCTCGACGACGAAGCCGTCGCCGACGCGATCGAGGAAATGGAGCCCGACACGCAGGTCGAGGTGCTCGAAGACCTCGAGCCGGCGCGCGCGGCAGACATCCTCGAAGAAATGTCTCCGGATGACGCAGCGGACCTGGTCGCCGACCTCTCGGAAGAGAGCCGCGACGAGATCCTCGCCCTCATGGAGCGCGAGGAGGCGGCCGAGGTCCAGGAGCTGCTGGGCTACCCCGAGGACACGGCCGGCGGCATCATGACCCCCGAGTTTGTGTCCTTGCCGGCGACGCTGACTGCCGCCCAGACGATCGACCGGCTACGCGAGCTCGAGCCCGACGCCGAGACGATCTACTACGTCTACGTGACCGACGAGGAGGGGCGCCTGGCCGGCGTGCTGTCGCTGCGTGACCTGATCGTGGCTCCGCCGGGCACGCCAATCAGCGACGTGATGATCAAGGAGCCGGTCGCCGTCGGGGTCCTGGCAGACCAGGACGAGGTCGCCCAGGTCGTTGCCCACTACAACCTGCTGGCCGTCCCCGTGGTCGACGATCAGGGACGCCTGGCCGGGATCGTGACGGTCGACGACGCGATCGACACAGTCCTGCCGACTGCCTGGAAGAAGCGTCTCCCGCGCCTCTTCGCGCGGGGATGATCTCCAGCGGACCGAGCGGTGCCTGAGCTTCCGTCCGTCCGGGGGATCGCACGGCAGGCCGAGGTCGGCGCGCGCGATGCGGTCGGCCGCATGCGCCGCCGACGCCGGGTCTCACCGCCGCCGGACGTTGGCCCGCTGGCCCGCCTCCGCGACCGCTTGGAACAGGGCGAGATCCTCCGTCTTCGCGAGCGATTCCGCGGCCGGCGAGGCCTGATCGCCTTCCTGGCGGTCATGGGTCCCGGGCTCATCGCGGGCATCGCCGGCAACGACGCCGGCGGCATCACTACCTCTGCGCTCATGGGCGCGCGCACCGGCCTTTCGCTGCTGTGGCTGTTCCCACTGACGATCGTGATCCTGGCGATCGTCCAGGAGATGGCGGCGCGCCTGGGCGTCGTGACCGGTCAGGGCCTGTCGGATCTCATCCGGGATCGGTTCGGCGTCCGCTGGACCGTTTTCGCGATGGCCATCCTGCTCATCGCCAACATCGCCAATACCGTCGCCGAGTTCGCCGGGGCGTCCGCGGCGCTCGAGATCTTCGGCGTTCCGCGCTTCGTCGTGGTGCCGGTCGTGGCGGTGGCGATCTGGGCGCTCGTCCTGTTCGCCTCATATCGAACCGTCGAGCGCGTCTTCCTGTCGATCTCGCTGGTCTTCGTGGCCTATGTGGCGTCAGCCGTCCTCGCGCACCCCGACTGGGGTGTTGTCGGGCGATCGCTGATCACTCCCTCCCTGGATCTGCAGCCCTCGATCCTGCTGCTGATCGTTGCGGTGGTCGGCACGACGATCACGCCGTACATGCAGTTCTACCTGCAGAGCGCCGTGGCCGAGAAGG
>VBFZ01000045.1 GCA_005880805.1 Chloroflexota bacterium | reverse complement strand
CATCGCGACGAGCGCGGGCGGCAGCTCGATGGGCTTCTTGTCGCGGCCCTTCTGCGGCTTGCCGGTTGCGGCCTGCTCCGGCTCCTCCGGAGAACCCGTTGCGCGCGGTGCGCTGACCGTGCCGATCCGCGCGTCGATCTGGTCCGACCAGTCCAGGCGCACCCAGACGCGGTCCGGCGATCCGGTCAGATAGCCGCCGATCGCCTCGTCGAGGATCCGGAAGAGGCCGCTCTCGAGGTCCATCGGCAGCCGCCGATCCGTGCCGAGCGACTCGAAGTCGACCGGGATCTGCGCCCGCCGGCCGCGCTCGCGGGCCGCTCGCCGGAGCGTCGGCACCAGGCCGAGATCGTCGAGCACCATCGGCCGAACGTCGAAGATGAACGTCTTCGTTGCCTCGAGCGTCTGCTGAACCATCGAAATCAGCTGACCGACCTCGGCGCGCGCCTTCTCTGGATCAGCGGCAACGAGCCGCTCAACGATCTGCGCCTGCAGGACGATGTTCGTCAGGCTCTGCGCCGGGCCATCGTGCATCGAACGCGCGATCTCGCGGCGCATCTCCTCCTGCGCGGTCAGCACGGCGCGAGTCAACGCAGGCGCCTGTTCGCCGTTACCCGATCCGCCGGCCGTCAGCTGCTCCGGTGGCAGCGACTCGACCAGGTTGGACACGGCCGCGTGCTGCTGCAACAGGCTGTCCCGGAAGCGGCTCAGAGCTTTCTGTTTGCCGGCCAGCACCTCGACCGACGTCGACATCAGCCCGGCGCGGTGGGTCAGGGTGACGAGCTGCTGGTTGAGATCGAGGATCTCGGCAGGCGTCCCGGTCCCCGCGGTCGAGATGGTCGCCAGGCGGTCGGCGACCAGGGCGCGTTTCTGCTCGTGGCGGCTTGCCTCGGCCCGCGCCTGCGTCAGGAGCATCTCGATTTCCGTGAGCTCCTTTTCGAGCCCCGACGCTTCGAGGGCGAGCGTGCCCGCGAGCTCGGGCAGGGAGGTCGGAATTGCGGCGGCCGGCCCGGCGGCCGCGCCCGACTTGTCCCCCGCTGACTGCTCGGTGGAAGCGGCGGCGGGCTGCTGCTCGGTCGTCATGGTCGTCGAAAGGTTCGCAAGGTCAAGCCGGTCCGGTGCTCCGCGGGGTCCGCAGTGCCGGCCTCAGTCCTCCGGCATCCGGATCCAGCCCTGGCGCATCGCGTACACCACGGCCTGGGTCCGGTCGTTGACGGACAGCTTGCGCAGGATCGAGCTCATGTGGTTCTTGACCGTCTGCTCGCTGATCGACAGGGCATAGGCGACCTGTTTGTTGGTCATGCCCTGCGCGATGTTGTCGAGGATCTCGACCTCGCGTGGAGAGAGCGGCGCGAAGATCGGGGCGGCCTCCTGGCCATAGACCGCCAGCTCCCGGAACTCCTTCAGCACGCGGCTGGCGACGGCCGGCTTCGCGAACACCTTGTCGTTGATCAGGTACTCGCCCGAGGAGACGCGGCGGATGATCGTGACCAGGTCGTCCGGGCCGACGTCCTTGAGGATGAAGGCGGCCGCGCCGGCCTTGATCGCGTCGAACAGCGAGTCCTCGTCCTCACTGACCGCCAGCACGATGATCCCGGTGGACGGCAGCTCACGCTTGATGCGCGAGGTGGTCTCGATGCCGCCCGGGGACGGCAGCGACAGGTCCATGAGGATGATGTCGGGCGAGGTCTCGATGGCGAGATCGGTGGCGCTCCGGCTGTCGTCGGCCTCGGCCACGATCACGAAGTCGCCCTCGCGCTCGAGGATGTTGCGCATCCCGACGCGGAACAGGGCGTGGTCGTCGACCAGCAGGATGCGCGTCTTCTCGCCGGGCATCCGACGGTCGGGACCACCCCGGCGTCGCTCCGGGCCCGTGTACTCCACCTCGGTCATCCTCTCTCCTCTCGGATGGGGATCGCCAGCCAGACGACCGTTCCCTCGCCGGGACGCGATCGAACCTCGAATCGCGCTCCGATCAACTCTGCCCGTTCGCGCATGAACTGCAAGCCGAAATTCCGACGGCCGCGAGCGACCACGGACTCCGGATCGAACCCGTGACCGTCGTCGGCGATCTCAGCCGTGAAGTGTGAGCCATCAACGGTCGCTTCGATGCTCGTTGAGACAGTCACCCGCTTCGCCGCCGCATGCTTTCGCACATTCTGCAGGGCTTCCTGCACCACGCGCAGCACCACCGTCTGCGCGGCGTCGCTCAAAGGCTCGCCTGATCCCCCCAGATTCGTTTCGATGACCAGCCCGGTCAGCGCGGTCATCGTCTCGGCCGTATCGCGGATCGCGCCATCCAAACCGAGCTGGTCCAGCAACGGCGGACGAAGCTGGCTGATGAAGCTCCGGACGTCGCCAAGCTCCCGACGCAGCAGCTGGCGGAGGAAGCGCAGCTCGGTCGGCGCCATAGCAGGGTTCTGATCGAGCAGCCGCTCGATGTACTCGACCTGGAAGATGGCGTTCGTCAGCGCCTGGGCCGGGCCGTCGTGGACCTCCTGCGCCAGGCGCGTGCGCTCGGCCTCCTGCGCCTCGACGATGCGCATCTGAATGTCCTCGGGTGTCGTGGTGGCGCTCGGGTCCGCGACGAGGCTGCGGTCGCCGCGCTCGAGGAACAGCCACGCGTTCTCGAGGCTGCGCCGGGCGAGATTCAGCCGCGCGAGCTCCGTCCGGTGGAGTTCAACCTCGGCGGTCAGCAGTTCCATCTCTCCCCGAAGACCACGAAGGCGGCCGTCGTGCTCGCCGCCCTCGAGGGCATCGAGCTCACGGCGGAGCGATTGCCAGCGTTCCTGTTCGGCGTTGTGGGCCTCTCGATATCGCTCGGTGACGGTCCGAAGGCTGTTGGCCGAGTGTCCAAGCGCCGCCTTGGCCTCGGCGTGGAGGCCGTCGAAGTGGCCGTCGCTACGTTCGACGCCGGGACGTGCGAGTTCCACTGAACGGGGAGTATACGAGGCAGATTCGGGCGAAAGGCGGTCCGCGGGCGGCGCGGGTGTCGCTGACGCGGTGTCGTTGGGCTCGGCGGTCATTCGCAGCCCACCCGCCAGACCTTCGTGTCGCCCAGCGCCTCGCGATCGGCGTCGTCGGAAGGCGGCGGCAAGGCGATCTGCTTGAAGCATTCCTGGGCCAGCGGGTCTGTATCGAGGATCGCCGGCCAGCGGCCGCGCGCGTCCGGCCCCATGACCAGGTACTTGGTGCCGGGAAAGGTCTGCGTCAACCCGATCACGCTCCCCGGCCGCTCGTTGGGGAGTGCCAGGGCCGGCGTCCGCTCGGCCTCAGCCCACCAGATCGGGTAGTCCGTGACAACCGGGCCCATCTTGTCGGGAGGCATGCCCGCGGCGGTCAACTGTTCGGCCAGGAGGGCGAACCGCCGCTCAACGCCCCGGGACTGCGCGCCGTAACCGGGCATCGAGAACGCGGTGAACAGGACCGCGGCACTCACCGTCAGCGCGGGACCCAGCCACGCGACCGGCCTCGTCCAGCCGCGCTGGCGGCCTATCCGCACGATCAAGGCATCGAGGGCCAGGAGACAACTGACCAGCAGCAGCACGTGCACGGGCCCAGCCGCATGCAGGAACGTTCCCCAGGTCGTCGCGACCGGGAACACGAGACTGGTGATGAGGAAGGTCAGGAGGCTGAAGACGACCAGCGGCCGGAGGGCCATCGCCCTGCCGGTCCACGGCAGCGCAATCAGCCCGATCACCGATACCGGCGCCCCGAGCAGCAGGAGCACCGTGAGGAGGTTGTGGGTCACGCCTTCGACGCGCTGTTGGAGGAGCGTCATCGGCCCGACGGCCAGGTAGCGCGCGAGCGTCGGCGGATCGCGGAACGCGAAGATGTCGAAGCCAGACGTGGACAAGGCGTTGCTGAGCGCCTGCCCCGGAAACGGGCTCCCGAAAACCATCATGTCGCGGGCGGCCCATGGCGCGAAGATCGCCAGGCCGATCAGCCCAGGGATCGTGATCAGCCGGGACCGCTCGCCGGCAGTCGTGCCCTCCTCCGCGGCCGCGAGGACCACCAGGATCCAGGCGACGCCCAGCCAGGCGACCTCGTTGCGGGTCAGCGCCGCGAGGCCAAACAGGACGCCGAGCAGGAGCAGACGCGGATCGCGAAGGCGAGCCCCGCGCGGTTCCCAGGCCAACCTCGCCATGAGCAGACAGGCCCCCAATGCCAAGACCGTGAACAGCGCGGTCGAGTCGGGCAGGGTCGAATGGAGGACCAGCGGGAGGTAAACGGCAGCCGTCAGCCCGGCGCCCAGCGCCAGCACCCGGCGGCGACCGGGCGGCAGCCCGCGCTCGAGGGCGACGTCGGCGCCCAGGCGCCACGTCAGGACCGGCACGAGCGAGCCGGCGACGATCGGCATGAGCTGCGAGGCCGCGAAGGTCGGCCCCAGGAGCTTCATCGGGATGGCAGCGAGCAGCGTCGGCAGCGGCAGCCACACCTCGAACGCCGGCCGGGGCACGACGAGGGGCGGCGTCTGGTAGCTCCAGACGGCGTCGGTGATCAGGCCGCGCCCCTCCACGAGGTTCCGCGCGACGCCGAAGTAGTACGCCGTGTCCTCCGGGGTCGGGAAGACGACCAGCCTGGCGGCCACGACGCGGGCGACCAGCGCGACAAGCAGGACCGCGAGGGCCGAAAGCCAGGCCTCGAGGGAGCCCATACGCTCGACGTCGCCCAGGAGGTCCCGCCTGCTCATGGGGTCATCGCCGTTGCAGCCGGCACCGCAGCGGTCGTCGCGCACCGGGAGGAGGCACCCGCGGCGCAGACCGGGTAGAGGGCAACCGAAGGTGCCGGGCTGGCACCGGGAGACTGCGCATCGCGCAGCGTCAGGATCGGCGGACCCACCCATTCGGGGCGGCTCCCGTCGAGGATCGGCGCCACCGACGGGACCGCGTCGTCACGCTCGAGCACGAGCCAGCGCACGTCGTATGCGCGCGCGACCTGTTGAACGGTCTCGAGCGGGTCGTTGACGAGTACGACTCCACCGCGACCCGTGTAGTAGCGGTAGCCGGCCGCGTCGATGGACATGATCCGGTCGGTCGGTGCCGCGCCCGCGAGGTCGAGGGCGACGGCCACTTGCTGGCGCTCCTGCCGCTCGCTCTTCCAGCCCGCGTGGACGACCAGGGAAGCCCCTAGTGCGCTCAGGAGCGCGAAGCTGACCGCGGCCCCCGCGAATATCCGGCTGGCTTGCTTCACGTTCCAGGTCCGCCGCCGTGCGGCGACCCAGGCGACCGAGGCGACGATCCCCTCGAGCGCCAGGATGTAGGCATGCGGCGCGAGCGCGACCGCGGAGTGGATGAAGGTCCCGCCGGGCACGTGGACGGCGGAGACCAGCGCCGAGAACGCGAAGAGCAGGATCGCGTAGGCGAAGAACGGCCCGAAGTCGACCGAGCGCCGCCGCTGCCACGCCCCGGCGAGCATGAACGGGACCAGGATTACCCCGCCGACCAGGACGCTGAAGATGACTACCGCCGCGACGAAGCCGAGGACGCGGCTCTCGACGAGCGGGCCGAGCCCCTGGCCGAGGAAATACTGCAACGTCGCCGGTGCGGTGATGCTGTTCCACTCGGCGATGTTGCGGATGAACAGGACCTTGCCCGAGGCGGCCGATGGCGACAGGCTGCCGAAGACCTCCAGCTGCCGCACGAGCCAGGGCCCGACGGCGACGAGGAACAAGGCGCCGGAAGCGAGCGCTGCGGCTACCGGAATACGCGAGCGGACGGGCTCAGACGCGGGCGAGCGGAGAGCGCGCCACCGGTTCCAGACAAAGGCCAGCGCGATTACCGCTGCGACGAGCACGCCGTCGTTGCGGGCCAGCGTGGCGAGACCGGCCAGCAGACCCGCAAGTACGAAGGAAGGCGCGCTGCCCTTCAGCCCGCGAGCCGTCATCCAGAGCGCCCCGACGACGAGCGGCTGGAAGAGTGAGAAGTTATCGGGCTGCGCCATGAACGGCACTGATGCGGCCGGGATCGCGGTCAGGATCCCAGCGCCGATCGCGACCAGCGAGCTGGCGCCGGCCTCGCGCGCGATCCCCCACGCCATTGGGGCCGCGAGCGAGCCGATGAGCGCGAACGGTGCCGCGGCCGCGAGCGGGCTTTCCCCGAACGCCGCCAGGAACGGGACCTGGACCAGCGACGCGAGCGGCATCCAGTGGGCGTTGGAGGGGATCGGTAGTACTGGGTTCGCGGGCAATCGGCCGCCGACCTCGGCGAAGATCCAGATGAAGTCGACGTTGAAGCCGCGGCCCTCGTGGAGCGCCCGCGCGACGTCGACGTAGTAGAAGGAATCGGGATAGGCGGGGTCCGGGAAGTGAAGGACCAGGACCGCACGCACAGCAAGCGCA
>VBFZ01000044.1 GCA_005880805.1 Chloroflexota bacterium | reverse complement strand
GCGCGACCGCGACCGCAACGTTCTCGCCGGCGAGATCCCCCGCGTCGAATCCGGTGATCGTGAAGCGGAGCTGAACACCCGCGTGTCGCGTCCATTCGCGATCGATGCGCTCAAGGCCTGTGAGCGTTTCCCGACCGTTCGGGCCTGACAGTCCGCGCGGATACCAGGAGATGCGGACACCGCCGCGGACGGCTCTGGTGACGGTGTGGCGGAGGTTGGCGCGGCGCGATCCGGCCAGCTCGAAGTCAGCCAGATCGAGGAGGGCCTCCCGGCCGATCCGGACAGCCCGGAAGCCGGCCGCCGCGAGTCGCCCGCGTGCCGCCCCTGTCGCCTGGTAGACGGCCGGGATCTGGTCGAGCGACCCGCGCTTCTGCACGAAGGCATCGAACGTCTGCCACGCCGCGTCCAGCGGGCCGACGGGATCGCCCAGGGCAACGGCCATCCGCCCGGCGACGCCGTACGCGACGACACCCGGGTTCCCGGCAATCATGTACTGACGCACCTCGGGCCCCAGCTGGAAGGGCAGCAGGGCCCCGTGCCCGTACCGGCGGCCCAGTGCGCGCGCCCGGCGGACGACTCGCGCGTCACGAGGACCATCGGACATCGCTGCGAGGATGGCCAGGGCCGCGACGACCAGGGCGATCCGTGCGGCCAGCTCGACGGCGTCCAGCAATGCGCCTGCGACGTCGGACCCACCCAGGCCTGCCCGACCCAGCAGGCCGGATGGCCCGAACACGCCCCGCACGACCGAGAACGACAGGCCGTCCGTCAGCGTCCCGACGAGCGAGCGAAGGTCGGCCGCCGGCTGCGCCCACGTTCCGGCCAACAGGTCGCCGATTGCCGAGTCGAGGGCGAGCAGCCCAAGGCCGAGGACCACGACAACCGCCGCGAACCGGCTTGCTCTGGGCGCCGTTCCGGCACGGAAGAACGGGCGGTTCGAGACCAGTGCGACCATGCAGACCACCGCGAGTGCGGCCCCGATCGGGTGCCCGAAGGTCAGCGCCTGCGCGACGCCTGCTGCCCCGAACGCGACGACCGTCATCAGCCAGGCAAGCCGCTTGCGGCGCGCGATTCCGACCGCCAGCGTGGCAAGGCCGGCGGCGACGGTGACCGCGTCAAGCGGGTCGAGCCCCGTCGGGTCCAGGGGCAGCCAGTCCGCCAGGGCCTGAACGGCGGCACCCAGGCCCATCGCGGCGAACGCGGCAACCAGACCGCCAATGACGATCGCGGCTATTGGAATGATCAGCACGAGCACCGCCATCCGATGCGGCTTTGCGGGTGCAGGAGGGACGACGGGCGGCGGCGGACCCGTATGCACGGCCCCGAGCGCGGCTGCCAGGAGTTGCCGATAACTCATCCGAACACCCCGAGCTTCACCTGGCGGGCGGCAAGGAGCTCCATGGCAGTCGGGAACTGGTCACGCACGGCAATCCAGGCATGGCCGTGGTTATCCGGCAGCAGCGCGAACGGGACATGGTCCTGCTGGAGCTGCGCCGCGAACGCCCGGATCTGCGGCCCGTAGAACGCTTCCGACGGATCGCCGGAGACGACGAGGAACAGCTGGGAGGCCACCTGCGGCTGCAGTTGCGCCGCCTCCAGGAGCGGCGAGTTGGCGGCGATCAGTACGCTGTCGCCGCCCCACGGCCGCGCGGCGTTGAGAGTTTGCGGACTGACGAGCCCGGCCGTGTAGTAGCCACTGAAGCTGAGTGCCTGTCGGAACGTGTCGGGATGATGGAAGAGCAGGTTCGGCGTGCAGAAGCCGCCCTGCGAGAAACCGAACAGCGAGCGGGCGTCGGGAGTGGCGATCGTCCGGTAGTTGGCGTCGATGAACGGGACGACCGTTTGGACGATGTAGCTCTCGAAGTGCTCCTGCCCGTCGTATGAGTTGGCGCACTCGCTGTCCGGATAGGCGCCGCCGGACTGCGAGATGAACACCGCGATCTCGGGCGGCATCAGCCCCTGGTCGATCAGGCTGTCGAGGAGCGGTGGGAAGGCGATGGCGCCGCTCCAGTACGGGATGCTCCAGGGAACCTCGTACACCACCGGATAGCGCCGCGTTCCGCTGCCGTAGCCCGGTGGCAGGTAGACGGTCACGTCAGCGGTCCGCCGGTTTCCGCCCGTCCATGGCGCCGGGAACGTCAGGCTGACCTGGCCTCCGGTGCCGACGGGCCGCCACGCGAGCCATGGTCGCGCGGGATCCGTGGCACCGGTCGTCACGCCGCGTCCTGGCAGCGGAGCACCGCTCGCCTGACCCGCGTCGCCGGATGCGCCCGGCGCGGAGCCGGCATCCCCGGCTCCACCGCCGCCGAACAATCCGACCGGCAGCGAGCCGCCGTCGTTCATGTGGACCTGTGGTCCGAAGTTGAGCATGTCGCCGAGCACGGGCCCTGTCACCGCGAGCGTCGCGGCGATCAGGAGGATTCCGCCGGGGCGAATCAGTCTTCGTCCCTGGATTTGCCGCCCACGCCAGAGCGTCCGGGCGTCATCGAAGGCGGCCCGCAGCTGGGAGCGCACGACGCCGGCGAGGACCGATGCTGCCCACGCGCAGACGACCGCGGCGGTGCCCAGCGCGGCCAGGGTCATCGTCCACCCGAGCGGATCGAACCTGCCGGCCTGGGCGGTGCCGGTCAGCGCGGCGTGTGTCTCGGCCCGGAACGTCCCACCGAACACCGCGATGAACGCGAGCATCCCAAGGCCGATCGCCGGCCACGAGCGACCGGAAACCAGACGCACCGTGGCCGCGCCGATCGCAGCGACCAGCAGGCCCGCCAGGAGCTGCCCCCGATCCGGATCGAAGCCCATCTCGACGAGCGTCGCCTGGACACCCGCGACCCAGCCCGAAGCGATCGTTGCGAGGGTGATGAGCGCACCTGCTGCCAGCCCGCCGATCACGCGGACGGCCTCACGGGCCTGGGGCGGGCTCATGCTCGACGCCTCCTCGAAGCGCGGTCGGGAGAGGGCTGGGGGTTGTGCATGGTGCCGTGGTCGACTCTGAGACGGTTCTCATTGAGCTCTCACAGAAGGCGCCACTCAACCACGGACGGATGAAGAGATCGTGCGGTTCTGTTCACCCGTCGCACCGGCGCCCGAATGGCGCAGGCAATACCGTTGTTCCAGGAGGCGACGGATGGAACTCATCGGGGTGGTCGGCGCGGGGACGATGGGCGTCGGGATCTGTCAGATCGCGCTCGAGGCCGGCCACGAGGTCGTCGTCCATGATGTCGATCCGGGCGCACTGGAGGCGGCACAGGTCCGCATCCGCGACGGGCTCGAGCGCCGCGCGGTCAGGCTGGGACTCGATGCGGACAGCATCGACCAGTGGGTCGAGGGTCGATTCCAGGGACTCCGCGAGGCGGACAGCATGGACGCGGTCGCGGCCGAAGCCGATGTCGTGATCGAAGCCGCGCTCGAGGACCTGGAGCTCAAGCAGACGATCTTCGGTCGGCTCGACGGCTCATCCGGCCCCGAGACGATACTCGCGACCAACACGAGCGCCCTCTCCGTGGACGCCATCGCGGACGCAACGACAAATCCCGGGCGCGTGCTCGGCCTCCACTTCTTCAACCCGGCGCCGGTCATGAAGCTCGTTGAAGTCGTGACGGCACCACGGACCCGTGCGCAGCTTTCGGCTGCCGCGACACGCCTCGTGACGAATTGGGGGAAGACCGCCGTTCAGTGCGCCGACGCGCCAGGCTTCATCGTCAACCGCGTGAATCGGCCGTTCACCCTGGAGGCGTTGCGGATCGTGGACGCCGACGGAGCGTCGATCGAGCAGGTCGACCGCGCCGTCGTGGATGCCGGATTTCCGATGGGCCCGTTCGCGCTCATGGACCTCGTCGGGATCGACGTCAACCTGGCGGCCGCCCGGAGCCTGTACGAACGGTTCGGCCGTGAGAAACGATTCGAGCCGTCGCCCACGCAGGAGCGCCTGGTCTCCGAAGAGAGGCTGGGTCGCAAGACGGGAGCCGGGTTCTACCGCTATGGGGCGGACGATCGGCCGATCGAGCCTTCGGAGGAATTCGCGCCTCGAACCGCTGCCGGGAGCCTGTCCGACGAGGAGGTCGTGGATCGCATCGTGCTGGGCGTGATCAACGAGGCCTATTACGCCCTCGGCGAGAAGGTGGCAAGCGGCGACGACATCGACCTCGCCCTGCGCCTCGGGGCGGGCCACCCGCGTGGGCCGTTCGAACGGGCCGAGGACATCGGCGGTCCGCAAGTCGTTCGTGAGCGCCTTCTTCGGCTTTCTGCCAAGCTCGGTCCGCGCTTCGCACCGGCGCCTGCCCTTCGCGCGGAGGCGTGACGCGAAGAACGCGCACAGGAGCCGAATGACCCGCCTCAATCGCACGTTCGCCCTGCTACCGGTGCTCGTACTGCTCCTGTCGGGCTGCGGCGTGGCCGTGTCGCCAGCGTCGACCCCGAGAGCCGTCTCGCCATCGTCCTCGCCGCGGACGTCCAGCCCCTCGCCGAGGCCGGGCGGCGCGGCGAACCCGTCCATGGCCGCCGATCAGGACCTCGAGCGTCGCCTCCCCGATCAGGTCGGAACGGAGACGCTGCGCAAGCAAAGCCTCGACGGCACCGCCTACTTCGCCGGTGCCGGAACTGGCGCGAACGACTTCCGGGACGTGCTGACGGCCGTCGGCAAGAGCCCCGAGGACTTCACGATCGCCCTGGCCGTCAGCGTCAACGTGAGGGTCGGCGCGTTCCGGGTGAAGGGCGTCGACTCGGCGGTGCTTCTCCCCGCGTACGTGCAGGCCGGGATCCACAACACGCCCGGCAGCTCGGTGGCCGATGTTTCCGTGGCCGGCAAATCGGTCAAGAAGGTGACGATCCCCGACCAGCCCGACGCCCTCTACCTGTACCCCAACGGTGATGCGCTGTTCTTCGCCCAGGCGACCTCCCCGGCGCTACTGACGGAGGCGCTGAGCAAGATCGGCTGATGGCCGGGTCTGGGAAGCTCCGCGGCGTGTCCCAGCGGTTCCGCCGGGACCGGCCACTACAATCGAGCCGATGACTCGCGATCTCCATCGACCCCTCCGCGAGGCCTGGATCGTCGAGGCCCTGCGGACGCCGGTCGGGCGCTATGGCGGCGCGCTTTCAGCCGTCCGGCCGGACGACCTGGGGGCCGTCGTCGTTCGGGCCGTCGTGGACCGATCGGGCGTCGACCCGGCGCTCGTCGAGGACGTGATCCTGGGCTGCGCGAACCAGGCCGGCGAGGACAACCGAAACGTGGCGCGAATGGCGCTCCTGCTCGCGGGATTGCCGGTCGAAGTCGCTGGGCAGACGGTCAATCGGCTGTGCGGGAGCGGCCTCCAGGCGATCAACTCGGCGGCACACGCCATCGCGGTCGACGATGGCGACGTGTTCGTGGCGGGTGGGGTCGAGTCGATGACGCGGGCCCCGTACGTGATGGCCAAGCCGGAGCAGGCGTTCGACCGCGGCAACCGCGAGGTCTTCGACACCACGCTCGGCTGGCGCTTCACGAATCCCCGGCTGGCGGCGATGCACTACCCGTACTCGATGGGCGAAACGGCCGAGAACGTCGCGGAGCGCTGGGAGGTCGGGCGCGATCTCCAGGATCGGTTCGCGTTGGAGAGCCAGCGGCGGGCGGTGGCGGCCATCGAGTCGGGGCGGTTCGACGCGCAGATCGTTCCCGTGACGGTCCCGCGGCGGCGCAGTGACCCGGTCGTGGTGACCCGGGACGAGCACCCGCGGGCGGACACGTCGGAGGAGGCCCTCGCCGCGCTGAAGCCGGCGTTCCGCGACGGTGGCACGGTGACGGCCGGGAACTCTTCGGGCATCAATGACGGGGCGGCGGCAGTGCTGCTGGTCGAGGCCGATCGGGCGCGCTCCCTGGGGATGAAGCCACTTGCGCGAGTGATCTCGACGGCCGTCGCGGGCGTGGATCCCGCCGTGATGGGCGTAGGCCCGATTCCAGCGACAAAGAAGGCGCTCGCACGAGCCGGCCTGACCGTGGATGATCTCGACCTCGTCGAGCTCAACGAGGCGTTCGCGAGCCAATCCATCGTGTGCATCAATGAGCTGGAGCTCAATCCGGCGAAGGTCAACGTGAACGGCGGCGCGATCGCGCTGGGCCACCCGCTCGGTGCCAGCGGCGCGCGCCTCGTGACGATGCTTGTCCACGAGCTCCGGCGGACAGGCGGTCGCTACGGCCTGGCCACGATGTGCATCGGCGTAGGCCAGGGGATCGCCACGGTGGTCGAGCGGCTCGACTGAGGTGAGACTGCCGGGCGCGGCGAGGTCTCGAGGGCTCGAATCTGGAACGGTCCTGTCGCCGGCTGGTTCTGTCGGCCGCCTTGCCGAAACCCGTTGCCCTGCGTACGATCTCCTCAGCACTCATCTCAAGGAGACCCCGCGCATGATCGAACCCCAGCCGTCGATGGTGAACCTGACCGATGCCGCAGCCACGAAGCTCCGCGAGCTCACGGCTGAGGAACCGAACCCGAACATCGGGCTGCGGGTCTACGTCTACAGCGGCGGATGCTCGGGCTACCGCTACGGAATGATGCTCGAGGACGCCCCGACCGAGGACGACCGCGTGCTGCAGGCCAACGGCGTTCGCGTCTACATCGACGGCAAGAGCGTCGACCTCCTGCAGGGCTCACAGATCGACTACGTCGATACGCTGATGGGCGCGGGGTTCACCGTGAACAACCCGAATGCCGTGGCGGCCTGCGGGTGCGGATCGTCGTTCCGGACCGCGGACGACACCGGCAGCCCGCGAGCCTGCGCGCACTGACCAGCGCCTGAGGCATCGGCCGGTCGGAGCCGGCCCTC
>VBFZ01000043.1:6816-11533 GCA_005880805.1 Chloroflexota bacterium | reverse complement strand
CTCTTCGCTGATGTCTCCGGTATGGCGGTGTCGCTCGGCGCGATATGGCTCGCGAGCCGACCGTCGAGCGGTGGCCGGAGCTATGGGCTGTATCGCATCGAGATCGTGGCGGCCACTGCGAACGCACTGCTCCTGTTGGGCATCGCTGTGGTAGTGCTGGCCGAGGGCGTTCGCCGCTTCTTTAGTCCACCGGATATTGCAGCGGCTCCCGTCGCTTTCGTGGCGGCCATCGCCATCCTCGCAAGCCTCGTGTCTCTCCGTCTCCTGGGCTATGGCCAACGCGAGAGCATTACGATGCGCGGCGCCTACCTGGAGGTCCTCGGGGATCTGCTCGGGGCTGTCGCGGTATTCGCCGGGAGCGTCGTCATCCTGGCGACAGGCTGGCGCCCCGCCGATGCCATCGCCTCGATCATCATCGGGCTCCTGATGGTGCCCCGCACGCTTGCGCTCCTCCGCGATAGCGTGGACGTGCTCCTGGAAGCGACGCCAAAAGGGGTCGACCTCGCGGAAGTCCGCAGCCATGTTCTCGAAGCTCCGGGCGTAGAGGACGTCCATGACCTCCACGCGTGGACCATCACGAGCGGAATGAACGTCGTATCCGCGCACGTAGTCGTGCGTCGGGACGGTGATCCCGGCGCTGTGCTCGACCACCTTGTGTTGTGCCTGTCGGACGATTTCGACATCAACCATTCGACCTTTCAGCTTGAGACACCCGATCACGTGCTCTGGGAGGTCGAGCGGTCGCAGGTGCGGCATTGAGGCGACTTTCGAGGTGGCGTGGGCAGCATGAGTGAAGCCACCAACGCGTGACTGGGTGACATTCGCGCACACTCCCCGAGGGCCGCGACTAACGTTCCGTGGATGTTCGATAGTCAGGAATGAGAGGCGGCAGGCTCCGAGTGGCTTCGGGCTCGAGGGCGCCTGGCGGGGGCCGGGGGTAGGATATCGACGCACCAGCTGTCACAAGCCCACGACCCGCTATCGAGGCCCCGATCCCCACGATGTCCACCCTGACGGAACACGCCGTCCTCGACGCGCTGCGCAACGTACGCGAGCCTGAGCTGCCAGGTGACCTAGTGTCCCGGGACATGATCAAGAACCTGGTCATCGACGGCTCCCGGGTCGCGTTCACGATCGAGCTGACGACACCGGCGTGTCCGCTCAAGGACGAGATCGAAGCCGACGTCGCGCGCGCCCTCAAGCCGCTCGGCGCGGAGACGATCGAGGTCAGCTGGGGCGCGATGGTGCGGCGTTCCGGACCGAACGTCCCACAGCAGCAGGTCCTGCCCGGGGTCAAGAACATCATCGCGGTCGCCTCGGGGAAGGGCGGAGTGGGCAAGAGCACGGTGAGCGTCAACCTCGCGGTTGCCCTCGCCCAGGCGGGCGCTTCCGTTGGTCTGCTGGACGCTGACATCACCGGGCCGAACATCCCCCAGATGATCGGTGCGGAGGGTCAGCCGAAGGCGACGCCGGCCGGCAAGATCGAACCCCTCGAGCGCTATGGCGTCAAGGTGATCTCGATCCAGTTCTTCGTGCCCGAGGGCCAGCCCGTGGTGTGGCGCGGGCCGCTCGTCGGAGGGGCCATCCAGCAGTTCCTGCGCGACGTCGACTGGGGCGAACTCGACTACCTCGTGATCGACCAGCCGCCGGGCACCTCCGACGCCCAGCTGACGCTGGCGCAGGCCGTTCCGATCAGCGGCACGGTCCTCGTCACCACGCCCCAGGACGTCGCACTCGCCGACGTCGCCAAGGCGTTGGCGATGTGCCGCCGGATGAACGTCCCGGTGCTGGGCATCGTCGAGAACATGAGCGCGTTCGTATGCCCGCACTGCGGGGAGGCGACGGAGATCTTCGGGCGTGGCGGCGGCGAGCGTTTCGCGCGCGAGCAGTCGATCGAGTTCCTGGGCGGCATTCCCCTCGATGTCACGGTCCGCCAGGGCGGCGACGTGGGCGTTCCCGCCGTCGCTCAGCGCGAGCCTGGTCCCGCGGCGCAGGCACTCACCTCGCTCGCACAGACGGTCGCGGCGCGAGTCAGCGTGCGCGCGGCGAACCAGCAGCAGCCGGTTCTCTCCATCTCCTGATCCCGGCGCCGCGCCTGAGCGAGCCAACGCCTGGCGCGGCCGTTGCGCGTGCCACACCAAACCCATGATTTCGGGCCGATCCAGAGTCCGGCTCTTCGCCATGGCGCCCAATTCATCCCGGCGCGAGCGTGCTTCGGGATGGATCGCACGTGGCCTGATGTTTCGAGGGCCCCCGGACGGCGCCGAAACCACGAGTTGGTTGTTCCAGGCGCAACAGGCAAAGGGCCTGGGCAACAGAAACGGCGCAACACCGCGCTCGCGGATGCGGCCGGCAAGCGTACGAGATGACGGCCGCTGGTGTCCTTTGCGTATCAGCCGCCGGTGATGACCCCCTCGCGGCCAGCGCGGTGGAGCTGCATGCGCGTCGCCTGGAGATGAGTCGTCGCAATCCCGATCAAGCGACGAATCAGGAGCCGTCCGCTCGCGCCGCCCGTGGCCAGCACGTCGAGCAGCCGCTCGGCCGGGAACGCCAGCACCTCCACCTGGCCGATCGCGCGCGCGCTCGTGAGGGTCGTCGCGTCGTCGCGCAGCGCTGACCAGCCGAGCAGCTCGCCGGGGCCAATGGTCTGCACGATCGTCGAGCGGTCGCCGTCGGCGGACCGGAGAACGATCTGACCGCGGAGGATCGACATCACCGTCGTCGCCGGGTCGCCCTGCTCGAAGATCGTCTCGCCATCCGCGTAGGCGACACGGGAGGCTGACGCGGCAAGGATCAGCAGCTCCGCGTCGGGGACGCCCTCGAACAGCGGCAGATGTCCCAGGTCGGTCGGGGTGACAGGTGGATCGCTTGCCGTGACCTGCGGGTCTGCCGGCTGAGCTGACCGATCGCTCAACGAACGCCCTCGGCCTCGCGCGCGGGCTCCGTTGGTGTTCGCTCGGTCGCGCCGGTCAGGTGCTGCAGGAGAATCGAGGCGCCGGTCAGCGCCGCGCGGGCGCGGCCCTGGGGTCCGCCCTGGAACACGGTCCGGCGTTCGACGACGGATCCTTCAGGACTGCTCACCGCAACCACGGCGCTGGTGTCGCCGCCTTGCGGACGCGCACAGATCGCCAGCCCGACGTCGGCGCCTGCGTCTCGTCGGACGGCGTCCGCGAGGTCCGAGACGGTCTGCTCGTCATCGGGAGGCAGTTTGCCAGCCGCCCCGGTGGTGGTCATCCGGACGAGGCTCGGCAGCTCCCCGCACAGTGCCGCAAATGCGCCACCGGTTCCGAACTCCGCCACGACCAGCGTCCTGTCGAGATCAGCGAGCGCACGGCCGATCGCTTCCGCCCAGCCGATGTCACCGGTTCCCCAGACGAATCCTCCGAGAACCGCGCGAATAGCGGCCTCTGCCTCCGATGCGATCGTCGCCGCGTCGCGCCCGTTTTCGCCAACCGCCGAGATCCGGACGTCGACCGAGTCCGAACGGGCGTACGTCGCCACAGCTGGATTGGCGCGCCGCAACACCGCCTCTCCGATCAGGTCGGCGGCCTGAGACTCGCCAACTCCCCAGAGCCGGAGCGTCCGCGTCACTCGCTCGACCCCGAGACCGCACTTGTGCAGTCGGGGCAGGACCGCATCGCGCCACATCGGGCGCATCTCCCGCGGCGGACCAGGCAGCGCGACGATCACCCGACCACCGGGTCGCTCGACCCACCAGCCCGGCGCCGTGCCGTTGCGGTTCGGAATCGCCTTCGCGGAGGGGATCAGCCACGCCTGCTTGAGATTGATCTCGGGAAACGGCATGCCCCGCCGGAACCACAACTCGCGCAGCCACGCCTCGAGTCGGTCGTCGACTGCCGGGAACTCGCCGCAGACCGCGGCGATCGCCTCGCGCGTGAGGTCGTCGGGCGTCGGCCCGAGCCCCCCGGTCGACAGGGTCAGGTGGGCCCGCTGCGTGGACTGGCGGAATGCGTCGGCGACGACGTCCAGGTCGTCGGGAAGGGCGGTGAGCCGGAGAACGGCGACCCCCGCGTCGCTCAGCTCGCGCGCCAGCTCGCCGGCGTTGGTGTCGCGTGTCCCGCCGACCGTCAACTCCGACCCGATCGAGAGAATCTCCGCCGTCAGGATCGGATTCGTGGCCGCCGACTCGGTGCTGGCGTTCGTCGAACGGGCGCTCACCGCGGGAGCGTACCGCAGGAGGGGGCGCGCGCACGAGGCTTTGCGGGCCTCAGTACGATCGGCGCCGTGCGAGACGACCTTCGCGCGGGTGTGCCGTCGTGCTACGCAACGGACGCTCTCGGACGTTAGGCTGAGGCCGAGGCCGCTGCCTTGAGCGGCGGACCTCGTTCTCGCAGTCGGTGCGCAATCGCGTATGGCAGACATCGAACAGAGCGGGTTCTCGGAGTTCGACCGCTTGCTTGCGGTCATTCGGCGCACGCGCGAGCTGCTGGACGCCTTCCTCGGGGACGGCGAGCTTCCCACCGGTGGCGCCGATTTCCTGGCCGGCGCGACCCTGCCACACCTCGAGGGTATTCACGAGGGCTTCCAGCTCTGGCTCCGGGCGGACACCGCAGGCCTTGCCGAGCTGCAGCATCTCGTCCTCCAGGCAGGCCTCGCACGTGCGGAACCTGCACGCAGCGTGGCCGAGCGTGAGGCAGCTCGGTCGGAGGCCGAAGCGGAGGCCCGGCTCGCGAAGGCGCTGGGCGCACAGCCGGCG
>VBFZ01000043.1:0-6781 GCA_005880805.1 Chloroflexota bacterium | reverse complement strand
CTTCGCCCTGACACACGCCCGGGTCGTCCTCGCCACGCTGCCACGAATTCCCGACGAGGTCGTGCGTTTCCCGGCCGGGCGCCGGACGTACTCGGACATTCCCACGCCGCGCGGTCCCGCCGAGCTCGCCGCGCGGATCGAGGAGCTCGAACGACAACTGTGGAAGACCGCCACGGGCCGAGCCATCGCGCCCGACCCCGGCTTCAGGCGCACCTACGGGTTCTTCGACGCCGCCGACTTGCTCGGCCAGCGCACGTTCCGGGTCGTCGACTAGCCAACCCGTTCGGGCAGACAGTCGGGATCTCTTTGCGAGACCACCGCGAGCCTGTTTTCACAGCCCGGTCTCAGGAGGCTGCGGCACCCGCTGCTATGATCGGCCAGCCTCGTCAGCCTGCCTACTGCCCGGAGGTCGACCCTGGACGAACAGCACAATCCCCGCGCGTCGACGCCGGCCGGAGGAGCTGATCGGGCCGACGGACGCGACCGACCACCCGGGCTGGGCGAGCAGTTCGGAGCGACGCGCGGCGCCGCGGTTCGCCTGGCGAAGGCCCACATCGACCTGGCCCGCGCGGAGTTCGGCGCGATCACGGCCGAGATCCAGCGTGTCGCCGTGCTCGGGGGGATCGCGTTCTCGCTCGTGCTGTTCGCGGCCATGCTCCTGCCGATCGGGCTCACGCTGTTCCTCGGGGAGTGGGTGTTCGGTTCGATCGGCTGGGGAATCGTGCACGGAACGGAGCTATCGCTCCTCGTCGCGCTCATCCTCGTCCTGGTTGCGCTTGGGGCTCGCAGCAGCGCCATCGGCGGGTCGTTCCTGACCGGACTGCTGGTCGGGGTCATCGTCGCGTTGCTGCTCGCGGTCCAGGTAACCAATCGAGCCTGGGCGTTGTTGGGTGACCAGGTCGCCGGCAACATCGCGCCCGACAGCCGGCCGCTGGCCGTGGGCGTGGCCACCCTGGCCGCCGTGTTCGGAGTGCTCGGGATCCTGATTGGTCTGCTGTCGCGGAGCGTCGGCGGCGTGATCCGGGGACTGATCGTGGGCGTCCTGCTCGGCGTCGTGTTCGGCGCGCTGACCGCCGTCGCGCTCAGTGTTCACGTTGCCGTGGCGGTCGGCCTGGCGGTCGGCCTGCTCGTGTGGACTGTTGCACTTGGCTTCCTGGCCTTCCGCGGGGGAATCGACTTCGACGCGCTGAAGTCGCGCTTCGTACCCCAGGAGACGATCGACACCACGAGGGAGACGATCGAATGGATTCGGGAGCGAGTCCCGGTGGGCAAGCGATGACCGACGACCGAAGCCTGGCGCCTGCGGCAGGCCGCGCGGAAGTGGATGCGGCCAAGGCTGAGGTCCTGGCGGCTCGACAGGGCCTTGTCGATGAGACGGTCCGGTTCGGGGCGGCTGCTCGTTCCGCGGTGGACATTCCGGCCCGGGTCAGGGACGATCCGCTGAAGGTAGGTGGCGCGGCAGCAGGCGTCGCATTCCTCGTGGCCGGCGGCCCGCAGCGGGTATTCCGCCGCGTCAGGCGGTTGATCTGGGGACCCGAGGCCGACCTTCCGAAGTCAATGCTTCCGGAGGAAGTCGACAAGACGCTTCGCAAGTTGGGTACCGACGGCGAGAAAGTCCGCGGAACGCTGGAGCGTGAGTTCGCCGACTACCTGGAGGCGAAGTCGAAGGTTCGCAAGGAGCGCGACCTGACGGCGGTCGCCACGACGATTCTCGGCAACATCTTCAAACCCGTTTCGTCTCAGGCGGGCAGGCGCATGGCCCAGTCGCTGTTCTCGCCGGACCGGAAGTCGTTCGACGAGGCGCTCAGGCGGATGGGGCGTCGCGAGCCCCCGCCGACGACCGAGTCGCCGCCACCGCCTTCGGATCAACCCCGACGCTGAGCCAGCGATGGCGGGTTTCGCCATCGCCCCATCGCGATCGTCGAGACGTATCCTCTGTGACCGCGAACCCAGGGCGAGTGGCGGAATGGCAGACGCGCCGGCCTTAGGAGCCGGTGCCGCGTTGAGCGGCGTGTCAGTTCGAGTCTGACCTCGCCTACCATCCATTCGGCGCGCGCCGCGGCGAGTCCGGGCGTTCGCCCCATCGGGAGGCGGCGGGTAGACTGGGCGGCCCATGAACGTGACCGCCACGCCCGGCCCCAGGAGCTCGGTCAAGCTCGACATCGAGCTGCCAGCGGAGCGGCTGACGCGAGCGGTCGACGCCTCCGTCCGCCATCTCTCGCGGCGCACGAAGGTGCCGGGCTTCCGGCCCGGGAAGGCGCCCCGCTTCATGCTCGATCGGGTGCTCGGCCCCGGCGCCGTGCTCGAGGACGCGGTGGATCACCTCGTCCAGGACGCCTACCGCGACGCGCTCGTCGAGAAGGCAATCCTGCCGCTCGACCAGGCGAAGATCGAGGTGGAGCAGGCCGAGGAGGGCAAGCCGCTCGTCTTCAACGCAACACTCCACGTTCGGCCGGAGGTCGAACTCGGGGACTATCGCCACTTCAACTTCCGGCCTGAGATCGAGGAGATCACCGACGCGACGGTCGACCGCGTCGTCGACGAGCTACGGGACCAGAACGCAACCCTGGCGCCCGTGGAGGATCGCGCCGCGAAGAAGGGCGACTACGCGGTCATCGGCTATACCGGCAGCCGCGACGGCACAGCCTTCCCCGGCGGCTCAGCCGAGCGGATGCCGCTCATTCTCGGCGAGGAGCGGTTGATCCCGGGCTTCGAGGACCACATCACCGGCCTCCGGGCGGGGGAGCGCGCGGAGTTCGACGTGACGTTCCCGGACGATTACGCCGAAGCCGAGCTGGCGGGCAAGCCGGCGCACTTCGAAGTCGAGCTCAAAGAGCTGCGCGAGAAGATCCTGCCCGAGCTCAACGACGAATTCGCGGCCTCGATGGGTGACTACGCCGATCTCGCGGCCCTGCGCGTCGACGTCCGCAAGCGACTCGAGCGCAATGCCCTCGACAGCGCGAGGCATACCTTCTCGGACCGGATCATCGAGTACGCGGTGGCCAACGCGACGATGGATCTGCCGGACATCCTGATCGACCAGGAAGTCGAGGTCATGCACGACGAGTTTCGCGCGACGCTCGCCCGCCAGCGCATCTCGCAGGACGCCTACCTCAAGGCGACCAACCAGTCGGAGGAAGACCTCCACAAGGAGTTTCGACCGCGAGCGGAGCAGCGGGTGAAGGTCCTGATCGTCCTCTCGAAGATCGCCGAGGTCGAGGGCATCACGGTGACCGACGACGCGGTCGAGGCCGAGGTCGAGCGCGCCCGCCAGCGCTACGCGGGGGACGCGCGGCTGATCGGCTACTTCGAGTCGGAGCGGGGTCGGAACTTCATCCGCAGCACGCTGCGCCGCTCGAAGGTCGTCGAATACCTCGTTGACGGCTGGCTGGCGGCGCATCCCGACCACCCGGCGTTGCCTCACATCGAGGACGACGCAACGGGTACCGTGGAAGCCGTCGCAGAGTCGGCGGGCGGGGCAGATGCCCAGGATGCCGCCGAGGCGGCCACCGACAGCGCCGAGGCAGCCACCCCGGCGTGAGCCTTTCGGAACAACACAGGAACCAAATCGAACGAGACCGGCCAGAGCGGCCGCCGCGCGTCTCGGGGAGGACTCACATGCTCGTACCGATGGTTATCGAATCTTCGAGTCGGGGTGAGCGCGCCTACGACATCTACTCGCGCCTGCTGAAGGAGCGAATCATCTTCGTGGGCGATGCGATCGAAGACCACATCGCCAACCTCGTCATCGCACAGCTGCTGTTCCTCGAGTCGGAGGATCCCGAGAAGGACATCAGCCTCTACATCAACTCACCGGGCGGTCAGGTCACGAGTGGACTCGCGATCTACGACACGATGCAGTACGTACGAGCGCCGGTCAGCACGATCTGCATCGGGATCGCCGCGTCGATGGCGGCGGTCCTTCTCGCGGCCGGCGCGAAGGGCAAGCGCTACGCGCTCCCGAACAGCCGGATCATGATCCACCAGGGCTCGGGTGGCTTCCGGGGCAACGCACCCGACGCGTTGATCCAGATGCGGGAATGGGAGCATCTGGTGCGCGTCAACCACGAGATCCTCGCTCAGCACTCGGGCCAGCCGCTGGAGAAGGTGATCAAGGACACGGAGAGGGACTATTTCATGTCTCCCGAGGTGGCCAAGGACTATGGCATCATCGATGCGGTCTACTCGGCCTCAGGGGACTCGTTGATCGCACAAGCACATGACCTGGGCAAGCTGGGGGGCGAGGGCTCACAGGCACCTGCCGAGAGCCACGAGACCGAAGGACCCACCCCCGCCAAGAGCTGACGCGCTGGCGTCGGCGGCGGCGGCAGGGCGGCAGGGGCGAACGATGACAGGACGGCACCCGTGACCACGACGAGCAGCAGCAAGGGACCCAAGGTCCCGTATCGCTGCAGCTTCTGCGGCAAGAGCCAGGAACAGGTTCGCAAGCTCATCGCGGGTCAGGGCGTCTACATCTGCGACGAGTGCATCAACCTCTGCCAGGAAATCATCGAAGAGGAGATGTTGGAGGCGCCCAAGCAGCGCCCGACGGCAGCCAAGCTCCCGAACCCGCGCCACATCAAGTACGCGCTCGACCAGTACGTCATCAGCCAGGAGCGCGCCAAGAAAGTCCTGTCGGTCGCGGTCTACAACCACTACAAGCGGGTCAACGCCGGCCACGCCGTCGACGAGGTCGAGCTCCAGAAGTCGAACGTGCTGCTGGTCGGCCCGACCGGCAGCGGCAAGACACTGCTCGCCCAGACCCTGGCGCGCGTCCTTGACGTCCCGTTCTGCATCGCCGACGCGACGTCCCTGACCGAGGCCGGCTACGTCGGCGAGGACGTCGAGAACATCCTCCTGCGCCTCATCCAGGCGGCCGATTTCGACGTCGCACGGGCCCAGCGCGGGATCATCTACATCGACGAGATCGACAAGATCGCCCGCAAGGCCGACAACCCGTCGATCACCCGCGACGTCTCGGGCGAGGGCGTGCAGCAGGCGCTGCTCAAGATCCTGGAGGGCACCGTCGCCAACGTGCCCCCGCAGGGCGGGCGCAAGCATCCCCACCAGGACTTCATCCAGATCGACACGACCAACGTCCTCTTCATCTGCGGTGGGGCGTTCGACGGCCTGGAGAAGATCGTCGAGGAGCGGGTCGGCCGGCGAGGGATCGGCTTCGGGTCGGAGTCCGCGGTCGGCAAGACGGAGCGCGTGCGAATCCTCGACAAGCTCATGCCGGAGGACCTCCTGAAGTTTGGGCTGATCCCCGAGTTCGTCGGGCGGCTGCCGGTGGTCGTCACGCTGTCCGCGCTCAGCGCCGAGGACCTGGTCAAGGTGCTGACCGAGCCGAAAAATGCGGTCACGCGCCAGTTCCAGAAGTTCCTCCAGCTTGACAAGGTGGAGCTCGTCTTCACGGATGGCGCCCTCAAGGCCGCCGCCGAGGTTGCGCTCGACCGGAAGACCGGGGCCCGCGCCCTGCGCTCGATCGTCGAGGAGTCGCTGCTCGAGGTGATGTACGACATCCCGGAGCGGACCGACATCCGCAAATGCATCATCACCGAGGAAACGATTCGGGCCGGCCGCCTGCCGCTCCTGCTGACCAAGTCGGACGTCGACCGCGGCGTCGACGAGACGAACTACGAGGACTGGCTGGCCGAACGCGCCGAGACCGCCTGATCGGGTGGTCAGACCGCTGCAGCGCGCGGTTAGCCGCGGCCTGAGTTGAGCGAACAGCCGTTGGACCTGTCGGCCTGGGAGAAGGCGACCGAGGAGGCCCCCGGCAATCGTCGCGGCCTGCTCATCGGCTGCGTCGGGCTCTTGCTCCTGCTCGTGGTCTCGGTCGTCGTCTTCCTGTTGATCAGCCCGCTTCCCCGAGGCTTCGGTGCCGCGCTGGCCGTCGCCGACCGTGGCAAGCCCGATGTCGTCGGTGCAAACTACTGGCTGACGACGTCCGGGCCACCCACGCTCCGCGTGTACCTGGCACCGGGCGTCCGGCAGCCGCGAGCGCGTGAGATCGGCTGCGGCCTTGTCCGCGACGAGCTCGGCCGAGCGGGGATCAGCGACACGAGCTGGACGGTGATCGCCGCCACTGGCGAGTCCCTGGCCACTTCCTCGACGATCTGCCCCTGATCCACGAGCGCGCGATCTTCTGAGAACGCCGATCTCCTCAGAACGCGGCGCCCCACCATTCGGAATCCCACGCTCATGCACCCGGGGACTCATAAGCGGAACACTGCCGGGTTCAGGGCCGGCGCGGGGGCGAATGGCCGAGTTCCACGCTCACGGTGGGCGGCAATCAACACCAGCGACGGATATCTGAAGGCGGCTTCCGCTTACCAGTCCACCCATGCATGGATGAGGGAATCCGAGGACGACCCTTTCCCAGAGGCCCACGGCTCCCGGGAGGGTGGTAGCCGTAGTTCATTCATGCAGGCCCGGACTGCGAAGACCGAGGGGTGCGCCGTTCAGGAAGGATCGCCAGGTAGTTCATCCCGACGCGAGCGTGGCTCGGGATGAATCACGGGTGGACGCCCTCAGTGTCGCGCTCTCTCGATGTTCTTCCCAGTCCACGGGTGCATGGATGATCCGTCGACGGCCGCGAGAGGGAGCTGAGAGACTGATTGCACCCTCTCGGCAGGAGGGGTATTCGGCAGGTGTATCCTCGGGCCGTTCGTCGAGGATTTCAGATGAAGCCCGTGACGATCGAGGTCATCACCTACGCGCCGACCGTCTTCTACCACTGTCAGCACTGCGAGCTGACGTTCCAGGAGATGGGAATCGG
>VBFZ01000258.1:3690-4873 GCA_005880805.1 Chloroflexota bacterium | reverse complement strand
GGCCAGTGACCCCCACTGCCATTGCGGAGCCTGCCTGCCCGCCTGAGCAGAAGACGTCGGTCGCCAAGGACGCGCCGATCGGGCACCGCCGTCTGGTCGCAGTCCGCCGGTCATTCGACAGCATTCCCCGCGATGCGTGGGAGGCGCTGGCCGACCGGAACCCGTGGGTGACGCCCTTCTCGCGATGGGCATTCCACCGCGCTTGGTGGGACGCCTACGCATCCGAGGCGCACGACCAGACCCTGGTCGTCGTCGATCCGCGAACGGCAGACCCGCGCGATCCAGCCGCCGAGCTCGTCGCGATCGCGCCGCTGATGCACCGCCACGAAGTCGAGCCATCCGACGCACTGACGCGGACGCGGATCCGACACGGCCGCGAGACGAACCTGACGCCTGTACCGCCGACTGCCAAGGCCGTCTTCATGGGCGCGTCCTACCACGCCGACTACGCCACCTTCCTGACCGATCCCGCGGACGTGCTCGCCGTGACCGACGCCGTGGCCGAGCAGCTGTCGGAGCAGCGGTCCGAGCCGGAAGCCGAAGGTGAGCTGCCGTGGGACGTCGTCGACCTGCGAAGGCTGCGTTGCGGGGATCCCGTGGCCGACGGGCTGGCGCTGGCTTTCGGGCGGCGGGAGACATCCTGCGCCTGGACCCTGAACGTCGAGCGCGAGGACGTCTGTCCGGTGCTGACGCTGCGGGAGGGTATCGACTTCGAGGGCTACCTCGACACCCTGGGCAAAAAGGAGCGTCACGAGATCCGCCGCAAGATCCGGCGGGCGGAGGTCGCAGGCCCGATCGAGCTCACCGAGTCGCGCGACCCCCTTGGCGACGTCGAGGGGTTCACGGACCTCCACCAGAAGCGCTGGAGCGCCGAGGGCCTGTTCCCGCCGACGCCGGGGGGCGAGCGCAGCAGGGTCTTCCTCAGGCGGATGTTCGAGGAGTTCGGGCCGGACGGGATGCTGCGCCTGAGCTTCCTGTCGGTCGGGGATCGAAGGGTCGCGGCGGGGCTTCATTTCGACGACGGCGGGACCCTGTCCTTCTACAACGCGGGGATCGATCCCGACGCCAAGTCGCTCTCGCCGGGCATCCTCCTGGCGGCCTGGTACGTCAAGCTGGCGATCGGGCTCGGCCGGCGCCGGCTCGACTTCCTCCGCGGCGACGAGCCGTACAAGTACGAGTGGGG
>VBFZ01000258.1:0-3672 GCA_005880805.1 Chloroflexota bacterium | reverse complement strand
CTGGGGAAGCCGATCCAGGTCGATCCCTGCCTGGAGCCGCTGCAGCTGCCACCGCTGCCGGGCCGGCCGCAGGTGCGCGTCGTGGAGGTGCTGGCGACGGCCACGAACGGCGGCGCGCAGGAGCACCTGTACACGCTCCTGTCGCGGCTGGATAGGTCGCGGTTCGAGCCGAGCGTTGTCTCGCTGTCGCCCGGCAGCGCCGTGAAGAAGATTGCGAAGACTGGCGTCCCGATCCTGGTCCTCGACGAGCCCGACGACGCGACCGCGGTCGGCGCGCTGGCCGCCCACATGGCCGGCATCCGGCCGGACGTCATCCACAACCACATGTATCGGGCCGAGCTCGTGGGAACTCGCGCGGCGGTGGGACTTGCCGAGGCCGGGCTGCCTCGGCCGTACGTCGTGTCGACCGTCCACTCGTCGCGAGTGCGCTCACCGGAAGACCGCGAACAGCTCCGCCTGCTGACCCCGAAGATGAACCAGCTGATCGCGGTGTCGCGCTCGATCGAACGGAAGATTGCCGCCGAGGGACGCCGGGGTGCGCCGGTCGAGCTGATCTACAACGGGGTCGACCTCGAGCGCTACGAACAACAGGAGCCGTGCTGCACCCTGCCCGAGGAATACGGCCTGGAACCCGGCGCGAAGCTGGTAGGGGTCGTCGCGCGGCTTGACCCTGAGAAGGGGCACCCGACGCTGCTCGAGGCGTGGCCAATGGTGTTGCGGGCCTGCCCTGACGCCTACCTGTTGATCATCGGAGAGGGCCAACGCCGCGCCGACCTCGAGCGCCAGGCGGCAGAGCTGCGCATCGCGCATCGGGTGGTCTTCACAGGGCGCCGCGACGACATCCCGGCGGTGACCGCCGCGCTCGATGTCGCCGTGCTGCCGTCCTATCGCGAGGCGCAGGGCCTGTCGATCCTCGAGGCCATGGCGCTTCGCCGGCCGGTGGTCGCCTCGAACGTCGGCGGGATCCCGGAAATGATTGAGGACGGCGTCAGCGGCCTCCTCGTGCCGCCGCACGACCCACCCGCACTGGCCGAGGCGATCATCCGGCTGCTCAAGGACCACCCGTTCGCCGACATGCTCGGGCGAGCCGGCCATGACGTGGTCCACGACCGCTTCTGCGTCGAGATCATGGTCAAGTCGATCGAACGGATCTACGACGAGGGTGCGCGCTCGGTCCGGCTCAACGAGCTCGCCGCGAGCTAATCGCGCGCTGAGCGCCGCCAGGCCGGATCGAGTAGCACCATCGGCCTGCCCGCGACCGACGAAAGGGTGCGATCCCGGGCTCGTGTGATTGTCGTTCGACGGATACGATCCCGGCTCGATGAAGCCGATGCGTCGCACGCTCCTGCTCGTCGCCTGGGCCGTGCTCGTCGCGGGCGTCGTGTTCGTGTTCGACCGGATCATTGCTGGCCGCGGATTTGAGGCGTTCGACGCCGAGACGTACCTGGCCGCGGGTGAGCGACTGAACGCCGGCCACGCGCTGTACGCCCTCGCGCCAGGTGACCGCCCGATCCTGACGAACCCGGCCTTCTACACGTATCCACTCCTGTCTCCGCCTCCGATCGCCGTCCTCTGGCGTGCCCTGGCCGCGTTGCCGGCAGGCTGGGGGATCGGGCTGTGGTGGCTGGCCTGCATCGGCTCGGTCGTGGCGACGCTCGGGGTGGTCTTTCGACGGCTTCCGGTCCTGGCGGGCCTGTCGGTCTTGTTGTTCGCGCCCTTCGTTGCCTGGGAGCTCGAGTCAGGCAATGTCGATGGCCTCTTCTTCGCGGGGATTGCCGCCACGTGGTTGCTGGCACTCCGACGCCGCGACGTGGCAGCGGGCGTCTGCGTCATGGCAGGGATCAAGCTTTGGCCGGTAGTGCTTCTGCTCTGGTTCGTCGGCCAAAGCCGATGGCGGGCAGTCGCAGGAGCCACGATCGCCCTGCTCGTCGTTGGCCTGCTGAGCGTCGCAGGGGCCGGCCTGCCGGCGCACTTCGAGTACCTGGGGATCGCCCGAGAGACTGCCGCCTCACCGCTCTCCCTCCCCGGGATGCTCCAGGCTGCCGGCCTGAACCTGCCGTGGGCGAATTACCTGGTGCTCGTCCTGGGCGCGGCGCTCGTGCTGGTCCTGCGGGACCGCGTCGAGCTAACCTTCGCGGTCGCGATCCCGACGATGATCCTGGGCTCGCCGGTGGTGAACATCAACACGTACGCGCTGATGCTCATCGGGCTCGTTCCGTTTGTCTGGCCGGCGAATGCTCGGGTGGACGGACTGGAGCGGCGTCCAGCCCGAAACCATGGGACCATCGGGTCGGCTTCAGCCGTCGACGAGGGTCTTACCATCTGACGGACCTGGTTTAGGGGCGCGGATCGGGGGACGGTTGTGCGGGAACGCAGGCTCTCATTGCTGGTTGTCGCGCGCGTCGGGGTCGTCGTTTCGATGCTCGCGGTCCTGGGGGGCCTGCTGGCGTTCTGGCTCCTGGGCGGCGCCCATCGGGGCGATGCGTATACCTACCTGGCTGCCGGGCAGCGACTGAATGCGGGGCACCTTCTCTACACCCTCTCGCCGGGCGACAGCGAGGTGCTGCTGAACCCGCCCTACTGGACCGTCCCCCTGTTGTCGCCACCCCTGGTCGGGGTGATCTGGCGACCGCTGGCGCTGCTCCCCGGCGATGCCGGCGTCTACGTCTGGTGGATCGCGGTGGCAGTCTCCAGCGGCGCGGTCATCGCTGCGTTGCTCGCGCGGGCGCCGTTTGTCGCGGTCCCGCTCATGCTGGGCCTGTCCATCTCGATCGTGGTCCAGGTCGGCGTCGCGAACATCGACGGCTTGCTGCTGCTCGGCATCGTCTCGGTCTGGTGGCTCACGATCCGCGGCCATGAGCGGGCTGCCGGCGTGATCGTCGGCGTCATGACCGCGGTCAAGGTCACGCCAGTGGTTCTCCTTTGGTGGCTGGTCACCCTGGGCAGGTGGCGTGGAGCGCAGGCCTGGGCGGTAGCGATCGTCGTGTGCGTGACCGCAGGCGTCGTCGGGGCCGGTCTCAGCAGCCACCTGCGGTTCCTCGAGATCGCCGCACAGACGGCCGCCACTGGCTCCACGGAGGGCAGTCTCGCCGGTGCCGCACGAGGATTCGGTGTTGCGCCGGAGCTCGCGCGCTACCTGCCCAGCCTGGCAATGATCATCGGCGCTGCCCTGATGCTGGTTTGGCGCGGTCGCCCTGGGCTCGCTTTCGGGATCGCGTCCGTGCTCATGGTGATCGGCTCACCCAGCGTCAGCGTCCATACACCGGCCCTTCTCCTCGCCACGCTGGCGCCATTCGCCTGGCCGCTGTCGTCAAAGGCGTCGGTCACCGAGCCTCAGCCTGAGACGGCGGCGATGGCTCCTCTCGTCGCGTAGGATCGCCCCGTGCGTGAGCGCTTCGTGCGCGACGGGTTCTTCATCCTCGCCGCCGTCTTCGTGGGGTTGCGGCTGGCGGGTGTCCAGCCGTGGGACCGCAGCATCGACGCCTACGCGTACTGGAGCACCCGCTCTGGCGACCTGTACCCGGCGGCCAACGTGGGCGTGCTCGGTGCATATCTCTACTCGCCAGCCTTTGCGCAGCTGATCTCGCCGCTCACCGCCGTGCCATGGACCCTGTTCCTGGGGATCTGGACGACGATCAACATCGCCGCCTACCGGATCCTGGCCGGGCCACG
>VBFZ01000042.1 GCA_005880805.1 Chloroflexota bacterium | reverse complement strand
GCGCACATCGCCAGGTCTCTCGGCTCGTCGCGAGGGTACTGGGCCAGGTCGTCCGGGCTGTTGAACTGCCGCGGGTTGACGAAGATGGACACGACGGTCGTCGCGTTGTCCGCTCGTGCCCGCCGCATCAATGAGCGGTGGCCCTCGTGCAGCCAGCCCATCGTTGGCACGAGGCCGACCGGACGGGGGGCTGATGCCAGCGCTTCTCTCAGTTCCTCCCGCGTACGAACGATCTTCAACTTCCGATCGACCGAAGTCGCCATCGGCTAGTGCGTTACAGGTCGCGGTCCAGCGGCACTCCGGCGACTCCTTGCTCCCGGCCGAGCACGTCGTCGGCACGGTCGACGGCCGAGCGTCCGAGGACCTCATCCAGAACGCGCTCGTCCATCGTGCTGGATTCGGCCTTAGATGGGAATGAACCCGAAGCAACGTCCGCAGCGTAGGCTCGCGCAGCCTCCAGGATCGTCTCTCGGAGGTGCGCGTACGGGCGAGCGTGCCTGGGAATGAAGGAACCCAGGCCAAGGAGGTCGGTCACCACCTGGACCTGGCCGCTGCAGTGCGGCCCCGCGCCGATCCCGATCGTCGGTATCCGGAGGCGTTCCGTGATCGCCGCGGCGAGCTGGTCGGGAACGAGCTCGAGCACGATCGAGAACGCGCCCGACTCCTGCACCGCCAGCGCATCGGCCAGCATGCTGCGAGCGCGGTCGACCGTCTTGCCCTGGACCCGCACCTTGCCGCCCATGGCGTACTTCGCCTGCGGTGTCCAGCCGATGTGACCCTGGACGGGGATGCCGGCCCGGACGAGGGACTCGATGATCCGCGCGCTGCGCACGCCACCCTCGACCTTGACCGCCTGGGCCCCGGCGTCGCGCAGGAACCGGCCCGCATTGGTGAGTGCCTCGTCCGTCGTCGCATAGGACAGGAAGGGCATGTCGCCGATCACCAGGGCGCGCTGCGTTCCGCGCACCACTGCCCGGGTGTGATGAAGCATCTCCGTCATCGACACACGCACGGTCGACTCGTAGCCGAGCACGACCTCGCCGACGGAATCGCCCACCAGGACCAGCGGGATGCCGGCGTCGTCCAGGAGCCTGGCTGTCGGGAAGTCGTAGGCCGTGAGCATCGGGATGCGCTCGCCATCGGCATACATTCGGCCGATGTCGGCGACCGTCAGGCGCTGGACTTCTTTCGTGGCGGCGGTGGCGCTCATTGACGGGTCTCCTGCGTGACCGCTCCAGTGTGAGGCGCCGCGTCACGAGCGTCCAGCATCGGCGCCAGCCGGTCGAGGATGCGATCCGCAACCTCGCGCTTCGTCAGCAACGGCCAATCCTCGGCCCCGCCCTCGGCCGAGAAGATCGTGACCCGATTCGTGTCGGTCCCGAACCCCGACCCTGCCTCGCTGACGTCGTTCGCGACGAGGAGGTCGAGACCCTTGCTCGTGATCTTGGCGGGCGCCCGATAGAGCGACCCCGTCTCCGCAGCGAAACCGACGATGAGCGGCCGCGCTTTGACGCCCGCTGCCGGCTGCGCCCGATCAGGACCGAGCCGGCGCGCGATGCCCGACACCTCGGCCAGCAGGTCCGGCGTCGGCTCGAGGTCGAGCGTCATCGACGTCCCGCCAGGGATCTTCGTTTCGGCGGGACGGCTGGGCCTGAAGTCGGAGACTGCGGCCGCCATGATCAGGGCATCGAACCCGGGCCGCCCGTCCTCGCCCGTCAGGGTGTCGAGCAGCGCCGCGCGCATGCTGGCGGTCGACTCGACCCGGACGACCTGTGCGCCCTCGCGATCGGGCAGCGGAACACTTACGGAGGCCGCGATCAGGGTGACGCGCGCGCCGCGATCGAGCGCCGCCTGCGCCAGGGCGACGCCCATCCGGCCCGTCGAGCGGTTGGTGATGGAACGGATCGGGTCTATCGGCTCGGAGGTTCCGCCGGCAGTAACCACCACGTGTCGGTCCGTGAGGTCCGCTTCTCGGGGCGCGGGGATATACGGCGGCCGAGCCTCAGGGCCCGGTGCGCGTACCGGACGGTCTCGAACGGAGGCCACGACGGCATCGACGATCGACGGGAGGTTTGCCAGGCGCCCGACCCCCGATTCGCCCGACGCCAGGGGACCTTCTTCCGGCTCGACGATCCGGTAGCGGAAGTCGACCCGCAGGCGCCCGACGTTCGTGACTGTCGCGGGGTGTGCATACATCTCGCCGTCCATCGCCGGAGCGACGACGACCGGGGCCGCCGTCGCGAGGCATGCCGCCGTCACGACGTCGCCGGCGAGCCCGGTGGCCATCGCCGCGAGCCAATGCGCGGTTGCCGGCGCGACCACGATCGCGTCGGCGGAGTGAGCGACGACGATGTGGCCGATCCTGCCGTCGGGCAGCAGTGAGAGCACGTCAACCTCGGCCGGATGCCGGGTCAGCGCTTCGAGCGTGAGGGGCGCCACGAAGCGCGTGGCGCTCGGCGAAAGCAACGCGACGACGTCAGCGCCCTCGCCCTGCAGGAGGCGGACGAGCTCCGGCGCCTTGTAGGCCGCGATCGAGCCGGTGATGCCAACTGCGATCAGGCGGCCCTCGAGGCGACCTTTCTGGCCGCTCATCGGAGACCCAGCTCGATTGGCTCTGCGCCCGTTACCTCGGCGTGCATGATCGCGAGCCCGCGCAGGGTGAGCTCGGGGTCGATCGCGTCGACCCCCTGGACGCCACGCGCCCAGGGCGCCGCGGACAGACCGCCGGTCAGGATGGCATGCACTTCAGTCGGTTCAACGCCGGCCGAATCGGCGAGCTCCTGACGGGTCCTCGCGAGCAGCCCGGATGCCAGCGCCTGGTAGCCGAAAATCGTGCCCGACTGGATGGCGCTGACCGTGTCCCGCCCGATCGCGCGGTCGGGGGTCCGGAGCTCGACCCGGGGAAGCTTCGCGGTTCGGGTCGCGAGCGCCTCTAACCCCAGCTCCAGGCCCGGCGCGATCGCGCCTCCGACGTAGGCCCCGTCGGCGGCGACACAGTCGAAGGTCGTTGCGGTCCCGAAGTCCACGACCACGGCGGGTGTCCCGTACAGCCTGGCCGCCGCCAGTGCGTTGACGAGGCGGTCGGCGCCAACCTCCGCCGGTCGCTCGGTGCGCACGGGGATCGGAACGGTCCCAGCGGACGCGATGAGGATCGGGATGGCGCGGCGGTTCGCAATCGCCTCGACCCCCTCGGTCAGGTTCGGAACGACGCTCGCACAGGCGATAGCGCTGATCTCGCCCAGCTCGCTTGCATCGAGACGGAGCAAACCGTCCAGAAGGAGCTCGAGCTCATCGCTGGTGGATTGCGCGTCCGTGGCCGCTCGGCGCGCGGCGAGCAGCGATCCGCTCTTCACGAGGCCCGTCGTCACGTTCGAGTTGCCGATGTCGAGCGCCAGCAGCATCGCCCGATCATACGCGGGCGTAAGTGGCAGACAGCCTTCGACGGTCTCACGAAACCGCCTCGCCGGAGCCGCGCAGTCGCCCCCGCGAACACCCGTGAATCGGTGCCGCGAGGGCCGATCGCTGCGGTACCATCCAGCGGTCGTGTCGTTCCCGCCGCCTGCGAAGTTCTTCGTCAACCGCGGCATCGTCGCTTCACGGGCAGACATCGACCATCTCCTGCGTCCCCTCCTCAAGCAGACGGTCACCTATCGCTATTTCCGCGGCCATGACGTCGTGTCACACGGCACCGGATGGGTGGAACGAATCGTGCAGGACCAGCCCGACGTGTCGAGCTACTTCACGCCGCTGTCTATCTGCGTGAACATCGACTCCTTCGAGCACCTCGAGTTCGAGACCCGCCCCGACCAGTTCATCGTGTATTCACTGGTCCAGGGAGACGAGAAGGTCGTCCTGGAGTTCGCGCCTGGCACGACCAGGGAGGAGGGCTCGCCGGGGGCGCCGCAGCAACTCGAGTTCGATACAAGCGGGTTCGTCCAGATGCAGCTCCAGGGTCTCGCCGACCGGGACGCCGGAGGCCAGGCTGCCGCAGCCGAGGATGGATCGACGGCCGGAGGAGGTACGGGGACGGCGGGATCGTCGTCCTCGGACGGCCCGTCGCAGGACGCTCCCGACACGGGCTGAGGGAGCCGTCGCGATGCAGCGCCCGCCAAGGAGGGTTGCCGGGGAGGCAATGCGGGAGTGATGCGACCGGGCCGCCAGGCCCGGCGCAGGCAAGGGAGAGGAGGGTTCTCGGCAGGTGGCAAGCACATCACGGGTTGAATCGCGGCCCGCTCCGTTGAACGAGAACGGGATCGCGGCCTACTTCCGGTTCGCCGAACGCGGGACCGATCTCGCCACGGAGATCGGAGCCGGCGTGACCACGTTCATGGTCATGGCCTACATCCTGTTCGTGAACGGCAGCATTATCGCCGGGCCACTCAAGCTGGATCCCGCGGCTGTGGCGGCGGGCACCGCGCTGATCGCCGGGATCATGACGATCGCGATGGGCGTGGTCGCGAACTACCCCTTCGCCCTGGCCGCCGGCCTCGGCATCAACGCCATCGTGGCCTTCACCTTGACGGCCAAGGGCCTGAATGCACAAGGCGCCATGGGCGTCATCGTGCTCGAGGGTGTCGTCATCACGATCCTCGTGGCCGTTGGGCTGCGCGAGGCGATCATGGAAGCGGTGCCACTGGCGCTGAAGCGCTCCATCGGCGTCGGCATCGGCCTGTTCATCCTGTTCATCGGCTTCGCAAACGGCGGCCTGATCCAGTCCGGTTGCTCCCCGGTCTCGAAGCTTCCCGCCTGCGAAGGGACCCTCGTGACGCTGGCGTTCCCAACCACGCCGTCACAGGTCGTCTTCATCATTGGGCTTGCGATCACGTTCGTGCTGTACGCGATGCGAATCCGGGCTGCCTTGATCATCAGCATCCTGGTGACGACCGTGATCGCCATCCTGGCCGGCGTGACATCGGTGCCATCGGCCGACAAGCTGATCGTTGGTCCCAACTTCTCGACGCTCGGCCTCGGTCTTCAGGATCCCTTCCAGGCGTTCACGAAGCTCGGCCTCATCACGGCCGTCCTGACGATCTTCGCGATCATGCTCAGTGACTTCTTCGACACGATGGGAACGGTCACCGGGATCGCCGCGGAAGCCGGCCTGGCGCGCGAGGACGGAACCGTCCCGGGTGTCGGGCGTGTCCTGTTCGTCGACTCCGTGGCGGCCATCGCGGGCGGCGTCGGAGGCGTCTCGTCGAACACGACCTACATCGAGAGCGCCGCGGGCGTCGCGGAGGGTGGTCGAACGGGATTCGCGTCAGTCGTGACCGGCGTCCTGTTCCTGCTCGCCATCTTCCTGTCACCGATCGCGCTGATCGTGCCGGGAGTGGCCACGGCGCCGGCGCTGGTCCTGGTTGGCTACCTGATGTTCACCCTCGTCAAGGACATCCCGGTCGGCAACCTCGAGGACGGGTTGCCCGCCCTGCTCACGATGATCCTGATGCCGCTCACCTACGACATCACGGTCGGTATCGGCGCAGGCTTCATCAGCTGGGTGCTCCTCAAGGCGGTTCGCGGGAAGCTCGCGGAGATCCACCCACTGATGTGGGTCGTGTCGATCGGTTTCGTCGTCTACTTTGCGAACGTCTGGATCCAGACCGTCATCAAGTAAGCCTTCGCGGCACAGAAATTGGCCGGCGCCCCTCCCGGGACGCCGGCCTTTCGATTCGATGAGTCGCCCGCGAGTTAGTTCCCGGAGCAGAACTCGAAGAGCGCGGCGTCGCCGGGGCCGCACAATGCCGCGAGCTGCTGACGGAATTCGGCGGCTGCCCGATCGTCATGTCGGCGTTCGGCCGCCGCGATGCTGACGAGCAGACGGCCGTGCTCGGCGTAGCCGGTCGCGATGACGTCGTTATTGGCGAGCCCCGCCAGCTGCTGCCGGAATGCTGCCGCCTGCCGTGCGTCGTGCTGCACGAGGGCCGCCGCCAGGTCGGACTGGGTGGCGCGGTACGTGAGGT
>VBFZ01000115.1 GCA_005880805.1 Chloroflexota bacterium | reverse complement strand
CCGACGGCTTCGACGTCAAGATCGCGGCGCAGGTCAAGGACTTCGATCCGACCGTGGCCATGGATCGCAAGATGGCGCGCCGGATGAGCCGCTTCATCCACTTCGGGATGGCTTCCGCCAGGGAAGCCGTCGATGCATCCGGACTCGACTTCAGCGACTGGAGCCCTGAGCAGCGCGACCGATCGGGGGTCGTGATCAACACCGGCGGCGGCGGCATGGAGCAGGTGATCGACGGCACGGAAACCCTCGAGAAGAAGGGCGCCGGGCAGCCCAGGTCTCGATGAAGTACGGGTTGACCGGTCCAGTCATCACGCAGGTTGCGGCGTGCGCCAGCTCGGTCATCGCATTCCAGGACGCGCTACGCCTCATCCGCTCGGGAGACTGCGATGTGGTGATCGCCGGCGGGTCCGAGGCCGCCCTCCTGCCGATCGCCTTCGCGGCCCTCGGGAACATGGGCGCGCTGTCCAAGCGCAATGACGACCCTGAGCATGCCTCGCGCCCGTTCGACCGCGACCGCGATGGATTCGTCTTCGGCGAAGGTGCCGCCTGCTTCGTCGTCGAGTCGGCTGAGCACGCTTTGGGGCGCGGAGCGGGGGGTCGGATCCTGGCCGAGGTGGTCGGCACCGCCCTCACCTCCGACGCATATCACATCAGCGCTCCCGAGCCCACCGGACGTGGCGCCGCGATGGCCATGACCCGCGCGATGCGGGACGCTGGCGTCGCGCCCGACGAGATCGACTACATCGTGGCCCACGGCACCTCGACCCCGCTGAACGACGTCACCGAAACCCGGGCGATCAAGGCCGCTTTCGGTCCGCAGGCCTACAAGGTGGCGATCTCCTCACCGAAGTCGATGGTCGGGCACCTGCTCGGGGCGGCCGGTGCGATCGCCGGCCTGGCTGCCGTCGGCTCGATCCGGGACGGCTGCATTCCGCCCACCGCGAATCTGGACAACCCCGACCTGCCGGAATGCGACCTCGACTACGTGCCCAAGGTCAAACGGAGCGCCAGGGTCGACACCGCGATGATCAACGGCTTCGGATTCGGGGGGCAGAACGCGGTCGCGGTGTTCCGCCGCTTCCAGGGATAGAGGTTCCCCGGGGGGAGTACCACGTCGCTTCGCGCGCGCCAGCCTGGTGATCCGAGCATCCGGTCAGCTGGACCCGCGCGGGCCGAATCGCCGCCCAGTGAGATACTCCCGCTGACCGGCGGGTCGCCTGCCAGTGCCGCGCGGTCGGTGACAGCGATGCAACCACTCCTTCCGCTTGGCAGCACTTTCGCCGGCTTCCGCGTCGAGGCGGTCGTGGGCTGGGGCGGCATGGGGACGGTCTACCGAGCACACCAGCTCGTGCCCAACCGGAACGTCGCGCTCAAGCTGATCAGCCGCGATCTCGCGCCGGATCCGGTTGCCCAGGCCCGATTCCTGCGCGAGATCGAGCTCCTGGCCGCCCTCGAACACCCGCACATCGTGCCCGTCCACGCGGCGGGCGAGGCCGACGGCCAGCTCTACCTGGCGATGCGCTACCTCGACGGCCCGAACCTGAGCCAGCTCGTTCGCGATCAGGGTCGGCTTTCGGTCGGTCACACGCTCGCAATCCTTGCGCCCATCGCCGACGCGCTGGACGCCGCGCACGAGCGCGGACTGATCCACCGGGACGTCAGCCCCGGCAACGTCCTGCTGGATTCGCGAGGCGATGCCTACCTGTCCGACTTCGGGTTGTCGCGCCGAGCCGTCACGACCACCGGGCCGATCTTCGGAAACGGCGGTCGGGCGGGGACGCTCGACTACATCGCGCCCGAGGAGCTTTCCGGCCGCCAGCTCCCCCCTGATCTGGCCGGCCGTGGCGACCTGTACGGGCTCGGCTGCCTGCTCATGTTGTGCCTGACCGGCGAGCCGCCGTTCCGCCGTTCGACTGACGAGGCGACGATCTGGGCACACCTCCACCAGGATCCACCCCGGGCATCCGAGCGCCGTGCCGAGCTGCCCTGGGCGCTGGACGGGGTGATCGCAACGGCACTCGCCAAGGATCCCGCGCGCCGGTACGCGACCGGCCGAACGGTGATCGACGCCGTCCGCGCGGCGGTGCGGGGTACGGGCCTGGCAGGTGCGGAGGACCTCACGCGGCCCACGCCCCTCGTCCGACCACGCTCACTGCCCCGACCGCGACCCCACGCCGGGCTGCTTGGCGCGGCAGGGAGCCTGGCGCTCGTGGGCATGCTCATGCTGACGGGCGGGGCGCTTGGATACGGCCTCATTCCGATCGTCGGAGGCGGCCCTCTCCATCCGGGCTCAGCTTCGCCATCACCCACCGCTCGCCCATCGCCGAGCCCCACCCCGCGCCCGAGTCCGACGCCAACCCCGACGCCAACGCCCACCCCGACTCCCTTTGGCGCGTCTGCCGACGTCGCCCGGTTGCGAGCCTGGCTGCCTGACTCCATCCGCTCGGATTGCCGGTCCGCGCCCCTCAACGGCTCGAAGGAGCTGGCTGCCGTGAGCTGCAGCCGCCCGAGCCTCGTCGAGGTGCGCTACGTGCTGTATGCGGATGCGGCGACGGTCGCGGCCGCGTGGCAGCGCTTCCTGGACGCGCTAAAGCTTCCCTCGCGGCGCGGGAGCTGCGCCGCGGGCGAGGAGTTCGTCGGGACGTGGTCGACAAACGGGTTCTTCGGCCTGGGCGGGCGATCGAGCGGACGGCTGGCGTGCTTCGTCGGCGATGAAGGGACGGCACGTATCGACTGGACGCTCGACGGAGCGCCGGTCTGGTCATCGATCCGCCGCTCCGACGAGGACATCGCGGCCGCCTACGCGACGTGGCAATCGGCCGAGCTGACGCCCCGCCCGCCGAACTGACGCCCGCCCGCCGAACTGATGCCGCCCGCCGAACTGGTGCGGATCAGCCGGGCAAGCAGAGCGCCCCGGGCCGGGTCGTTGCATCTGGCCGCTGGGGCGCTCGGAGTGGACAGGATGGTCAGCAGGCGGTCGTGTGCGTCCTGCTGGGCTGGCACCCGGGATCGTAGTTGTTGGAGTGGCTGGGGATGCTGGGCTGGGCCAGCGCGACGCCGGCCGCCACAGTCAGCGCAAGGATGACCGTGACGAACGCCGTCACGAGGCGCCGCGGTGAGAGCTTCGGTGACGGTTGGCGCTCTTCCTGATCCTCGATGGGCTGACCGGCGCGTGCCATGCGGGCATTGGCAGCGGCCCGGTGGAGCTCGGCCTGGTGAGCACGAGCGATCGTCATGTTGGTGAAGGCCTTGATCTCGCTCATTTCGCTCTTCTCCTCGGGGGACTCGAGGTGGACTGAGCGGATCGTGGCGCCAGGTGCTCGCGAATTCGAGGGCGTGGCGCACAGCGGGCCCGTCGCTGTGGCGCTCATGGGGCTGTCGGGCGGGCGACCAGGCCGATGTCCGGAGGGAACGTCGGGTGGCGGGGACGGGCGCGGCGCAGCCTGAGCGAGTTGAGGACGACGCTCACCGACGACAGCGCCATGGCGCCTGCGGCGAGCGCGGGATTGAGGCTCAACCCGAACGTGGGAACGAGAACGCCCATGGCCACCGGGATCAGGACGACGTTGTATGCGAACGCCCAGAACAGGTTCTGACGGACGACAGCCATCGTTGCCTGGGCGATCCTGATCGCCGCACCGACCGATCGAAGATCGCCGCCGACCAGCGTGAGGTCCGAGGCCGCGACGGCGACATCGGCTCCGGTCCCGATCGCCACACCAAGATCGGCCTGCGCGAGAGCCGGCGCATCGTTGATGCCGTCTCCGACCATCGCGACGACGCGTCCCTGCTTCCGCAGGTTCTCGACCAGCGCAGCCTTGTCTCCCGGCAGGACTCCGGCCACGATCCGCTCCTCGGGAATGCCGGCACGCCGCCCAACCGCCTGCGCAGTCAGCGGACGGTCGCCCGTCACGAGCCAAATCGCGATCCCTCGGCCCGCCAGCTCTCGAACCGCGAGGGCAGCCTCCGACTTCACCGGATCGTTGATCGTCAGAGCGCCGGCAATTCGACCGTCGACGCCGACGAAAACGGATGTGCCACCGGTTTTCGCAGCCTCCTCGGCGGCCATGTCGATTGCGGCGTCCGCTCCACTCGAGATGCCCCGATCGGCGAGGAGGCGTTCGCTTCCGATCACGAGGATCTGACCATCGACGGTCCCGGTTACTCCGCCCCCGGGGATCGCCTCGAACGAGCTTACGGCCAGGCGCCCCAGACCGTCCCGGTCCGCGCGCTCCACGATCCCTCGCGCGAGTGGGTGCTCGCTCCGCCGCTCGAGGGAGGCGGCGAGGTCGAGCAGGGCGGCCGCGGTGATGCCAAGCGCCGGCGTGATCGCGGAGAGTTCAGGGCTTCCGACGGTGAGCGTGCCCGTCTTGTCGAAGACGACGGTGTCGAGCCGCTCGGCGATCTCCAGGGCGGCACCGTCGCGGATCAGGATCCCGGCTTCGGCGGCCCGGCCAGTGCCGACCATGATCGCGGTTGGAGTCGCGAGGCCCATGGCGCACGGGCAGGCGACGATCAGGACGGAAACGAAGGCCGTCAGGCCGTATGTCAGCCGCGGCTCGGGTCCCGCGAGGAGCCAGGCCGCGAGACTCGCCGCAGCCAGCACGAGAACGAGCGGCACGAACCACTCCGCCACTCGGTCCGCCAACCGCTCGATGGGCGCCTTGGATCCCTGGGCACGTTCGACCATCGCCACGATCTGGGCGAGGGCGGTCTCCCGGCCGACTCGGGTGGCACGCATGACGACGCTGCCCGTCGTGTTGAGCGTCGCGCCGATGACCGTGTCGCCGGGCGCCTTGTCGACGGGCATCGGTTCGCCGGTGAGCATCGATTCGTCGACCGCCGACAGACCCTCGACCACGACTCCGTCGACCGGAACCTTGGCCCCGGGCCGAACCCGCAGGAGGTCGCCCGGCCGCACCTGGTCGAGGGGGATCTCCCGATCACGCTCGGCACCGGCGAGGACAGCCTGGGCGGGCTGGAGGTCGAGAAGGTCTTCGATGGCACCTGTCGTACGAGCCTTCGCCCGCGCTTCCAGCCACCGCCCGAGCAGGACCAGCCCGATGATCAGGGCCGACGAGTCGAAGTACGCCTCGGTGGGCAGGCCCATGACTTCGAGTTGTTTCGGAAAGACGGTCGCGACGACGGACCAACCCCATGCCGCGCTCGTCCCCAGGGCGACGAGGGTGTCCATGTTCGCGGCTCCATGCCGGAGTGCCCGCCAGGCCGACGTGTAGAAGCGCCGGCCGGCCCAGAGCTGGACCAGGGTGGCCGGACCGAGAGCCAGCGCGTTGACCGCCGTCATCGGCCACCCGGCCGGGGGCCACGTCGTGAGGGCCATGATCCCGATGGCAATCGCGATCGAGACGGCGGCTTGCGACAAGAGCAAGCGCTGATCCCGCTGCTTTGCCATCCCAGGCTCGAGCTGCGCGACCCGATCTTCGCCGCTCGTGACCGCGGAGGCCTCGGGCCGTACGTCGTAGCCGGCCGCGGCGATCGCGTCGACGATCTCCTTCCGGCCGACGACGTCGGGTCGAACACGGACGGTGGCCCGCTCGGTCGCGAGATTGACGAATGCGTCCTCCACGCCCGGCGTTCGCTTCACGAAGCGCTCGATGCGGTTGACGCACGAGGCACACGTCATCCCGGCAACGTCGAGGACGATCTCGACAGGTTGGACGGGAGCGTGGGGTCCGGCGGCCGGTGCGGGGCTCGATTGCATACTCCCTGGGAGTATACCTCGGCCCGCGTGGTGCCGCCCTCCAACTAGACTCGAGCGATGCCCATATCGGCCTCGGGTGCACCCGTTGCGGCCTTCTACACGCTGGTTCCGGCGCCGTGGGGTCCAATCCACGTCGCTGCTACGGACCGGGCGCTTGTTGCCCTCGAGATCCTTACGCCAACCGACTCGTTTCTGGCCCGCCTCGAGCGTCGCCTCGGCGTTGCGCCGCAGCCCATCAGGGACGGTCGGTCGAACGGCCTCCTGCGCGAAGCGGTGACAGCGCTCGGCGACTACCTCGACGGGTCCGTCCGCGGACTCGACTTTGCTGTCGAGCTGGTCGGACTGTCCGACTGGGATCGGCGGGTACTTGGGGTGGTTCGGTCGATTCCCTACGGAGAGGTCGCGAGCTACGGAGGCGTGGCCCGAATGGCCGGCAGCCCGGGTGCCGCCCGTGCCGTCGGCGGTGCGGTCGGACGCAATCCCGTCGGCCTCGTGATCCCCTGCCATCGCGTCATCGCCGGGGACGGTTCGCTGGGCGGGTACGGCGGCGAGTGGGCGGGCGACAGACGGCGGCTGCTCGAGATCAAGGAGACGCTCCTCGCGCGAGAAGGGATCTCGCTTCCACCGGGGGCACTCTTCGGCGCCTGATCGCGGCCCTACCATGGCCGCGTGACGACACTCCGGGCGTATCGCCGCCTGCTCGAGAACGGTCCGCTCGCACGCCTCCTGGCCGGCGAGTTCGTCTCATCGATCGGCGACTGGCTCTATCTCGTCGCGTTGCTCATCGTCGTTTACCAGCGGAGCCGGGATCCGATCCTGCTCGGCGTCGTCGGTGCGGCACGGATCCTCCCGTACGTCGTCCTGTCAGTGCCCGCGGGCATCGTCGCCGACCGCTTCGATCGCCGGCTCGTCCTGCTGATCACGGACGTGGCACGCGGTCTCGTCATGCTCGGGCTCGCCTGGCTGGTCGCGACCGACGGGCCGTTGCTCGCGATCGTTGCCCTCGCGATCGTGGCGACCTGCTTCTCGGCCTTCTTCGGACCGACGATCGGCGCGTACCTGCCGACCCTGGTCCGCGACGAGACGGAGCTCGGGCCAGCCAACAGCGCCTGGGCGACGCTCGACAACCTGGCATTCATCGTCGGACCGGCGATCGGCGGACTGTTGATCGCTGCGAGCGGCCTGACGCTCGCCTTCCTGCTCAACGCGGTTTCGTTCGCCGTGGTGGCGACGGTCCTGTGGCAGCTGCCGAGCTCGGCGCAGGCACCCGTCGTCGAGGCTTCGTCCGACGCCGCCGAAGTACCGGCGAGGCCCGCAGAGCGGTCGGCCCGGGAAGTGTTGCGCGCGTCCCGGCAGATCCTCGCCGGGATCG
>VBFZ01000257.1:1929-2347 GCA_005880805.1 Chloroflexota bacterium | reverse complement strand
TACCTTCTCTGCCTGGCCTCCAGGTACTCGCCGAAGGGAATCGCCAGGGCCGCCACCATCGCGCGACGGAATACGGGATCGAATCGGTCCATCTCCGCCTCGATCATCTGTCGACCCAGCAGGTGCGCCTGCTCGACACCGACGATCCGAAACCAGTCTTCCGGCTGGTACCCGTGCGGAAAGACGTCTCGCGGCTCGATCAGCTCGAACGGGCTGCCAAGGACGTTCGACGCGTCGATGACGGCCTTCTCGTACGCCGTGGCGATGGCGATGGAGGGCCGGTGATCGGGCACCAGTCGGTCCGCCGCGAGCAGACGGACAGGCGTCTGGAGCTCGGGAGCCCGTACCTTTGGAAGTGCACCGACATCGCCCGCGACCGGCCCGGCCAGGATCTCGAGCAGGAGTCGCACATCGGCCA
>VBFZ01000257.1:0-1902 GCA_005880805.1 Chloroflexota bacterium | reverse complement strand
GCTGTTCAGGTCTGGTGAGGCGAGGACCGGGTCGCGGCCGATCAGGCCAACCGTCGGCTTCAGGCCGACCAGGCCACAAAACGACGCCGGAATCCGAACCGACCCGCCAACGTCGGTCGCGGTCGCGATCGGAGCGAGCCCCGCGGCGAGCGCAGCCGCCGAACCGCCCGAGGACCCTCCTGGCGAGTGGCGGAGCGACCATGGGTTGCGAGTCGGCCCGAAGAGTCGATTGGCGGTGAAGCCCTCGAAGGCGAATTCCGGCACGTTCGTCTTGCCGAGGACGATCGCTCCGGCATCGCGCATGCGGCCTGCCACCACGCCGTCCCGTGCCGCCGGCGACGCATCCGAGTAGAGAAGCGATCCAAAAGTCGTGGCCAGACCGGCCACGTCCTCGATGTCCTTGACCAGGAGTGGGAGGCCGGCAGCCGGACCCGGATCCTCGCCGCGCGCGACCGCTGCGTCGATGGCCCGGGCTTCCTCGAGCGCTTCCTCCCGCACGACGGTGACCGCGTTGAGGTCCCTGGCAGCGTCGATCCGCGCCAGCGACGCCTCGACGAGCTGAGCCGCCGAGACGCGTCCCGTTCGCACCAGGAAGGCGAGCGGCGCCAGCAGGCCGCTCAAGGGTCGGGACGCGTCATGCCGGTCATTGCCGAGACACCTCGCCCGCGCAGACATCGAACGCACTCGCACTGAGCCGCGGCCTATCTGGCCCGGTACATTGTGCATATGCCCCGCTACGGCCCGGCCGATTCGCTCGAATCCCCGAGGTTCACTGGTCCCTCGACGTTCGCGCGACTGCCGCTCGTCAGGACTCTGAACGACGTGGACCTGGTTGTCGTGGGCGTACCGTTCGACACGGGTGTGACGTACCGTGCAGGGGGCCGCTTCGGTCCGAACGCCGTTCGCGCGGCCAGCGTGATGCTGCGGCCGTACAACCCGAACCTCGACGTCTCGCCCTTCACGATCCTGTCGTGCGTTGACTACGGCGACGTGGCGATCGTGCCCGGTTACACCGAGCGGAGCTACGCGGCCATCGAGGCGGCGGTCGGCCCGATCGTCGAGGCGGGAGTCATCCCGCTGCTCATCGGCGGGGACCACGCCTGCACCCTGCCCCACCTGCGGGCAACTCGCAGCCGCGGGCCGGTGGCGGTGATCGATTTCGACTCGCACACCGACGCCTGGGACAGCTATTTCGGTGAGAAGTACAACCACGGCACCTGGATGCGCCGCGCGATCGAGGAAGGACTGGTTGACGTCGGCCACTCGATCGAGATAGGCCTGCGGGGATCGCTCTACGAGTCCGGCGACTGGACCGACCTGCGGACGAAGCTGGGCCTCGAGTACCTCACCACGGAGGATGTCCTTCGGATCGGGCCGGCGGCGACCGCGGTGGCCATCCGGGAACGCGTGGGTGACCGAGTTGCCTTCATCAGCTTCGACATCGACGTCGTCGATCCGGCCTTCGCCCCCGGAACGGGAACGCCGGAGCCGGGCGGCCTGTCCGCGCACGATGCGCTGGAGATCGTCCGGCTGCTGACCGGGATCGATTTCGTGGGCTTCGACGTTGTCGAGGTCATCCCTGCCTACGACCCTGCGGGCCAGACCGCCTTCCTTGCGGCCAACCTCGCGTACGAGATGTTGTCGCTCGTCGCGCTCAGAAGAGGGGCTGGATGAACCTGCCGGAGGAGGTCGCCGAGCTCGACTGGCGAAGCCCGCTGCCGGCGGGCTTCCGCTGGCCGGCCGGGAAACGCGCCGCGGCTTGCTTCTCGTTCGACGTCGACGCCGAGAGCCCGATCCTGTTCGAACATCCCGAGGCGGCGGGCTGGCTCGACACGATGAGCCACCAGGCGTACGGACCCAGGACAGGTGTGCCGAGGCTGCTGCGGCTCCTCGACCGGCGCG
>VBFZ01000256.1:2583-5565 GCA_005880805.1 Chloroflexota bacterium | reverse complement strand
CGACGGTCCGGGTTTCCCGCCGGGCAGTCTGCCGCACGTGTTCGACCGGTTCTATCGGGCCGACACCGCGCGTAGCGGTCCAGGCTCCGGCCTGGGCCTCGCAATCGTCCGCGAGCTCGCGGCGGCACACGGCGGGTCCGCCCATGCCGAGCAGGTCGCCCCTCACGGCGCGCGGGTGAGTGTCGTCCTGCCGAGGGTCCGGCCGATCCCTCCGGCGGAGCCTGAGGACATCGACTACGGCCGGCCGTCGACCTCGACTCCGGCGACCGACACGATCGACGACTGACCGGCCTGCTGGTAGCTCCTCCGGCCGACGACCAGGCCGACGGCGATCGCCACGACCAGCGCCAGAACGCCGAGTGCCTGCAGGACGTTCCGCATCCGTGGGTCTCCCGTGGACGGGTTTCCGGTCGGCGCCTGCCACATCGAGGCGAGCGTCGGCACGTTCGACGGGACGAGAAGGAAACCGAGCCACAGGCCGGCGACCAGCCCGCCGATGTGGGCCGCGTTGTCGATCGTGCCGCCGAGGGAAAACCCGATCACGAGGTTGATCGCGATCAGCATGCCGACCTGACGGATCAGCGAGCGGCTGCGCCGGTCGAGCATCGGGTGATGGGTTCGGGAGACGGCGAAGACCACCCCGAACAGCCCGAAGATCGCGCCCGACGCGCCAACGGATGACTCGGGTGTGAACAGGAAGCTCGCCGTCGAGGCGGCAGCCGCTGCCACGAGGTACATCATCAGCATGCGCGGCCAGCCGTAGATCTGTTCGACGATCGGGCCGACCAGGTACAGCGCGTACATGTTCGTCGCCAGGTGAATGTAGCCGAACGATGGCGGGGCGTGCACCAGCGTGACCGTGAACAGCCGCCAGTACTCCCCGCTTGCGAGCGCCGCCTTGTTCAGCTCCAGGGCGTCGTAGATCGGCCCGGCGTTGTTGCCCTCCATCGCGGACCAGGCGGTGAAGGTGGTCACCACGGTCACCGCGATGATCAGGTATGTCAGCATCGGCATCGAGTCGCCGCCGCGTCCGCGCGCGAACTGCCGTCGGGCGCCTCGCGTGTCGCCCGTCTCCTTCGCAAGCCAGCCGAGGCGGTTCGCGATCTCCGCCTTGTCGGCTGCCGGGGCCCGCCGGTCCGCCTCGCGATAAGCCGTGATGGCCCCGCGCAGGTCGCCGTTCCGTACCCGCGTGGCTGCGACCTGGCGCCAGGCCTGGTACGTCGCCGGCGACTCGGGCAGCTTGAGGACCTCCTCCCAGGTCGCCTCGGCTTCATCGTCGCGGTCGAGGCGGAACAGGACGTTGCCCAGACCCAGGAGCGCCGCGCCGGTGATTGCGGCCTCCTCGTAGCCAACGACGCGGCTGTAGTAGCGCGCGGCATCCCTGAACTCGCCCGCGGCAAACTCCTCGTCCGCGCGTGCGAGCAGGGCGATCGCGGTCGGGCGATCGAGCGGTCCCGGGATGGAGGGGTCGTCCAGGACCGACGGCGTGCGTCGAGCTCCTGGCTCGTCGTTCATCGGCCGGGACTCTACTAGACTCGCTCGATGCCCGTTCCCCGCCTCGAGGTCCGCTGCTGATGTGCGGTCGGTTCGTCCAGGAGCGGTCGAACGCCGAGCTCGCGGAGCTGTTCGAAGCCGAGGACCTGGTCGACGACCCGGGGGGCCGCTACAACCTCGCGCCCACCGATCCAGCGGCGGTCGTCGTGCAGCGCGGCGAACGGCGCGGCCTGACCGTCTATCGCTGGGGCCTGGTGCCCCACTGGGCGAAGGGCTTCGACGGCGGAGCGCGAGCAATCAACGCCCGAGCCGAGACGGTGGCCGAGAGCCCGACCTTCCGCGACGCATTCGCACGTCGGCGCTGCCTTGTCCCGGCCGATGCCTTCTACGAGTGGCGTCGGGAGGACGGCCGTCGGCTCCCATTCGTCATTCGCCGGCGCGACCGGTTGCCGATGGCATTCGCCGGACTATGGGCCGGCTGGCACGATCCGGAGTCCGGGGAGGTGCGACGGACGTTCTCGATCGTGACGACCCGGTCGAACGCTGCCGTCGCCGAGCTGCACGACCGCATGCCGGTCGTCCTCGCGCCGGGAGCGTGGGTGCGTTGGCTCGATCCCGGTCTGGCGGACGTGGGCGAGCTCGTCGGATTCCTCGAGCCATCGCCACCAGAGGAGCTGGAGCTGTTCGCCGTCGCGCCACTGGTCAACAGCGTGCGCAACAACGGGCCGGATCTGATCCAGCCGATGTCGAACGCTGCACCGCGGCAGACAAGCGCGGGTCTGGCCTAGCGTTCGTCCTCGCTCAATGTCGCCGGCAGGTCGTCCTCGGCTGCGACTGGCTCCCAGCCGCTGGTCGCGACGGCGTCACGGAATGACTGCTCGGGCGATAACCCCCGATCGAGCGTAGCCGCGTACGTCCCGACGAGAGCCTCGAAGTACCCCTCGCCGTCGTCCTGGGGCGCCTCGAGAACGGTCGCAGAGGCGGGCAAAAGACTCGTATCCACGCCCGCCGGCAATGCGGCAACGAGGTGGGCCTCCGCGAACGCGACGGCCTCGGCCAGGACCTTGCCGGCTGACCCATGAAGCGCCTTCGCCAGGACGACCACCCGGAAGTCGGTCAGGTACCGGAGGGCGAGCTCGATGTCCGCGCTTTCGAGCTCGAACGTGTCCTGCCCATCGTCGTCTGCGGGACTGCGCTTGGCGGCATCGCGCAGCACCGCTGCGTGGCCGACCCCTGCGCGGCTCAGCGCCAGGAGGAGGGCATCGCCTCTGTCGTCGTCAGGAACCCTGGCCACCAGCTCCACATCGGCGCCCGCAGCCGCCGCTGCACGGGCGATATCGGGGGCCCGCCCGACGAGGGAAGGATCGCGTTCGTCTCCCTGCGCGGGTCGGAGACCAGCACTTCCGACGATCACGATCACGATCCGGAGCCTAGCGGGGTCGGGCCACGACTCGCAAACGCCGTCGCCTTCTTCGAAAAATGAAAGGT
>VBFZ01000256.1:1945-2503 GCA_005880805.1 Chloroflexota bacterium | reverse complement strand
TCCACGGTCCGGGGGTGGCACTTCGCGTCTCGCGCGGGTCGGCGACAGGGCGCCGCCCCATTCGGCGTGACCGCGACCGTTACCGGGGCGCCGGCCAGTCGTTTGCCGAGTTTGCCCTGATCCTGCCGGTCCTCATCACGTTAGTGCTCGGCGCGATCGACTTTGGGCGCGTCATGCAGGCTCGGGTCACCTCAGAGTCCTCTGCAAAAGCCGGAGCTTCGTGGGGTGCCTCCCACCTCCAAAACGCGACCCAAGCACTGGAACCGGCGTACGCGCTTCAGAAGAACCCAAAGAACTGCGGCACCGCTAGCGGTCTCTCATACCCGTCGACCTGCAACATCTTGGCTCGCGCGTGTTCCGAGGCCACGGGAATCCCGGGGTATTCGGGCGGGACCGTCTTTACAGGAGACGGCGGTGACACCTACCAGGTGTGCAGCAATGGTTCTGCTGGCAACGTCTGCGCTACATCAGCCACGCAGAGCAATCCCTTCCTTACTGTCAGCTGGGCCCACAACGGCGTTGTATTCACACCCTCGAATGGTGTTCCGCAGCCCGTCA
>VBFZ01000256.1:510-1865 GCA_005880805.1 Chloroflexota bacterium | reverse complement strand
GACGTACACGTTGCAACCATGAACCGGAAGGGCGGCGGAGGACAAGGCCAGGCTCTCGCCGAGTTCGCTCTGGTCTTCCCCGTGTTTCTCTTGTTAGCGCTCATCCTGGTCGACTTCGCTCGGGGCATCTTCATCTACTCGGTGATTTCCGATGCGTCGAGAGAAGGTGCGCGCTACGCAATCGTTCACGGGACTCTCGCGACAAGCGACAACCCGCCGGCCAGCGGCCCTGGGACCGCGGATCCAGACGGATCGTCCAACGTCATACCTGCGGCCGAGCAGTTCATGTTCGGCTTGGATAAGTCAGCTTTGAAGATCGCGGTGTGCTGGGGGTTCGGATGCTCGATTGCTGCGGACTGCAGTGGAGCCACGAACACAGCCCTCGGTCCAGTGCCCGATGTCCCTGTGACGGTTCGCTCGTGTTACCGCTTCTTGCCGATTACGAGCTCGTTCATACGCCAGGGGACGATTCCGCTTGCGGCGCAGGCAACGCTGACGATTACCCATTGAGTAAAGGACACGAGCGATGATCCGACGGAAAGAGGCGACCTCCGACAGCGGTCAGATACTCGTGATCTTTGCTCTCGGTCTGACCGCCGATGGCGGTCGCGTATATGCGGAGCGTCGGCGGACGCAGAACGCCGCTGACTCCGCGGCCACCGCGGGCGCCGCGCTACTCAGGCGCTCGGACCCTGTCGGATCGCTTGCCGCCGTTCAGCAGGCCGCTTGCAAAGCCGCGAAAGATAACGGCTTCGGGTCCGGATCAGTGGACTCGACATGTGGACCGTCAGGCACGGTGGTCAAGATCCACGTTCCTGGATCGGGGGATGGGGTGGGTGATCTGCCAAACGTCGCAAGCGGATTTCGAGCGCCTGGTTATGTGCAAGTTTCTGTTGCGTCCGCCTTCGAGTCCTTTGTGCAGTCGTGGTTTGGCGGCGGGCAGTTTGGTGCTTCAGCGCTCGCGGTCGCCGCAAATATTGCCGGCAGCGGCATCGGGTTCGGCGTCCTAGTGCTAAATCCTGCGGATTGCGGATCCTTCTTCATCAACGGTACTGGCACAACCCTCACCGTCCACAACGGAGGCGTGATGGTGGACTCAAGCGCAGCGAAGTCGGCGTCACCGACCTGCACGACCAAGAATGCGGGGGTCGTGTCCGGTGGCGCAACGCTGACCACGGATCCTCCGTTTCAGAACTACGTCGTGGGTTCCGGCGACGCGGGGGGCGTTAGTCCTCCATGGACCGCTGGTGCGGATTTCGCAGTGGATCCGCTCGCATTTGTTCACGTGCCCGATTTTGGGCAGACCGGCAGCACGTATGTCCCGAATGCCACGCATCCAACGATCGCGGGCCAGC
>VBFZ01000256.1:0-456 GCA_005880805.1 Chloroflexota bacterium | reverse complement strand
ATCCCAAGCCGATGCCACCCGGCGTGGTGTGGGGTGGCATCGAAGTTCACAACGGCGACATCCTGATTCTTCAGGGCGGTACGTACGTCATGGCCGGCGGAGGGTTCAACATTCAGGGAGGATCGGTCTTCGCACTCAATCCGGTTACGATAATCATGACCAACGACAAGTTCTGCAACAGCACGAATAGCGTCAATTGTTCCGCGTCAGGGCTCAAGGGAAACGGAGACCTGAGCAACACAGTAGGCCAGAGCACAGGGTCGGGCCTGGACAGCTGGGGGAGCCCACCGGGGTTCACATGTTTGGCCGCGCCGACCGATCCCACAGCCTGCCAACCGATCGATGCCCCTGCATCCAATCCGGACGGCGAGGATTACCTGAACAACATCCTGATCTACATCGATCGGGAGGTCGGCCCCTGCAGCAGCGGTGTTGGTAACCCCTCGGTGGGTAACA
>VBFZ01000114.1 GCA_005880805.1 Chloroflexota bacterium | reverse complement strand
TCCGCGAGCCACTTGTCGATGTCGGCCTGGGTGATGTGGGGGTTCTGGTTGAACTGCGCCTGCGGCCCGCCCGGGGCCTGGATCATCAAACCAAAGCTCAGGACCGCGATGAGGAAGACGACGGGAATGGCCTGGATGAGGCGGTGGACGAAGTACTTGATCATCGGTCTTCCTGCACTCGCTTCATGCGCGCGCCCCGTGGTCGCGAACTATACGACTGCCAGCGAACGGCAACCTCGGCCAATGCGCCTGCTCGGCGTTCGGATACAGAGCGGGCGCGCGATCGGTTGACCGCGCGCCCACCCACTCGGGAGCACTGATTGAGCTACCTGAGCTGCGCTCTAGCAGCCCTTGCACCACCAGTCTTCGACGTCCCACGTCGGGCCGATGGAGCTGACGTTGTAGGTCGGCCAGTTCTGCAGCTTGGTGCTGATACCGGTCGTTTCTGCACGGTAGTAGAGCGGGATCTCGGGGACCTGGTCCACGTAGATCTTCTGGACGGTCCCCGCTGTCGGTCTTCACGCCATCGAGCGCCTTGTCCATGTCGGGGTTGCTGAAGCGGGTCGTGTTCGCCCCGCTGTGATCGCCCTTTTCAGGGAACTGGCTCGTGTGATAGGTGAAGTAGTAGCTGTTGTAGATGTCGCCGCTGAGCACGTAGGCGTAGTCGGCGATGTCGTAGTTGCCTCGATAGATGCTGCACTTGGTCGTCGGCGTCGACTGGGCCCAGGTGGCGAACACCTCGGAGTCCGCGTCGCCGGTGTCGATGTGGCTCTTGATGCCGACCGCCTGCAGGTAGCCCTGGAGCTTCTGGAGCTCGGTCAGGCGGGTCGGGTTGCCGGCGGTGGTGCACAGCTGGAGGTCGACCGGCTTGCCGTTGTACGTGCGGTTGCCGTCCGATCCAGCCGTCATGCCGGCGCCGTCGAGAAGCTTTTTGGCGCCCTCGACGTCGTACGCCGGGCACTGCAGGCCTTCCACGCGGAACCACTGGCCAGGCGGTGAGGGCGAACAGGCGGGCGTGACGGTCTGGCCTGGGAAGATGACGCCGAGCATCTCTTCCTTGTTGATCGACATCGCGATGGCCTTGCGGACATCGAGCTTGTCGAGGCCCTTGTCGGTGTGCGCACCCTGGATGTCCAGGTGCTCGTACTGCCAGGCCGGCTTCGACTCGGCTATACCCACGTCCGGGTTGACGCCCTTGATCGCGGGATAGTCGGCAAGCGTCATGTCGAGGGCGAGGTCGATGTCGCCCTTGAGGAACGCCGCGATCATGCCGTTCTTGTCGGCGAAGTACTTGAACTTCAGGCCATCGAGGTACGCGGGATGGGGCCCGCCGACGCCTGCCTTCCAGTTGTCGTTGCGGACGTAGTCGATCTCGTCAGCCGAAGCGCCCGAGATCTTGAACGGACCCGACCAGGGGATCTTGGACAGGCCGGGTCCTACCGCCATGGACTTCGGCGCGTCCTTGATCGCGATGTCCTTGAAGTAGTGCTGCGGCAGGACGAACCCGGCCCCGGTCAGGAAGCCGAGCCAGCCCGCGTACAGCTCCTTGAAGTGGATGTCTGCCTCGAGGCCGTCACTGGACACGTCGACCTTGTCGATCGAGGTCCATCCCACGGTGCAGAGCGTGCACCCCGACTGGGCCTTGTCGGTGGCAAACTGCCAGGTCCATTTGAAGTCATTGAGGGTGAGCGGCTGGCCGTCCGACCACAGGAGCCCACTCTTGATCTTCACGTGGATCGTGAAGGTGTTGCCACTGACCTTGACGCCGCCGTTGTCGGTCGTCGGAATGTCGCCGTCGCCGAGGTCGTTGATGTACTTGCCATCCGAGTCGATCGTCAGCAGTCCGCGCATGACCGGGCCGAGGGCCTCGAAGGTCGTGAACGAGGTCGAGTAGAACGGATGCAGGTTTTTGGTCGGCTGCCACTCGCCCATGACGATCGTGCCGCCCGGCGTGCCGGGAGCCGGCTTGTACTTGGATCCGAAGATCGCGGTCTTGAGGTCAACCGCTCCGCTCGCCGAGGGCGACGCGCCCGAACCGCTCGCGCTGGCCGCCGGCGAGGGTGAGGCCGCCGTCGACGGGGCCGCCGACGGGCTGGGGCTCGCTGCGCCTTGACAGGCTGCGAGCGCAATGCCGGCGCTCGCAAGCAAGCCGAATAGACGTTTACGCATCAAGGTCCTCCCTAGATGGGACACGTCGTCCCTGTTCACTCCCACAGGCGGCGAGGTCCCGCATCACGGTGGCGCCCGCAGCTGCGATCGCCTGGGCACCCAACTCGGGTGCGCCACCTCCGGCAAGGGTCGACGCGGGCAGCGGACAGGCAGCGTGAGCTTCGCTCGACGCGCGCTGGTCGGTAACTATGGGGACGCCATTGCGAAGCTGTCAACTTTCGCGAGACGGCCCCGAACAATATTCTCTGGCGAGCCTCCTTCGTTGTGGCCTGAGCCGCCTCAGATCCGCCGATCGACCTGACGCTCGGGCACAGGAACGACGATGGGACGGCGCCCATCAGGATTGGGCCTCATCCACCTGAGGTCCGGGCCGGTAGCGACGAACGTGGGCGCCGGCACCCTGGCCGGCTTGCTGGCGCCGATCTGGGCCTCGAGCGCGCGCTGTCGTGCGGCGCCGGAGAGCACCGAGATCGGCTGTTCCGGCAGGAGCGTGGAGTTCAGGCGAGGGTCGACGGCCAGCGGTGCGACGAGGACGGCGACAAGCGCGGCTCCAACGAGCGGCGCGGCGAGAGCGCTCCCGAAGCTTGGGCGACGGGGTCGCCCGACCTGCTCGCGGAGGCGTGGCCAGACGACGGCCGGCGGCTCGGCGACGCGCGCCTCCTCCAAGAGCCGGCGAAGCCCTGAGACGGCGAGCGCCGTTTGAGCCATCTCGGCCTCGCACCGCTCGCAGCGGTCGAGGTGGTCGAGCGCGGCGTGCGGTCGTTCGCCGGGCTCGGAGCGCGCCAGGAACGCGATCAGCGCCTCGCGGTGGCGTCGGCACTCATTGCGAAAGAGCACGGGCCCTATGCCTCCTCGACCTCGACATCCACCGGTCCGGCCGGCCAGTACGCACCGCCGAAGCGGCGGTCGCCTTCCAGGTGGGCACGAAGCCCGCGCAGCGCGTAGTGGAGTCGCGACTTCACGGTGCCGACGCGAATGCCGAGGATCGTCGCCGTCTCCTGCAGCGACAGTCCGTGGAGGTAGTAGAGGACGACCACGCCCTGCTGCTTGGCGGGCAGGGCCGCGACCCCTTCACGGACGATCTGCCGGAGCTCGCGCCGCTCGGCGCGCTCAGGCGGCTCGACCTCGACGTCCACGACGTGGCCGGCCGTGCTCTCCTCGATGGGATCAGAGGCCAGCCGCCGGCGTGCGAGGCGCGAGTAGCAGAGGTTCATCGCCACGCGATGGAGCCAGGGCAGGGGCGAGACGTCCGTGCGCAGGACCGCGCGCCGCTGGTAGGCGCGCGCGAATGTGTCCTGCAGGACCTCCTCGGCGGCGTGGGGGTCGCCAGTGAGCCCGTAGGCCGTCCGATAGACCGGCGTTCGATAGCGAGCGAAGAATTCTTCGAACGCGTCCAGGTCATCGCCCTGCATCCGGCGCAGTAGCGCTGCGTCGGCTTGCCGGGCCTCCTCCTCCGAGGTGACCCTCGTGTCTTTCGTGGTCAGACCTCCGGGCTCTCCTGGTCTAACCTTCGCTCCCACCCTCTCCATACGCCGGTTTCGGTGCGGAGGTTCATTCGGGTTCAATCCGGACAAGGCATCTGCCGTCCGGTCATCGGCCTCCAGCGCAGGTCCGGCTGCCGAGCGGCGGTCGCTTCGTCGAGGCGTCGAACGGGTGCGGTTTGGGGGGCTCCCGTAACGATCTCCGGCGAGGACCGGGCCTCCGCAGCGATCTCGATCAGCGCGGCCGCGAACGCGTCCAGCGTCTCCAGTGACTCGGTCTCGGTCGGCTCGATGAGCATCGCCTCGTCCACGGTCAGCGGAAAATACACCGTCGGCGGGTGGAATCCGAAATCGATGAGCCGTTTCGCCACGTCCAGCGTTCGGACGCCGGTCTCCTTCCGGAGCGACGTGGAGGATGCCACGAACTCGTGCTTGCAGGGTCGCCCGAATGGAATGTCGTATGAGCCGTCGGCCGCGAGTCGCTGCTTGAGGTAGTTCGCCGCCAGGACCGCGTCGTTCGTCACCTCCGCGAGCGCCGTGCCGTGCGCCCGGATGTAGGCATAGGCGCGCACGAGAACGCCCGTGTTGCCGACGAAGCTGCGCAGCCGGCCGATGGAGGTCGGCCGCTCTCCGGGCCGCTCACGGCGGAAGCTGCCGTCCGTCTCGCGGAGCACCCGCGGCCAGGGCAGGAAGGGCAGCAGCGTTTCGCCGACGCCGACGGGGCCGGCACCCGGCCCGCCCCCGCCGTGTGGCGTGCTGAACGTCTTGTGCACGTTGAAGTGCATGACGTCGAAGCCCGCTTCGCCCGGTTTGAAGCGGCCAAGGATCGCGTTGAGGTTGGCGCCGTCCATGTAAGCGAGCGCACCCGCTTCGTGGACCGCGGACAACAGCTCGCCGATCCGCGGCTCGAACAACCCCAGCGTGGACGGATTCGTGACCATGACGGCCGCGGTGCGCGGTCCGAGTGCGGCGCGGAAGGCGTCCACGTCGACGCCGCCGTCGGGCGCGGATGGCACGTTCACGGTCCGGAAGCCGGCCATGGTGGCGGTCGCCGGGTTCGTCCCGTGGGCCGAGTCGGGCACGAGCACGTCGGTCCGCTCGACGTCGCCGCGGCTGCGGTGGTAGGCCCGAATCATGAGGATGCCGGTCAGCTCGCCCTGCGCACCTGCGGCCGGCTGGAGGGAAACGGCGCGCATGCCGCTGATCTCGGCGAGCATCGCCTCCAGCTCGAAGAGCAGCTGCAGCGTTCCCTGCGCGATCTCGTCCGGCGCCTCCGGGTGCAGGCCGGCGAAGCCGGGCAGGCGCGCGGCCCATTCGTTGAGCTTCGGGTTGAACTTCATGGTGCACGAGCCGAGCGGGTAGAACCCGGTGTCCACCGCGTGATTGAGCTGGGACAGGTTCACGTAATGGCGTACGACCTCGGGCTCGTTGAGCTCCGGAAGCGCGGGCGGCGCCGCACGGAGCTGGTCCGACGGCACACGGTCGAGGGCGTCCTTCGGCGGATGCGGGACCTTGCCATCGCCGCGGCCCGGTTTCGATCGCTCGAAGAGCACGGGCTGGAGTCGCGGCCCGGTGACGCTCACGAGGCGACCCCTCCGGCGACCGGCACGGCCGGGATCCGATCTGTTTTCCGCAGCTCGGCTCGCAGGGCGCTGGCGAAACGGTCGATGTCGTCCTTGGTCGTAACCTCGGTTGCGCACACGAGCAACCCGTCTGCGAGCGAAGGGTCCTCGGGCTCGGCCTCGGCAAGGACCAGCCCGGCCAGGACGTCGCGGTCGAGCAGGCCGCGGTGGACGGCGGCGGCATCCGGGACCCGGATGGCGAACTCGTTCAGGTACGGGCCCGGGTGGAGACGCGGCGCGCCTGCGTCGGCGAGAGCGTCCTCGAGGGCCGCAGCGTGCGCCGCACCCAGGGCTGCGACGTCGCGCAGGCCATGGGGCCCGATCGCCGCGAGGTAGATGCTCGCCGCAAGCGCCAGCAGCGCCTGGTTCGTGCAGATGTTGCTGGCCGCCTTCTCGCGGCGGATGTCCTGCTCGCGAGCACGCAGCGTCATGACGAACGCGCGGCGTCCGTCGAGGTCCTTCGTCAGCCCGACCAGCCGGCCGGGGATCTGGCGGACGAGCGCCTCGGTCGATGCGAGCAGCCCGAGATAGGGCCCGCCGTACTGGAGCGGGATCCCGAGGGGCTGTCCTTCACCCGCGGCGATGTCAGCGCCATAGCCACCTGGCGGCAGCAGCACGCCGAGCGAGACGGGCTCCACGACCGAAACGAACAGGGCGCCCACCGCGTGCGCCAGGCGACCAACCTCCGCCATCGGCTCGAGCAGGCCGAGGAAGTTCGGATTGGCGACGACGACTCCCGCGACCGGCTCCGACTCGTCTGCGAGCATGTGCTGAAGGGCTGCGAGATCGGTCGTTCCGGCGGCGGGGCCGTCGGCGACGAGCGGGATCTCGTCGACCACCAGCCCCCCGACGCTGAGGTACGTCCGGATGGTCGCCCGGTAGTCGGGGTGGACCGCACGGCTGACGAGCACCCGCTCGCGGCGCGTGGCCCGACAGGTCATGAGCGCGCCCTCCGCGGTTGCGGCAGCGCCGTCGTAGTGCGACGCCGACACCACGTCGAGACCGGTCAGCTCGGCGATCAGCGACTCATATTCGTAGATGGACTGCAGCGTGCCCTGGCTGACCTCCGGCTGATACGGGGTGTAAGCCGTGTACCACTCCCCCCGCAGAAGCAATTGGTCGACGACTGCGGGCGTGTAGTGGCGATATGCCCCCGCGCCGAGGAAGCTGGCCATGTCAACGCGGTTCCGACGGGCAAGCCCCGATAGCCGCGCGGACAGCTCGAGCTCGGGCTCGGGCGGTGGGAGGTTGAGGGGACTGGCGCGAAGCTCGCGCGGGATATCCGCGAACAGCTCGTCGACGGTGGAGATGCCGAGCGCGGCGAGCATCTGCGCCCGATCGTCGGGGGTATGCGGTCCGTAGGGCATCTGGTCAGGTCATCGGCGAGATGGGCAGGGTCGTCAGCTCGCAGCCGTCAGCTGATCGTAGGCGTTCGCATCCAGGAGGTTTTCGACCTGGCCGCGATCGGCGACTCGAACCTTGATCATCCAGCCCTCGCCGAGGGGGTCGCTGTTGACGAGCTCCGGCTTCGCATGGAGCTCCTCATTCGCCTCCACGACCTCGCCGGCGACCGGGGCGAAGAGGTCGCTCACCGCCTTGACCGACTCCACCACCCCGAAAGGCGCGAACTGCTCGAGCGACGCGCCGCTGGCGGGCAGTTCCACGAACACGATGTCGCCCAGCTGCTCGGCCGCGTAGGGCGTGATCCCGACGGTCGCGACGTCGTCCTCGAGCCGGACCCACTCGTGCTCCTTCGTATAGCGAAGATCCGCTGGAACCATCGCCGGCGAGCCTCCCTGGAATGGCGCCGCGTACCGGCGGCAGCAAAGCCTGAGTGGTCGGGCATCCTGCGCTCGCTCCGGCGCCCGAAGCCGGGCACCGGTGTCAGGTCGAGCGCGGCCGCTTGTAGAACGGCAGGGGCACGACTTCCGCCGCCACCCGCTGCCCGCGAATTTCGACGGCCAGTATCGTACCCGGCTCGGCGTCCTGCGGCGCCACGTAGGCCATTGCGATCGGCACGCCCAGCGTCGGCGACAGCGTTCCGCTCGTGACCTGGCCGGTTCGGCGTTCGCCCTCGAAGACCGGATAGCTGGATCGGGCGATCCCGCGCTCGCGGACGACCAGCCCGACGAGCCGCTTCGCCGGGCCCTCCCGGGCGACCTTTTCGAGCGCCGCCCGGCCCACGAAATCAACCCCCTTTTCGAGCTTGACGACCCGACCGAGGCCTGCCTCGAACGGGTTCGTTCCGTGCCCGCCTCGAGCCGAAGCGTGTCGCGTGCACCCAGTCCGCAGGGCAGCAGGCCGGCATCCTGTCCGGCCGTGAACAAGGCGTCCCACAGCCGGTCAGCGTGGGCGGTGTCCACGAACACCTCGAAGCCGTCCTCGCCCGTGTAGCCGGTCCGCGCGACGAGCGCGTCGACGCCGGCCACGTCGGCCTCCGCGATCGCGTAGTAGCGCAGCGATCCCAGGTCCACGCTGGTCAGCGGGCCGAGGATGCCTGGCGAGCTCGGCCCCTGGACGGCGCACAGGGCCGTGGCCAGCGATCGATCGTCGAGCACGGCACGCGATCCCGCGATGCGCTCGGCGAGGGCGTCGCTGACGACCTTCGTGTTGGCGGCGTTCGCCACGACCAGGAAGCGCTCCTCGGCCAGGCGGTAGATGATCAGGTCGTCGAGGATCCCGCCGTCGGGCGCGCAGATCATCGAATAGTGGGCGCGGCCCTCGGCCAGGGACGGCGGGTCGGTGACGAGGGCACCGGCCAGTGCCTTGCCCGCGTCGGCGCCCTCCACGAAAAGCTCGCCCATGTGACTCAGGTCGAACAGGCCGGCACGCTGGCGGACCGCGCGATGCTCGTCGAGGATCCCGCTGTACTGCAGCGGCATGCGCCAGCCACCGAACTGGATCAGCCGAGCACCGAGCGTCCGGTGTCGGTCGACCAGCGGCGTCTCGTGGACGTCGTGGTCGATCAGGTCGGTCATCTCAATCCCCCGCCCCACGATCAACCCGGACGCCGGCGTTCCCGATAGGGCTCAACTCCCCTTGTCCGCCAAGTGAGAGGCCGCCCCGGCGGCGGCCGGCGCAGTGGAACCGTGCAGCGTCCACCCGATTTCCCGGGCGGCACGCTCGACGAGCTCGCGCTCGGTCTCGAAAGTCAGCAGGGCGGGAGCCTCGTCGAATGGGATCCAGCGCACTTGTTCGAACTCGTGGTCGTGGCGGGACAGGTCGCCGCCGATGGGTTCCATCAGGAAGTAGTGAACCGTCTTGTGGATGCGGGCGCCGCGCTTGACGAACCAGTACTCGATCGAACCGAGCGGGCGCGTGATGCGGACCTCGAGCCCAGTCTCCTCGGCGACCTCGCGCAGGGCCGTCTCCTCGATCGATTCGCCTGCCGAGGGCGTGCCCTTGGGCAGCGTCCAGGTCACCGAAACCCGTTCGCGCCGCCGCATGCCAACCACGAGCCAGGGGCTGCCCGATCTCCAGTCGACGACGATTCCGCCGGCAGAAGTGGCGGTCGCGTTCCTCAGCCTTGCCACGGCGCCGACGTGGCGCCTGCGCGCCGGGTCGCCGGGCTGTCTCCAGAGTGCGCCCAGCGCATCCGGTCGGTCCTGCGCAGCGATCCGCTGGTCGAGTGGACCGGGCGCGCCGCGTGCAGGGCGCGCCAGCCGGCGTGGGGCTGGACCAGCGGTCCGAGGTCGGCGCGACGCAGCACGGTCAGGGTCGCCGACGCGGGCCGGAATGAGCCCATCGGCCGGAGCCCCAGTCGCCGCTCGCGGGCCCGGGCCGAAGGGCGCACGAATCGCGCCGCCGGTCGGGCCGCGAACCTCGCGGCAATGCTGTGCTGCATGGCCGCAATCCTAGCGCCTCAAGGCGGCTTTGCAAGCAGATCGCGGAGGGCTGCGATCGCCTCCGGTGTCAGTCCGCGCCGCTCCTCCACGAGGTCCAACTCGCGCCTGGCGGCGGCCACGTAGAGGTCAAGAACGCCCGGTTCGCGGGATCGGAGCTCGGCCAGATGGGCGGACACCGTACCGGTGTCGCCGCGGGTCATCGGTCCGGTCAACGCGGGCCCGATCCCGATCGCCCTCGCGTTCCCAAGGGTCTGCTCGATCAGCCGGCCGTACACGGCCAGGGCGCCCTGCTCGTCGAGCCCGGCGACGGATGCGAGGCGGGCGATCGCGTCCAGCAGTGCCACGAACCCGCCGGCCGCCAGCACCGCCGCCGCGTGGTAGGCGGGCTTGGTGCCCGCCGCGAGCCGAACCGGTATCGCTCCGACCGCCTCGGCCATCCGGGCGAGCAGGTCCATCAGCTGCTCGTCGCCCTCCACGGCGACGGTCGCGCCGCGAAGCGCCTCGACCGCTCGCTCCATGTCCGCGAACGCCACGAGCGGATGGAACGAGCCGATCTGGGTCCCGGCGGCCATCGCCGGGGCGAGCACCTCGGACCCGAGCAGCCCGCTCGTGTGGACCATCGCCTGCCCGCTGTACATGCGCAGGCTGCCTGCGAGCGGGGCGATCGCGTCGTCGGGGACGGCCACGATAATAAGCTCGACCTCATCGAGCAGCGCGTTGGCCTCTGCGAAGGCCCGGGTCCCGCCGACCAGCTTGCTGAGCCGAGCCCGGCGCTCCGGATCCCGGCTCGCGATGGCCGCAATCGGCCAGCCGGCCCTCGTGAGCGCGACCGCAAGCGCGCTTCCTACGGCCCCGCCCCCGACGATCCCGATGATCGGTGGCTCTCCAGGTAGCGAGCGGACGTGGGGATGCGTGTGCAGCTCGTTGGGGTCGTGATCGGGGCGGGGGCCGCCCGGATCGAGGTCGATGCCGGCGGCCTGGATGTCGGCGAGGGTGGAGCTGTCCAGGTCGAGAGTGCGATCGGCGGCGCGCAAAGGGCGCGAATCGGGTGAATCGAGCGACTCGGATGCCTCGCGCCGGCCTTCCCGCCACGCCCTCACCGGTCCGTCACCTGCGCCGGCTCCCGTTCGAGCCCTGCTCGACAGACCCCGCGGTACTCTTGCACCGACCGAGTGTATCGACCCCCAGCACGGGAGGATGCGTGCCACCAAGCGACCCATTGGGCGCCCGGGCTTCGCTCGGACCCGGCCTGCCGGACTACTATCGGCTGTCGGTGCTCGCGGATCGTGTCGACCTCCAGGGCGCGCCGGTCACCCTCAAGATCCTCCTCGAGAACGCGCTGCGCAACGCCGGCAACGGGGCGGTCGGCGTCGACGCGGTCGAGACGCTGTGCTCATGGCGGCCGGGGCAGGCAGCCGAGGCCGAGATCCCGTTCCTGCCCGCGCGGGTGATCCTCCAGGACTTCACCGGCGTGCCTGCCGTCGTGGATCTCGCCGCGATGCGGGACGCGATGGCCGAGCTCGGGGGCGACCCGGGCAAGGTCAACCCGCTGGTGCCCGCCGACCTGGTCATCGACCACTCCGTACAGGTCGACATGTACGGCACCCCGCAGGCGTTCCTCTATAACGTCGCCCGCGAGTACGAGCGCAATACGGAGCGCTACCAGCTCCTTCGCTGGGCGCAGACGGCGTTCGACGGGCTGCGTGTCGTACCGCCAGGCACGGGGATCGTCCACCAGGTCAACCTCGAGTACCTCGCCACGGTCGTGGCGACCCGCGACGAAGGCGGCACCCGCGTCGCGTTTCCCGACACGCTGGTGGGAACCGACTCGCACACGACGATGATCAACGGCCTCGGCGTGCTGGGCTACGGCGTGGGCGGCATCGAGGCGGAGGCCGTGCTCCTTGGACAGCCCCTCTACCAGCCGATGCCACGGATCGTGGGCGTTCGCCTGTCCGGCGAGCTGCCCTCCGGCTCGACCGCGACGGACGTCGTCCTCGTGGTGACGGAGATGCTGCGGTCGTTCGGCGTCGTGGGCGCGTTCGTCGAGTTCGCCGGTGACGGCCTGGCGGGCCTCGCACTCGCGGACCGCGCGACGATCTCCAACATGAGCCCTGAGTTCGGGGCGACCGCCACACTCTTCCCGATCGACGACGAGACGCTCGCGTACCTGCGACTCACTGCGCGCCCACCGGAACTGGTCGAGCTCGTGGAGCGCTACGCACGTGCGCAGGGCCTGTGGCGTGAGCCCGGGGCGGGCCCGGAGTTCGATGCGACGCTCGAGCTCGACCTGGGCACGGTCGAGCCGTCGGTGGCCGGGCCACGCCGTCCGCAGGACCGCGTCCCGCTCCGCGCCCTTCGCCAGAACTTCCGGTCTATCTACCCCGACGGCCTCGAGGCGATCGGGGCGGCTCCGCTCAGGCAGGAGCCTCTCGCCCCAACCGGCAGGGTGGAGGAAGCGTCCGCCGAGTCGTTCCCGGCCAGTGACCCGCCGTCGTTCCAGGGGGCAAGACCCGGCGCGGACGACCCACCGCCCGCGCCCGTACCGCAGGTAGAGGAGGGACCGATCGACGCTCGCCGGTACCGGCCGGTCGAGATCGCGATCAATGGACAACGGGCGGTCGTCCAGTCGGGCTCCGTCGCGATCGCGGCGATCACGTCGTGCACGAACACCTCGAACCCGACGGTCATGATCGGCGCCGGTCTGCTCGCCCGGAACGCCGTCGCGCGCGGCATGCGCGTGTCACCGACGGTCAAGACCTCCCTCGCGCCGGGCTCGAAGGCCGTCACCGGCTACCTCGAATCGGCAGGCCTGATGGCTCCGCTCGAGCAGCTCGGCTTCGCCCTCGCCGGCTACGGCTGCACGACCTGCATCGGCAACTCGGGACCGCTGGACGACGCGATGCGCGAGGCGATCGAGAAGAACGACCTGATCGTCGCGGCGGTTCTGTCAGGCAACCGCAACTTCGAGGGCCGGATCCACCCGCTGGCCCGCGCGTCATACCTCGCCTCGCCGCCACTCGTCGTCGCGTTCGCGCTTGCGGGGCGCGTCGACATCGACCTGACCAGCGAGCCCCTCGGGTCGGGCGAGGACGGGCGGGACGTGTATCTCTCCGACCTGTGGCCCGCGTCCGCGGAGATCCGGCAGGTGATCGGTGACGCGATCGACCCGGAGCTGTTCGAGCGCACCTACTCGGTCGTGTTTGAAGGCGACGACCGCTGGCGCGCCCTCCCGATTCCGCCCGGTGACCGTTATGTGTGGGACCCGGCGTCGACGTACATCGCCCGGCCGCCGTTCCTGGAGGGCATCGGTCCACGGCCGCCCGCGCCCGGCGACATCGAGGGCGCCCGCGTGCTCGCCGTCCTGGGCGACTCGGTCACCACAGACCACATCTCGCCGGCCGGATCGATTGCGCCATGGTCGCCCGCAGGCCAGTGGCTCCAGGCCCACGGCATCGGACCGCTCGAGTTCAACTCCTACGGCGCGCGGCGGGGCCACCACGAGGTCATGATCCGCGGCACATTCGGCAATATCCGGCTGCGAAACCGGCTCGTGGAGGGCCGCGAAGGTCCGTACACCGTCCATCTTCCGGACGGCGAGGAGCAGTTCCTGTACGACGCGGCCATGCGCTACGCGTCGGAAGGCGTGCCGCTCCTGGTCATCGCCGGGAAGGAGTACGGCTCCGGCTCGTCGCGCGACTGGGCGGCGAAGGGACCGGCACTGCTGGGCATCCGCGCGGTGCTCGCCGAGTCGTTCGAGCGGATCCACCGGTCCAACCTCGTCGGCATGGGCGTGCTGCCGCTCCAGTTCCAGCCCGGGGAGAGCGCGGCCTCGCTCGGGCTGAGCGGGCGCGAGTCGTACGCCATCCACGGCCTGTCGGACGGCGTCAGCCCGCGCCAGCTCGTGACCGTCGCCGCCCGCGACGACCAGGCGAGCCGCGAGCGGACGTTCAA
>VBFZ01000113.1 GCA_005880805.1 Chloroflexota bacterium | reverse complement strand
GACTTGTGCACCCCGCGTGCCGACGCCCTCGTCACCATCGACGGCCTCGACACGCCGGTCGAACCGGGCTCGACGGTCGCCGCAGTCGCGATCGCCAACTCCATCAAGGTGCGCACTGCGCAGTTGCTCGCCGACCGTGGGGCGCTGCCTCCGGTCATCACCCGGGCCTCGGTCGTAGGCCCCGATCGGTCCCGGGAACTGTTCGATCGCGCCTATCAGGAGCACGCGCGGCGCGTTGCCCGGACCATCTCTCGCGAGGGTTAGGTTCCAACGCATTACGCGCAGGAGGTACAACAGTTACTTTTTGCAGGCATCGGCTCCCCGTGGCGGGAAGTCAGTTCGTCGACGCGGCCGTTCGGCCCGTCGTCAGTAGGAGGAGAACGCATGACCCAGGCGNCGGCCATCATGGTCGTCGCGTCCGCCTGCACCGGTGCTGGCTCCTCGGGCGGGGCCAAGACCTACAAGATCGGCTACTCGAACGGCGGGGGCGTCGGCAACGGCTTCCGCGAGGAACAGGTCTGCACCGCCAAGGCGCAGGCCCTGGTGTCCGGCAAGGTTTCCGGGCTCACGACGATCCACCGCAATACGGATCCGGCGGGCCAGCTCGCCGACATCCGCGACCTGATCTCGAAGGGCGTCAACGCGATCGTCTTCAACCCGAATGACAAGGCTGCTCTGAACCCGGCGCTCCAGGAAGCGAAGAATGCCGGGATCAAGACGGTGTCGGTCGACGCCTATGTCACCGACCCGAACACCTACAACCTGTACAACAACCAGGTCAAGTACGCCGAGCTTGGTGCCAAGTGGCTGTTCGACCAGCTGGGCGGCAAGGGCACCGTGTACTACATGCGCGGCCTGGCCGGCCATCCCGCCGACTCCGACCGTGACATCGGATTCAAGAACATCCTCAAGAGCTACCCCAACATCAAGGTCGTCCCGAACGCCGATGGCGTCGCCACCGGGTGGGACCCGGCGACCGCGACCAAGCTGATCAATGACTTCCTCGCCAGCGGCCAGTACGACACCATCCAGGGCATCTGGACGTCCGGCATGGACTCGATGGTGGTCGACGCGATCAAGGCGGCCCACAAGTCGTTCGTGCCGATCGTGGGCGCCGACCTCGGCGCATTCGTCAAGCAGCTCCTCGACCCGGTCGGCTATCCGGGGCTGAAGGGCGTCGCCGTGACCAACACCGCCGCCGTTGGCGGCGCAGGCATTGCGCTGGCCCTGAAGCTCCTCAACGGTGAGGCCGTCACGACCGATCCGTCGGCCAGCCAGCCGAACACCGTTCTCCTGCAGCCCGTCGCCGTCGACAACCTGACCGATGACGGGAAGGCCAAGTTGAAGTCGTGGCAGTCGGTCCCCGGGCTCGACCCGAACTGGCCGCTCGGCATCACGATCGACGGCTGGACCACGTACACGCCAGCGCAGGCCATCGCCTGCAAGGGCCCGGGCGAGTAACCTCCGCCCGAACCAGGCTAGTCAGAGGGGGATGCCGGTACCACCGGCATCCCCCAACTTGATGGGCACGAGGAGCGGATGACCCTCACCTCCACTGACCTCCTGCTCGAGGCGACCGGGATCTCGAAGACCTACGGCGCCGTCGTTGCCCTCCGGTCGGCGTCGCTGGCCGTGCGGCCGGGCGAGGTCCACGCCCTGATGGGTGCGAACGGCGCCGGCAAGAGCACGCTCCTTAAGATCCTCACTGGCGCCGTCCGACCGGACGGCGGCACGATCACGGTGCGCGGGCGACAGCGCACCGTCCATTCGCCGGCTGAAGCGCGCCGGGGCGGCATTGTGTCGGTCTACCAGGAACCGGCGCTGATCCCCGATCTCGATATCCGCTCCAACCTGCGGTTGACGGAGACGCCGATCGAGCCGTTCCGCCACTGGCTGAACGAGCTGGGCATCGAGGATCTGGACCTCTCGAGCATCGCGCGGCGCGTGCCGCTCGCGTCGCTTCGGATCATCGACCTGGCCCGCGCCATGGCGATCGAGCCCGACGTACTGATGCTCGACGAGATCACCGCCGCGCTGCCGGCGAACCTCACCGAGCGGGTCCTCGCAGCAGTCGGCCGCGAGCGGGGCGGCGACCGGTCCGTGATCTTCATCTCTCACCGCATGATCGAGATCGCAGCCGTGTGCGACCGGGCAACCGTCCTGCGCGAGGGCAGGACCGTGGGTGTCGTGGACGTCACCCAGGGCTCGGAGGAGCGCATCGTCGAGCTCATGCTCGGCCAGATCGTCGAGGACATGCCGGCGGCTGCCGAGCGGACCTCGGACGGTGCGAAGGCATCCGGCAGCACGCCGCGTCTCACGGCTCGCGGCCTCAGCTCCAGCGAGAGGCTCAACGACGTGTCGTTCGACCTCCAGCCAGGCGAGGTGCTCGGGGTGGTCGCGCTGGAGGGCCAGGGCCAGGACGAGCTGTTCGACATCCTCGCCGGCTCGCAGCGACCCAGCGGTGGCGAACTGCTCGTCGACGGGTCGCCCGTGTCGTTCCGCCATCCGGCCGACGCCATACGGGCCGGCCTCGTGTACGTAGCGGCCGATCGCGCCGAAGCCCTGCTGATGCAGCGCTCGGTCCGGGAGAACATCGCCCTGCCGTTCACGACCCGGATCCGCCAGTGGGGACTGATCGACCTCGCCAGCGAGGGGCGGGCGGTCGACGCGGCGGTCGCAAAGCTGCAGATCGATACCCGGGCGGGAAGCGAGGTCCGGCGGCTGTCCGGCGGGAACCAGCAGAAGGTCACGATTGCCCGCTGGGTCGCGGGCGGCGTGCACACGATGCTGTGCTTCGACCCCACCCGCGGCATCGACATCCGGACGAAGCAGCAGATCTACCTGCTGCTCCGAGATCTCGCCGAAGCCGGAGCCGGCGTACTCCTCTATACCTCCGAGCTGAAGGAGGTACAGCTGGCCTGCGACCGGGCCATCGTGATCTTCGGCGGCCGGGTCGTTGCAGAGATCGACGTCGCGGAAGCGGATGAGCCCGCGCTCCTGCGCGCCGCCTACAACCTGAGGGTGGACGCGCCGCTGCCCGAGGATGTCGCCGGCGAAGCCGTCGCGGAGGTCGTCGCGGCAGCCCAGGGATCTACCGGCGCAGGTGCAGAGGGAGCCCGAGCCCTCCCGGTGAGCGAGCGATGAGCGCCGTCTCCGGCACGATCGATACCGAGCGCGCCCGTCCAGCCGATGCGCTCGCCGCCTCGGCGCGGCGAAACGCCTGGAACCTCGCCCTGCTCGGGTTCCTCGCGATCCTGCTCGTGTTCACCAAGCTCATCCAGCCGAGCTACGGCGTGCCTGGGGTCCAGGGTCTCGCGATCTCCGTGCTGCCACTCGCCCTGGCGGCGGTGGCGCAGGCGATCGTCGTGCTATCGGGTGGGATCGACCTCTCGATCGGCTCGATGATGGCGCTGGTCAACGTGGTCGCGGCCACCCAGATGCAGGGCCGATCCGAGGAGTTCGGCGTCGCCGTGGTCCTGGGTGTGCTGCTCCTGGGCCTCGCGCTGGGCGCCGTCAACGGCACCCTGATCGTCCTCACCCGCGTCCCCGACATCATCGTCACGCTCGCGATGTCGTTCGTGTGGGCGGGCTGCGCCCTGCTCGTGCTCCCGACCCCGGGCGGCGGCTCGGCGAAGTGGCTCCCGGAACTCGTGTCCGGATCGCTCGGCAACGAATGGATTCCCAAGGCGGCCGTCGGCCTCATCGTCGTCGTCGCGCTCATCTGGATCCCGGTCCGCCGGTCGTGGCTGGGCCTCTCGCTGTACGCCATCGGCAGCAACCGGCTGGCGGCGTTCCGCAGTGGCGTGTCGGTCGGTCGGACGAGGATCCTTTCCTACACCCTCATGGGCTTGTTCGCGGCACTGGCTGGTGTTTCCCTCACGGCCAGCACCGGGATCGGGACCCCGGTTCCCGGGCCCTACACCCTCCTGAGCGTCGCCGCGGTCGTCCTCGGCGGCGTCAGCCTCGCCGGCGGGCGGGGCAGCGTGTTCGGGCCGATCCTCGCGGTCATCATCCTCCAGCTGATCCGGACGGACATGACGTTCCTTGACATCAACACCAACTTCGCGACGGTGCTGCAGGGGCTGATCCTCATCGGAGTGGTGATGATCGGCAGCCTGGTTCAGATACGGGCTTCGCGCGCATGAGCGGCGTGGCCAGCGCCTCTGGCGCGCGAAACGCGTGGCTCACTGGTGCCGCCTGGCGTGCCCTGTTCAGGGACCGGCCCATGATCCCGCTGCTGTTCCTGCTCGCGATCCTTGTGGTCGTCAGCGAGCTCGCGCGCCCGGGCATCGTGGGTCCCGAATGGATCGGCGTCATCCTGCGCGCCGCCGTGCTCCTTGCCATTCTCGCCGGGTGCCAAACGCTCACGATGTTGACGGGTGGCATCGACCTGTCCGTCGGCGCGGTCGGCTCGATGGCGGGCTTCGTCGTCGCGTCATTCGCGGCCGGCGCGGGTTGGCCGACCGGGGTCGTGGTCGCGCTCATAGCCGCCGCGATCGCCGGGTTCGTGACCGGGATCGGCGTCGGCGTCTTCCGGGTCCACCCGCTGATCATGACCCTGGGCATGAGCTTCGTGATCCTTGGCCTGGCGAACGTCTGGCAGCTGCAGTCCGTCGTCACCTCGACCGGAGTTCCGCGCGAGTTCCGGTCGCTGGGGTCCCAGGCGTACGCCGAGGTCGTCCCATTCAGCCTGGTGGTCTTCGTGCCCGTGGCCGCCCTCATCCTGGTAGGCCTCAAGCGAACGGGTTATGGCCGGCTCCTTTACGCGATCGGCGACAACCCGATTGCTGCCCGCCTGTCGGGCGCCCGGTCGTGGCAGATCCTGGTCGTCCTGTACGTCATCTCGGCGCTACTGGCGGCAATCGCCGGGTTCCTGTACTCGGGCTACACGAACGTCGCCAGCGTCACGCTCGTGGACAGCGCGGTTCTACCGTCTGTCGCCGCGGCGGTGATTGGCGGGACGTCGATCCTGGGCGGCCGGGGCGGCTACGGCGGGACCATCGTCGGGGCGCTGATCCTCACCGTCGTCTCGTCGCTGCTCTCGTCGCTGGGCTACCCCGAGGCCGTTCGCCAGGTGTTGTTCGGCGCCATCATCGTCGCCGTGGCAGCCGCCTACACCCGGGTGACCGGCGAGACCTGACCGACGTGGGTGACGCTTCGCTCACCAGCCGGCATCTCGGCCTCGACCTGGGCGGCACGAACATCAAGTGGGTGGTCGTCGAGCGCGAGGCAGACGAATGGCGCGTGCTCGACCGCGATCAGGTGGCCACGCCGACGGCGGACGGCCCGGACGCGGTGGTGCAGCGCCTCGCGACGGTCGGCGCGGAGGCGATTCGGCGCTCCAAGCGAGTCATTTCGGTCGGAATCGGGATACCCGGCCTGTACGACCCAGTTGCGGGCACGACGCGCTTCCTGACGAACTTTCCCGGCGCCTGGGCCGGGAAGCCCGTGGCCGGCCCGGTCGGCACGGCGCTGCGCCTGCCGGCATTCCTGATCAACGACGCGCGTGCGTTCGGTCTCGCGGAGCTTCGCCTGGGCGCCGGGCGGGGCGCCTCCTCGATGGTCGGACTAGTGCTCGGGACGGGCGTGGGGGGAGTCATCGCCGTTGACGGCCGCGTGATCCAGGCGCACGACGGCACCGCTGGTGAGATTGGGCACCAGACGCTCGAGCCCGACGGGCCCTCGTGCGGCTGCGGGAACCGCGGCTGCCTGGAGGCATTCACCCGAGCTGACCGGATCGCCGCCGCGTGCGGGACCGCGACGGCCGAGGAAGGGGTCGCACGGGCTCGCGCGGGTGACGTCCGCGCGAGCGAGGGCCTCGCGCTGGTTGGCCGCTACCTCGGGATCGGGATCGCCAACATGGTTACCGTCATCGCGCCTGACCGGGTCGTGATCGGGGGTGGGGTCGCGGCGGGCGCCGACCTGCTCATGAGACCGATCCGCGACGAGTTGCGACGACGCGTCCGCACGACGTCCCTGGACGAGGTCGAGGTGGTCACCGCGGCCCTGGGCACGTGGGCCGGGGCGATCGGAGCTGCCATCCACGGCGCGGAGGAAGCCGAGCGAAGGGCTGCGAAGGCTGCCGTCGCGCCGATTGCTGCCGGCTGATCGAGCTGCTCGAGCGGAGGCTCGTCAGCGTTTCGGCATCGCCTCGAACGTTCGCTCGATGTCGTCGAGCATGCGGATGGTCGTCCTCACGACGACCTCGAGGTAGCGCTGCCCGAACTCGGCCGTTGCCTCCCGCGCGTCGCCCCAGGTGCCCGAGTGGGTGGCGCGATGGACGGAGCCCGGCGCGGAGAAGAAGAACGCGGTGTGCACCGGGGCTGGGCTCGTGACCTCCGGGAACGGGGGCATCTCGGCGTTCGCCCGCTCCATGTCCACCAGCGCCGGGTCGATCGCGAGCACCGCCGACGTCTCACCGCGGTTCGCGTGGAGTCCGGTTGTCGGGCCGAAGAACTCGGCAGCCTCGGTCGCGGACATGCCGTCCCAGTAGTTGATCGGGAAGGCGCGCACGCCCGCGGGCATCCGGTCAGCCGCGTTCGCGCAGGCGTACGCGATCGCGTAGGTGTTGTCGTAGTGGCCGTTCAGGAACACGATCCGCTTGAAGCCGGCCGCCGCGAGCGACGCGCACAGGTCCTCGACCAGCGCCATGAAGGTGGGAATCCGAATGTGCACGACGCCCGTGAAGCCCACGTGTGGGTAGGACAGGGCGTAGTTGATCGGGGGCGCCACGACGGCACCCACGACGGGCGCGACGCGACGGGCCACCTCCTGAGGGATGAGGACGTCCGTCAGAAGCGGGCCGTGCGGACCGTGCTGCTCCGTCGAACCGGTGGGGACGATCACGGTCTGGTGTTCCCGCAGGAACGACTCGACCTCCAGGTTGGTCATCTCCCCCAGGAACACGGTCGACGGTTTCATCGCGAGGTCCTCCTTGTCACGGTCACGCGATGGTGGTGGTGAGCTCCCCGATGTGCTCGATCCAGACCGTCACCACGCCGCGAACCGCATCCGTCAGGCAGGGGCACCGAGGTCGGCAAGCAGCGGCGCGACGGCAGCACGCATCACGTCGGCCATGCCGGCCACGCCGGTCCAGCGCTCGAACGCGATCGCCGCCTGCTGGATCAGCATCTCCGACCCGTTCGCGGCTCGCAGGCCACGCGCGCGCGCAGCGTGAAGCAGCGGCGTCTCGGCCGGCACGTAGACGAGGTCGAAGACCGTCGCCCCCGGCGGCAAGTCCTCGACCTCGATGGTCATCCCGGGCTCGAGCATCCCGACGGTCGTTGCGTTCACCGCCACGTCCGCGGACCGGAGCGCCCGCGAAAACGCAGGATCCCCCAGCCCCGCAACCGATATCGATGCGCCTCCGACGTGGGCAAAGCGGTCAGCGAGCTGCTCGGCGGACGCAAGGGTGCGACCTGGCGTGCGCCGGCGCTGAGGCAGGCGAAGACCACGGCGTGGGCGGCGCCACCTGCTCCCGCGACGACCACGCTGGCTCCCGCCAACGGCCGCTCCATGGCGAGCTCGACCCCCGCGCGGAACCCGGGCGCGTCGGTATTGAACCCGACGAGCTCACCAGTTCCTGACCGCACCACGCTGTTCACGGCGCCAATCGTCGCGGCGTCCGGCTCGACCCTGTCGCACAGGCCCGCGACCATCCGCTTGTATGGGGCGGTGACCTGCAGGCCGAGCCAACCGGGGCCGCGGGCCGCCGTGACGGCGGCCTCCACCGCGTCGGGCTCCAGCTCCAGGAGCTCGTAATGGGCGTCGATGCCGGCAGCCTCGAACGCGGCATCGTGCATGACCTGGGAATGGCGTCGCCGCAGCGGCTTGCCGAGCAGGGCGACCCGGCTGGTCACTGCACCGCGGGCGCCGCGCGCCGCATCCGGCCGGCGGAGGCTGGAAACCGGACGTTCGGGATGATCTCGTCGACCCAGTCCCGGAGCTGGCCCGGGTCGGGCGTCATGGTGTGCAGCACGAAGTACTCCACGCCCGCGTCGACCCGCGCCTGGAGCGAGCCGATCACTTCGTCCGGCGTCCCGAACAGGTAGACCGACTCCAGGTATTTCGGTCCTCGCTCGGCGCTCATGACCTTGAGGAACGCGCGGTGCTGCTCCTCACGCGCCTTCGCGGGGTCGTTCGTCAGCACCAGGTGCAGGAAGTTCTCATGGGCCACGACGCACTCGTCGGGATCGCGGCCGTGCTCACGGTAGTAGGCCTGGAGCTCGGCCCAGTCGCGCGCGATGTCCGCCGGCGGGCACGTCGGTCGCGGGATCCACCCGTCGGTCCGCAGGACGCGGGCCTTGACGGACTCGACGAAGCGCGGCAGGTCCGGCGATTTCGGATCGGCCAGCTGCGAGCCGCCGCCGATCCAGATCTCGGGCCTTCGCGACGAGATCGGCTCGATGAAGAGGTCGTCCACCGAGTAGAAGCGACCATGGTATGTCACGGTCTCGCCCTCGAGCAGCGGGACCAGGATGTCGAGGATCTCGTCGGTGCGCTTGCCGCGCTCCGACTTCCTCACGCCGACCGCCTCGTACTCGGCGTCATTCCAGCCCACTCCCGCACCGAGGATCACCCGGTTCTCGGACAGGAACTGCAGTGTGGCGAGCTCCTTGGCCAACAGGACCGGGTGGCGCAGGGGCATGATCAGGATCGACGTGCCAAGGCGAACTCGCTCCGTGACGCCGGCCGCGACCGCGAGGGCGGAGAGCGGCTCGAGGAACGAGACCGAGTAGAACCGCTTCGCCGCCAACAGATGGTCGGTCATGAACAGCGAGTCGAAGCCCAGGTCCTCGACCGTCCGCGCGAAGGCCTTGATGCCTCGCGCCCGCTCCCGACCGTCGCCTTCCCAGATGTCGGACGACCTCACTCATTCGCTCGTTCCCTCAACTGCACGTCACGTTCAGCGGCCTTCGTAGTGCGGATCGCGCTTCTCAAAGAAGGCACGGGCTCCCTCGAGCATGTCCTCGCTCGCGAAGATCCGTTCTGAAGCGTCGAGCTCGGCGGCCAGACCGGCATCCAGGTCCACGTCCAGGGCGGCGTCGATCAGCCGCTTGGCCTCCCGCACGGCCAGCGGCCCGCGGGCGGCGATGTCCTCCGCTATGGCGTCCGCCCGCGACCGCGCCTCCCCCGCAGGCACGACCTCGTTGACCAGGCCGATGCGCTCGGCTTCGTCGGCAGCGATGATTCGCCCGGTCAGGATCAGCTCCTTGGCGCGCGCCGGTCCGACGACACGCGGCAGGCGCTGCGTCCCCCCACTACCGGGCAGCACCGCCAGGCGGACCTCGGGCATGCCAAACCGGGCGCGAGCCGACGCGATGCGCAGGTCGCAGCACAGCGCGAGCTCGAGCCCTCCGCCCAGGGCATCGCCTTCGATCGCGGCGATCGTCGGCATGGGAAGCCGCGCGAGCTCGCGGTAGACGAGCTTTTCGAGCAGCAGCTTGCCTTCGGCCACCCGGCCTCGGAGCCCTTCGAACTCGCCGATATGGGAACCGGCGCAGAACGCCCGCTCCCCGCTCCCCGATACGACCACCGCGCGGACGTCATCGGTGGTCGCGAGGCGCGCCAACGCCTCTCGCAACTGTTCAGTGAGCTCCCGCGTAACGAGGTTGAGCGGCGGATTGACGAGTTCCAGATGCGCCACGCGGCCGAGCTCTAGCGATCCGCGGCCAGGCCCATCGGTCCGGTCGCATACAGCCGGGGGTCCATGGTGCGCAGGTCGTCGGCCACCCGCGGGCGGAAGCCCATCTGCGACAGCACCTGGCCCTCGACGTCGATCCCGGGGGCGACCTCGGTGAGCACGAGACCGCCGTCCTCGAGGGCGAAGACCGCCCGCTCCGTGATGTAGCGCACCTGCTGTCCACGCTCTCGAGCCAGTCGGCCGTTGAACGAGATCTCGCGGACCTTGGGGACGAACTTGGCGAGGCTGCCCTCGTTCGTGACGTGGATGCCGTCGCGGATCTCGACCTGGAGGCCGCGCGCGGTCAGCGTTCCGACGAAGTTGATCTTCCGCGTCCGGGCGCTGATGTTCGGGAAGCCACCCGCGCCGCGGACCCGGCCCTCGAACGCGTGGACGTTGACATTTCCATCGGCGTCCACCTCCGCGAAGGAGAGGCTCGCCACGTCGAGACCGCCGCCGTCGTAGAAGTCGAACATGTACGGCTGATCGATCATGGCCTGGTAGTTGAACCCAGCTCCGCCCTCGTTGCCGGCCACGGGCACGCCACCGAAGATGCCCTGCTCGACGGTCAGGACAAGCTGGTCCGAGATGCCCTCCTCCCAGGCCACCCGCCCGATGAGCTGGCTGATCCCGAACCCGAGGTTGCAGATGGCACCGCGCGGGAACTCGAGGAGAGAGCGGCGCGCGATGACCTTTCGAACATCGAGCGGCAGCGGCGGCTCGGGCCCGGCCGGCCGGCGCAGGGCGCCCGCGTAGTACGGCGAGTCCTGGGTCATGTACGTCTGCCACTGGTCGGGATCGACGTAGACGTGGTCGATCAGCGCCGCCGGCACCTTCACGTCGACAGCAGGTGCGCTACATCACGGAGCGGGCGGTCTTCGCCCTCGAGGACGGCGGTCTCGTGCTCACCGAGGTCGCCCCCGGGATCGACGTCGAGGGCCAGGTGCTGTCGCAGATGGGCTTCCGCCCGCGGGTGGCCGACGACCTGCGCACCATGGACCCCCGGCTGTATGCGACCGGACCGATGGGCCTGGCCGCGGAGCGTGACCACTTCGACGAGGTCTTCGGTCGTCATCGCGTTCTGCTTACCGCCCGTCTGGCGCGGATCGACGTAGGTCCCGAGGCCCACGTGCGTGACCAGGCCGGGCCGCCCCCCCGCGATCTCGCGCATGAGCTGCGACAGGACGCCCTGGGGGAACGAGTACGACTCGATCTCGTTCGCCTCGACCAGTGCCCCGAGGCGTGGCTCGTTTCCGATGTTGCTGCCAATCGTGCGCCGCATCAGGCCTGGCAGGCCCAGCTGCGAGAAGCCACGCTCGGCAAAGTCCCCGATGCCGACCACCCGGATC
>VBFZ01000112.1 GCA_005880805.1 Chloroflexota bacterium | reverse complement strand
CCTGGGCGGCGTCTTCGGCTTCCTGGGCGTCGGCCCCGACGACCAGCGCCGTTCGCAGCGCCACCTCCTGGTAGCGCTGCACGAGGTCCCCGTAGGCCTGCATGTCGCCTCGTCGTGCGCGTTCGACCAGTTCCTCGTCGTCCAGTGGAGGCCCTCCACGTTCGACCGCACGCTCTACACCGCTGAGCGTACTGAGGTTCCCCAGCCGCTCGACCGGCATGCCTGCGCGATCCGCTCCAGACCGATCGTTGCGCCTCGAACACCAAATGGCGGCTTTGCGGACGCTCGCGACTTCAATCAAGGCCTTGGGGGGCAGGCCAACCGTGGGAATTCATCCCTGGGCAAGCGTGTGTAGGGGACGAATCGAACTCGACCCCGCCCTCGCAAGACTCGCGGGAGGCCTCAAATCTCCTCGTTCGGTGTTCTGGGTGCAACAACGGGCCGCGCGGAGGATGGACGCGCCGATAGGATCGGAGCGTGAGTCCTTCCGTGGAGCCATCCGCGCCGGCGTGCTCGGGCCGCCATTTGTCGTCACCGACGACGAGATGGGGCAGGCGTGGACCGCCTGGACGAGGCGCTAGACGCCGCCCTGCGGCTTCACGGGTAGGCACCGCGCCCGCGAGCGCGATAGAGCAGCCAGACGCCGAGGGCAACGAGGATGAGCGGCCACAGGTATCGGCCGAGATCCGGCAGGCCGAGGACCTGCCGCTCCGCAATCCGTGCGCCGCCGATCACGACGAGGATCGCGGCGAACCACACCTGCCAGCCCCACCCACCGCCACTTGCGACACGGATCAGCGCGATGAAGGCGAAGGCAATCCCCAGGAACAGCGTGCCCCAGCCTGGACCCGTGATGGCTCCGGTGTCGCTCAGGACGTTCGACAGCCCGAGCGCAGTGAGGATGGCGCCCACGTAGAGCGCGCCAGGCCCGCGGTCGATGGCCCACGAGATGAGGAAGGCAAGCCCGAGCGCGAGCAGAAACGCCGAACCGGCCACCTGGACGCTCGGCACGAACTGCTCGACCAGGAGCAGGCCACCGAGCAGCAGGAGGAAGATGCCGATCCAGGGAACGCCGCGTCGGCGCCCTTCTTCTGGCGGCCACGTCCAGCCCCAGGACCAGACGTCGCGGCCGCGCTCGCCGCCCGAGCCACCCGATTCGGACCTGGCGAGTGGCCGGCCGAACTCGTCGACGACCTCGCCTTTGCTGCTGCTTTCGTTCGGCCTGTCGCTCGGTGATTCGTCAGATCCCGAAGCACTCACGGCGTCAGCCTACTGCGCCGCCCGCCTCCGCGGCTGGACCACGAGCCCCCGAATCGACCGGCACGGTCGGCTGGTCCTCCACGTGGCTGAACCCGAGCCGGTCGGCCAGCCGCCCAAGCGGCCCCGGGGCCCACCAATTCCAGCGCCCCAGCAGGCGCATGGTCGCGGGGACAAGCAGCACGCGGATGATCGTGGCGTCGATGAACACGGCGATTGCCATGCCCACGCCGATGCTCTTGATCGTGATCGATTCGGCGAGCGCAAAGGCCGAGAAGACGACGACCATGATGAGCGCCGCGCCGGTGATCACCCCGGCCGTCCTCGACAGGCCCTCGGCGACCGAGGCGCGGTTGTCGTTCGTGCGTCGGTAGGCCTCCTGGATGCGCGATAGGAGCAGGACTTCGTAGTCCATCGACAGCCCGAACAGGACGCTGAACATGATGATCGGATTGCCGGCGATCGTGAATCCGGGCGACTGGAAGCCGAGCACGTTGCCCAGGTTGCCGTCCTGGAAGATCCACACGAGGGCGCCAAAGCTCGCCGTAATCGAGAGCAGCGTCATGACGACGGCCTTGATCGGGATGGCGAGCGATCCGAACAGCAGGAACAGGATCGCGGCGCTCGCGAGCAGCGTGACGCCGACCGCCCACGGGATCGTGCTGGCCTGCGCGACGGTGAAGTCGTAGCCGGTCGCCGCGAAGCCGCCGACCTGGGCGGTAATGCCGGTGCCGGCCGGGATCGCCCGGATCACCGGAACGACCGCCGTGCCCGCCGGTGAGGCCGGTGCGAGCGGACTGATCGCGTCGAGGCGAACCGTCTGGCCACGGATGTACGCGGATTGCAGCGCGTCGAGCGCAGCGGCGAGCGGCGCAGGCCGTTGCTCGCGAGGCAAGGCATAGAGCTGTGCAACCTGCTCGGACGGCAGCGCGTTCCCTGTCGACGGATCCACCAGGCGGAAGGGCCCTTCGACCCGGTCCACCCCGGACACCTTCGCGATCTGGTCGGCGTACGCCATCAGCGCCTGGACGTTCGCTGGATCGGTAGGCGAGCCGGTGACGTTCGCGAGGATCGTGATCGGGGAGGTCTCTCCGGGGCGGAATTCGTTCTGGAGGGCGAGCGACGCCTCGCGGCTCTCGAGCCCGGCTGGCAGGACCGACGCGTCCGGGATGCCCTGCTTCAGGTGGAGGAAGGGCGTTCCCGCCGCGAGCAGGATCGCCAGCACCGGAAGGAGGACGAGCAGCGGCCGAGCCATGACGGCTTGTGCCACGCGCTCCCAGCGCGAGCGCCGGATCCGCTCGGACACGGCTCGGGAGCGAAGGCCGAGGCGGGCCCGCAGGCGATCGAACAGGTCGACCAGGTTGAGCGAGTTCACCCGTGGGCCGAGCATTCCGAGCACGGCAGGCAGGAAGGTCAGCGCATAGAAGACCGACGCTGCGACGACGAGCGCGCCGCCGATTCCGAACGACCGAAGGGCGGGCGCCTCGAACAACAGCAGCCCGGACAGGCCGATGGCGACGGCCAACCCGGAGAACGCGACCGCCTTGCCACTCGTCGCTACGGCGACCTCGACGGCGTCACCGACGGTTCGCCCGCGACGCAACTCCTCGCGGAAACGACTGACCATGAACAGGGAGTAGTCGATCGCGAGGGCCAGCCCGAGCATCGTGGACACGTTCTGCACGTAGATCGAGAGCTCGATCTGCTGGGCGACGATCCACACGAGCGCCAGCGTCGTCGGGATCGCGAGGCCGGCGACCAGGAGCGGCATCCCGGCCGCCACGACGGACGCGAAGACGAGGATCAGGATCAACCCGGCGATCGGCAGCGAGACGGTCTCGGCCTGCACCAGCTCCTTTTCGGCCTGGTGCACGGAGTCCTTCGTCAGCGGGCCGTACCCGGCGAGCTTCAGATCGACACCGGCGGGCACGGCGATTCTTGCCCGCAAGTCGTCGAGGAAGTTGACCGATGCTTCGTCCTTCGCCTTGAGCTGGATCACGACGTAGGCAGCCTGCCCGTTCGTGCTGATGAAGCGGTCGTCGTGCGTCTCGGCGTAGCCGACGATGCCCGCGACCCGGTCGTCCGTCCGGAGGCCCGAGAGCGCGCCTTCGAGCTTGCCCTGGAAGTCGGGCGAGGCCGCGTTCGTGCCGGATGGGCCGTGGAAGACGGCGATCAGCGTTCCGTGGCCGGCGCCGAATTCGGAGGCCAGGCGATCGTTGACGGTCGTCGATTCGGAGGTCGGGTCGAGCCAGCCACCTGCGCTGAGCACCGACGCTGCCTTGCCCGCGACGGTCGACGCGAGGATGGCCACGACGATGGCGACGAGGGCGATGGGCTTCCGGAAGCGATAGACGAAGGCGCCCCAGCGGCTGAACATGTGTGCGTCCTTCCTGGCGGTGGGAGGGCGTAGGTCGTGTGTCAGGCGACAATAGAGAACCGCCATTCTCCTTGTCAAGAGAGCTGGGCACGATTGGACACGCTCGCCTTGACGAAGATCCTATACTGCCGCGAGCGAACATTCGTTTTGTCAAAGTCAACAGGAGCCCGATGCCCCGGATCACCCAACAGCATGAGCAGCAGGTTCGCCAGCGGATCGCCGCCGCGGCCCTCCGCGTTTTCGGCGAGCACGGCTTCCATCGGGCCACGATCCAGGACGTGGTTCGCGAGAGCGGTCTGTCAGTCGGGGCGATCTACACCTATTACAAGAGCAAGGACGAGCTCTTCCTGTCCATCTGCGACATGACCGTCGAGGAGACGGTCACCGCGCTCGCGGCCCGGCTGCCGGCTGGATCGACCGTCGCCGGGAAGCTGGCGCTCGCGATCGGGTTCTTCCTCGACACGGTTGATGCATTCAGCGCGATCGGCGGCGGAACGTCGTTCCTCGTCCATGCGTGGGCTGAGGCCGAATCGGAGCCGCCGGTGCGCGAGATGCTCGTCCGCCGGCGTGAACAGATCGTCACCGTCGGCCGCATGCTGCTCCAGGAGGGGATCGCGCGGGGCGAGCTGCCCGAATGGATCGACGTCGATGCGGTCGCAACCGCCTACTCGGCGCTGCTCGACGGGCTGACGCTGATCGCGCTCGAGGAAGGCCCCGGCTACCGGCGGTCCGAGTCCGAGCGCCGGGCGGTTTCGGTGCTGGAGCTGCTGCTCGCCGCAGCGAAGACCTCCCGACCGGCGCCGGTCGACATCCCGTCGCAGCCGTTCGTGCCGGCCTGGGCGGTGGTGACCGCGGACGTCGATCGCAAGGCAAGCTGAGGGAGCGAAACACGAGCGCGAGGGAACCGGCCGGTCTCGTTCAGACAGTGCGCGGCCCGGTCCCGGCGGCCGACATCGGGTTCACCCTGCCGCACGAGCACACGGCGATCGCGCTCTGGCACATCCCCAACCGCTGGGACTACTGGGAGCTGTCGCGCGACGAGGAGATCGCGGCAGCCGAGCTGGCGCGCTTTCGGGCCGCGGGCGGCAGCAGCCTGGTCGACCTCACCCTGCCGGGTGTCGGGCGAGACCCGGCGCGCCTCGCCGGGCTGTCCGAGCAGACCGGCCTCCACATCGTCATGGGCGCCGGCTGGTATCGCGGCGCGTACTACCCGGCTGAGGCGCTCATCGACCGCCGGAGCGTAGACGACCTGGCCTCGGAGCTCATCCGGGAGGCGACGGATGGCGTCGCCGAGACCGGGATCAAGCCGGGGATCATCGGTGAGGTCGGGACCGACAAACCGTGGGTGTCGGCCCTCGAGGAGCGGGTGCATCGCGCGGTGGCTCGGGCCGCGCGTCAGACAGGGCTGGCGATCACCACGCATTCCGTGATGTCGCCCGTCGGCCTCGACCAGCTGCGGCTGTTCGAGGAGGAAGGCATGGACCCGTCGAGGGTCGTGATCGGGCACGCGGATTCGTACCCGTCACTCGACTACTACCTCGAGATCGTCGGGCGGGGAGCGAACCTTGAATTCGACTTCCTGGGCATGAGCTTCACCCCGATGGAGCGTCACGGGGAAGGCCGAATCGTCGAGCTGTTGTGCGAGCTGCTCGCGCGGGGCCACGCTGACCGGGTCCTCCTGTCTCAGGACGTCTGCCACAACGGTCAGCTCACCCGCTACGGCGGCCACGGCTACACGTACCTGCAGGAGACGTTCCTGCCGCGCGTCCGCGACGCCGGTGCGTCCGACTCCGAGATCGAGCAAATCACGGTCGGAAACCCGCGGCGGATTCTGGCTCGCTGAGTGCCGCCGGCGCAGATCAGCTCTCGAGGGTCGCCTCGACCGAGAGCTTGACGTTGCCCTGCAGCGCGCGCGAGATCGGGCATCCGTCGCGAGCGCCCTCGGCGAGCTCGCGGAACTTGGCAGCGTCGATGCCCGGCACGACGCCCCGAACCGCCAGCGCGCTCGACACCACGGTCCACTTGTCGAGCTTGTCGAACGTCACCGTTGCGCTGACGTCGAGTCGCGTGGGCGGCGTTCCGGCCTTGGCCAGGTCGCTCGAGAACGCCATGGAGAAGCAGGCGGCGTGGGCGGCGGCCACAAGCTCCTCGGGGCTCGTCCGGCCGTCCGCGGATTCCGTTCGCGAGGCCCAGGTCACGGGCAGCTCCGTGAACGCGTGACTGGTCGCCGCCGTCACCACTCCGGACCCTGAAGTCAGATCGCCATGCCAGGTCGACTCCGCTCGGCGAATGGCTGCCATCGTTCCACCTCCTGCTCACGCATCCCGCTCAAACTGCCTCCGGGCATGGTCCCACAGCAGGCCCGCGCCGGGCGCCGAGGCCGTGACCGGGCGACGAAGTGGCGCGTCGGTGCACCGGTCGGCCGTTTCCCGCACGCACCGCTGGAGGCAGCCCGGCGGACCGGTCCGCTGAGGAACGGTTGGGTCGTGGGCAGTCTCGCAGCGGGCGTCCACGCACCCAGCGCAGCAGAGCCCCGTACCTTCCGGTGCCCAGGGGCCACGACGGACGTGCCATTCCGGGATCGAGGCCTCGCACCTAGCGTCCGGTCACGCCTTGAGCGAGCCGATGGTCGGCACGGGCGCCCGAGAGTCTCGAGAGCAGATGTTCCTGCGTGCACGATCGATCCTGACCCTCGCCGCCCTCTTGCTCGCGACGATGCTCCCGGCCGCCGCGCCCGCCGCCGTCAGCGCCACGGATCTGACGATCAGCCAGGCGGAGAGCCGAATGATTTCGCTGATCAACGCCGACCGGGCTCAGGCGGGGCTCCGCGCTTTGCGCGTCGACAGCCGGCTCATGGCGATCGCCCGGGCCCGCTCCGAGGACATGGCGACATACCACTACTTCAGCCACACGCAGCCCGATGGCCGGACCGCGATCGACTACCTGTCCGCTTCGAGCGTCAGCTGGTACCTCGAGGGCGAGATCATCGCCTACAACTACGGTTACCCGACGCTGGGCGACTCGGCGGACGTGGCGAACACCGGCTGGATGAACTCCAGCGGACACAAGGCCATCATCATGTCGACGAACGAGAACTACTTCGGCATCGGTCTTGCGATCGACCCCTCGAACGGCTACCGGTACTGGACCGGCGTGTTCATCAAGGGGCCCGACCGCACCGGCGCATGGGCGCGCATGGGAGCGAAGCACACGCCTGGGGCGCGGACGTCGACCGGCACGCGTCGGATCTACCTGAGCTGGACGGGGAATGACTACCTGCTCCAGGTCCTGACCTCGGGCTTCTACTCGTTCCAGGTGCAGCGTCGGACCGACCTCGGGAGCTGGGTGACGATCATCTCCTCGACGACGTCGAAGAG
>VBFZ01000111.1:1545-9864 GCA_005880805.1 Chloroflexota bacterium | reverse complement strand
GAGGACTACTTCGAGACCCTGGCGCGCGTCGGCCAGAGGCTGACGATGACGGACGAGGAGAAGGCGGCCTTCTACCTCCGCCACGACACGCACTGGCGCTGACGGTCCCAAGCCGGTGGCCGCGGCGGAACGAAAGGGTGTTTCACCGAGTGAAAGCAACACGACCTGGGGGTCAGTCCCGACGGTGATCCCTTTCACCCCACGCAACAACGGCCGTTTCTTTTCACCGGGTGCAACAAGGCGGCCAGTTTTGAGGTTGCCTCGCGGCGTTGTGTTCATACGGTGAAACACGGCCGGAGCCGGAGCGCAGGCGGATACGTTGTTCTCGGACTGGCGGACCGAGCCGTTGGCCCCGGGGAGAGCCGGGCCGTCGGCAGAAACGGTGGCCCAGCAGGGACGGTGGGCTAGAAGGCCCGCTTCAGGATGAAGAGGCCCAGGACCAGCGCCGCGGCGATGAGCACGGCTGGCGGGAGGGTCGAGCCCGACCGATGCGCCGACGTCGACCGCCTGGCCACCGCCCGAACGGCCGGCAACCTGGCCGACTCCGTTTCCGTACTCAACCATGGACGGATGATCGCACGCCCCGCAAGAGGCGCCGGGGGGCCCGCGCGGTTGCCAGTCGAAGCCTCACCGCACGGTGTAGCCGCCATCGACGATGAGGTCGGTGCCCGTTGCGAAAGCGGCGGCGTCGGAGGCCAGGTACCAGACGGCGTTGGCGACGTCCGCGGGCGTGCCCATTCGCCCCATCGGCGTCATCTCCAGCCAGACCTTGCCCCAGTCCGGATGGTCGCGAAAGCCGGCTTCCGTCATCGCGGTGCCGATGTAGCCCGGCGACACGCAGTTCACGCGGACCCCGCGTGCCGCCCACTCGGACGCAAGCGACTTCGTGAGGTGGATCACCGCGGCCTTCGATGCGTTGTAGGCCGCCTGCGCCTGGGGCCAGTTGACGATCGAACCGGACATCGAGGCGATGTTGACGATGGCGCCTGACCCGCGCTCCAGCATGTGGCGGCCGACCGCACGGCAGAACCACCACGTCCCATTGAGGTTGACATCGATCACGCGCTGCCAGCCCTCGTCGGTCATCGTGTCGGCGTCGGCGTGGCGGGCGATGCCCGCGCTGTTCACGAGGATGTCGATCCGGCCGAGCGCCTTGAGGGCACCCGCGACGGCCTCGTCCACCTGGGGGCGATCGCTCACGTCGGCGACGAGTGGCACCGTACGCCCGACCGTACGACTCGAACAACCAACGACTGCTCGCCCTGCCAGACTTCGTCGACCGATACAACAACAACCGACCCCACTCCGCGTTGAAGGGCCTCACGCCGATGGCGTCGCTTGTCAACAACGTGTCCGGGAATCACACCTAGGCGCCGGATAGGCGGATGAGCGAGGCCGGGCACGCCGAATCCAGCGAAGTTCGGGTCCGACGAGCACCGACCGCCGAACTGACCACTAGCGAGCTCAGGGCTATTCGTGAGCTCCTGTGGGCCGCCTTCGCGGCCGAGGGTGACGGAATGACCGAGGACGACTGGCAGCATGGCCTGGGCGGGATGCACTTTCTTCTCGACCTTCAGGGCGCGATCACCAGCCACGCCTCCGTGGTCGAGCGCGACATCCACATGGGCGATCGAGCATTCCGGACCGGATACGTTGAGGCCGTCGCGACGGCGCCGATTCGACAGGGTAGGGGGCTGGGCTCGCGGGTCATCGCCGACGTGACCTCGTACATCAGCGAGACGTTCGAGCTCGGCGCGCTCGGCACAGGCCGCCACCGGTTTTACGAGCGGCTCGGATGGCTGACCGCACGCGGACGGTCGTTCGTACGAACGCCCGAAGGCCTTCGGCCGACGCCCGACGAAGACGGCTACATCCTCCTCCTGCCTACACCCGCGGCACCTGAGCTCGATCTGACCGCTCCGATCAGCTGCGACTGGCGGCCGGGCGACGTCTGGTAGCGGTTGACAACGGCCTCGACCCGGGTGTCTAATGGCCGCGCCAGTACATAACAGAAAGGTTATAGATGACGGCGCAAGGGCTCGATGAGGTCTTCGGTGCGCTGGCTGACCCGACGCGACGCGCCATCCTCGCTCGCCTGGCATCGGGCGATGCGAACGTGGGAGAGCTGACGGCGCCTTTCCGCATGTCGCAGCCGGCGATCTCGCGCCACCTGAAGGTGCTCGAGCGGGCGGGACTGATCTCTCGACGGCGTCGCGCGACCGCCCGACTCAGCCACCTCGAGGCGGAACCGCTGCGCGAGGCGGCGGCCTGGCTCGTCGGCTACCGGGAGTACTGGGAGGAGAGCTACGAGCGGCTCGATGCCCTGCTCTCGACGCTCGACCGGCGAGAGGCGAGCGCGTCGACATCGCGATCACGACCTGGAACAAGCGCCAAGCCGAAGAGGAAAGGAGTCCCCGATGGGCAAGACCAGAGTCACCGCTGAGCCCGGCGTCCCCTTCATCGAGACGGAGCGCGAGTTCGACGCACCGCGGGACCTGCTGTTCCGTGCGTTCACGGACCCCGAGCTGCTCGTGCAATGGATGGGTCCCCGCAAGTACGTCATGGAGATCGACCGCTACGAGCTCAGGGACGGCGGCACGTGGCGCTACGTCCACCGCGACGCGGATGGAAATGAGTTCGGCTTTCACGGCGTGTTCCACGGCACGCCCTCGTCGGAAGGGATGGTGCAGACGTTCGAGTTCGAGCCGGTGCCGGGTCACGTCGCCCTGGACGAGCTGCGCTTCGAGGAGCGTGGCGGCCGGACGATCGTCCGCACCCACTCGGTCTACCAGTCGGTCGCAGACCGGGACGCGATGGTGGAGAGCGGGATGGAAGGTGGCATGGACGAGGGCTACGAGCGCCTGGAAGAGCTCGTCGATCGGCTCGCACCCGTTCGCGCGTAAGCGCGTCGGAAACAGCTCGGAAGGAGCGCGAAATGGACTACAAGCTCGAGGTCGTCGTCATCCCCGTCAGCGACGTCGACAAGGCCAAGCAGTTCTACAGCGAAAAGGTCGGCTTCAACGTCGACGTCGACAACACCATGGGCAACGACTTCCGGAACGTGCAGCTGACTCCGCACGGCTCGGCCTGCTCGGTCACGATCGGCACCGGGTTGACGCCCGGGCTGCAGCTCGTCGTGGCCGATGCGGAGGCCGCCCGCAACGAGCTGGTTGGCCGGGGCGTCGACGCCAGCAAGATCCAGCACGTCGAAGACGGGGCGTGGAAGGACGGCCCGGGCGGACCGTGGAACACGTTCTTCTTCTTCAAGGATCCCGACGGCAACAACTGGGCGGTCCAGGAGAAGCCCGGCATGTAGCTCGCGGGGGCGGACGGCCGAGCCCGGCGTGCACCGCGTCACGCGCCGATCGCAGACTCGTCTGAGTGCCAACGCCGGCAGGGAGCCGTGCGAGTAGATGAGGAAGTGCGCGTGATCTCATCTCGACCCGCGATCGGACGACGTCTCGTCCTGGTGCTGCTCGCCGGCTCGGCGCTGGCCGCGTGCGCGACGCTGCCTCCGCCGAGCGTCCGCGCACCGGCGCTATCGCTATCCCCGAGCCCGTCGCCGGCGGCCTCACCCTCGCCATCTCCCGCCGCTCCATCACCGCGACCCACCCCATCGAAGTCGCTGGCCCCGACCGCGTTCGGGGTGTGTGCCGCGCGCACCCTATCGTCGCTGACCGAGGCGCAGCGGATCGGCCAGCTCTTCATCATCGGCCTCATCCACAACCGCCTGGACAGCACCGAGCGAGCTGCGATCGCCCAGTACCACTTCGGGTCCATGACGTTCACCGAGAGAACGTGGGCGGGAGTCGCAGCGGTCCGGTCCGTTTCCGATGGCGTCCAGGAGCTCGGGACGCATCAGTCGACCGGCGGCGTGCGGTTCTTCATCGCCGCCAATCAGGAGGGCGGCCGGATCCAGGGCCTCGCCGGCCCAGGGTTCGACGTCATCCCGTCCGCGGTCGCTCAGGGGACGATGAGCCCAGCCGAGCTCGAGGCGAAGGCCGAGCGCTGGGCTCGCCAGCTGCGGATCGGCGGCGTCAACCTCGACTTCGCCCCGGTCGGAGACGTCGTACCGGCTGGCACCGAAGACCAGAATGCTCCGATCGGACAGCTGCAGCGGGAGTTCGGCTCCGAGCCCGCCGTTGTGTCGGCGCACGTCGCGGCCTTCGTCGCGGGCATGGAGAAGGTCGACATCGCCACGACCGTTAAGCACTTCCCGGGTCTCGGCCGGGTCGGGGGCAACACCGACTTCACCGCCGAGGTCACCGACTCCGTGACCACGCGCAGCGACCCGTTCATCGAGCCTTTCCGGGCCGCAGTCGAAGCACACGTGCCGTTCGTCATGGTCTCGCTGGCGACCTACGAGCGAATCGACCCGGATCACCTGGCGGTCTTCTCGCCGACCGTGATCGACGGGATGCTCCGCCACGACCTCGACTTCCGCGGCGTGGTGATCTCGGATTCGCTGACCGCCAAGGCGGTGAGTTCCATTCCGGCCGGCACTCGCGCGATCGATTTCCTCGACGCCGGCGGGGACATGATCATCTCGAACTCCAGCGGGCCGGCCATCGAAATGGCGCAGGCACTCGCCTCAGAGGTGGCGGCCAGACCGGCATTCCGCCAGCGGGTCAACGACGCCGCTCTGCACGTCCTGAGGGCCAAGGAGGCGGCCGGCCTGCTGTCCTGCGGCTGATCAGCCGGGTACCTGACAGACCGTGGCGAATCTGCGGTGCATCATGTCGGCATGGCCGAACCGCACCCGCTCGTCCGGCAGCTCCGGTTCACCCGTTCCGAGTTCGTGCGCGGCGTCAAGGGCGTCAACGAGGAGGACGCACGAGCGCGGGTTGAGCCGATGAACTGCATCAGCTGGAACGTCGGCCACCTGGCCTGGCAGGAGCAGCGCTATTTCCTGACCCTGGCCCAGGGCACGACGCCGCTCCCTGACATCGAGACACGGTTCGCCTCGGGCGGACCGGCGAGCACACCGTCGATGGCGGAGGTGCTCGGCGCGTGGCGGAGGATCACGACCGAAGTCGACCCGTGGCTGGACACGGTCACAACCGAAACCTTGCTGGCGCATCCGATCCGCCAGGGAAAGCCGATCTCCCGCTCGCTCGGCAACCTGCTGCAACGGGTGATCTACCACTACTGGTACCACACGGGCGAGAACCTGGCGATCCGCCAGCAGCTCGGTCACCGCCGTCTGCCACAGTTCGTCGGGAACATCGACGAGGAGGCTCCGTACCAGCCGGAACGCTAGTCGTGTGACGAACGGCTGACCCCGAAATCACGCTGACCCGCGGCGGCCGTAATGAGGCCAGCTAGGCGGGGGTCGGCTCCGCCCAGGACAGCAGTGGGGGCGGCGAGAACGTGGAGCTGATCGACACTCGGCGCCCTCCATCGGCTACCGAACGCGCGGCCGCCTCGAGGATTTCGACGACGTGCGCGGCCTGTTCCGCGCTCGCCCGGTGGGGACGGCCTTCGGCCATGGCCTGCGCCATTTCGGCCACGCCGCGCGCCCACGCAATACGCGCCGGACCGGGCCGGACGAGTTCGACGGGCGCGTAGTCGCCACCGAAGGGTCCCAACTCGACTTCCGCGTCGAAGTTCTGGAAGCTCCCCAGGAACAGGGACGCGTCGTCCCCGTGGAATTCGATGGAGCCCTGGCCTTTGACCGGCGCTCCGACGTAGAAGCTCGTGGTGAGCCGCAGCACGGCTCCGCCCTGCAACTCGACCGTGCTCATGACCAGGTCCGGGCTGCCGATTCGAAAGCGCTCGCCTGAAAGCGTCTGCCGGTCGGGCATCAGCTCCCAGCCGGAGGCGCCAACCGAGGTGGCGGGCCCGATCATCGTGGTGACGAGCGTGAGCGGGTAGACGCCGACATCGAACAGGGCGCCGACCTCGTGGAACGCCTGCGGGGCGGGGTGCCAGGTCTCCAGGCGCCCCCAGCTGACGTCGGCGTAGATGGCCCGCACCTGACCCAGCCGGCCCGACCGAATGACCCCGGCGGCAGTCTGCTGGGCCTCGCCGAGGAAGGTGGCCGGCGAGCAGCCGAGGCGGAGTCCTCGGCTCCTGGCGAGCTCGACGAGCTCCCAAGCCTGCTCTGTCCGCAGGGCAAAGGGCTTCTCGCTGTAGACGTGCTTGCCCGCCTCGAGGGCCTGTTTCGTGATCGCGTAATGGGCCTGGTGGACGGTCAGATTCACGACGATGTCGACGGCCGGATCGGCCAGCAGCTCGTCGAGTGAACGGTGGATCCGGCAGTCATGGGCCTCGCCGAACGCGGCCGCCCGCGAGGAGTCGAGGTCGGTGGCGGCGACGAGCCGGATCTCCGGGTGGGTCACGATGTCGTCGGCGTACCCGCCCGCGATGTTGCCGGTGCCGGCGATCCCGATACCGAGCTGCTCCATGGCGCAGAGCCTAGGGCATCGCGCGGTGCCGCTGCCGGCGCGTCGCGTATCGTGTGGGGATGCGCGAAAACCAGATCGCTCTCCAGCTCTACACGGTTCGCCGGCCCGCCGCGGAGGACCTGACGGGAACGCTAGGCGCCGTGGCCGATGCCGGATATCGGAACGTCGAGCTTGCCGGCCTACCCGAGCTGCCGGCGGATCGAATCGCGGCCCTCCTCGGCGAGCACGGCCTGCGGCCGATCGCCTCGCACGTCCCGCTCGACGACCTGCGCGCCGATGTCAACGCGGTCGCGGAGCGAATGGCGACGCTGGGCTGCCCGCGTGTCATCGTGCCCTGGCTCCCGGAGGGGGACCGGGCATCGCTCGACGGGGCGCGTCGGCTGGCGGAAGAGCTCGCCGGCTACCGTCAGGCGCTCGCGGCGCAGGACCTCAGGCTCGGTTACCACAACCACGCCTTCGAATTCGATCGCCTCGACGGTTCGACGCTGTGGGACGCCCTCCTGGCCGGGCTGCCGCGCGAATTCGAGTTCGAGATCGACGTCTACTGGGCCGCCTTCGCCGGCCGGGATCCGATCGCCGAGATCGACGCGACGCGCGGGCGCGTGAAGCTCCTCCACATGAAGGACATGGCCCGGGAGCCGGAGCCCCATGACGCGCCGGCGGGGCAGGGGAGCCTGCCCTTCCCCGAGATCATCGCGGCCGGGGACGCCGCCGGCGTCGAGTGGTACATCGTCGAGCAGGACGAGCCGAGCGATCCGCTCGCTGATGTCGCCACCAGCCTTCGTTACCTCCGCAGCCTCGCCGGATAGGGGCGAGGTACCAGCGGAAGCTCGGCTCAGGCCGGCGTCACGGCGCCCGCTGGGGCGGCCGACGTTCCGCCTCGGGTCCGCTGGAACGCCAGGGCGACGACGCCCGTCTGAGAGCTTTCGTCTAAGAGGCTTCCGGTGGGATCTCGGTCAGCGGGCCTCCGGAGACGCCTCCTCGAACGGATCGAGCACGAAGACGGGGATCTCCCGGCTGGTTCGCTCCTGGTACGCGGCGTAGTCAGGCCAGGCCTCGACGGCTCGCGCCCACCAGTCGGCTTTCTCGTCGCCGCTCAGCTCGCGGGCGAGGTAGTCGCGCTTCGTCGCCCCGTCCTGCAGCTCGACATGCGGGTTCTTCCTGAGGTTGTGGTACCAGGCAGGGTTCCTGGGCGCGCCGCCGAGTGAGGCCACGACCGCGTACACGCCGTCGTGTTCGACGCGCATCAGGGCCGTTTTGCGGAGCTTGCCGGACTTCGCACCGACCGAGGTCAGCACGATGACCGGCCGACCGCGAAGCGTGTTCGACTCGGTGCCGTCCGTGGCCTCGTAGCGCTCCGCAGCAGTACGGGCCCAGCCCGAGGTGCTGGGCCCGTACTCTCCCTCAAGGGGCACGCGGCTGAGTTAGCTCATCGGGCGCCGCCGGGCGCCCGATGAGCATGCCGGAGTGGATTCAGGCTCGGGTGCTCTTGAACAGCCCGAAGAACGCTCCCTGCGGGTCGCGAATGATCGCGAACCTGCCGCCGGGGTAGTCCTGCGGCGCCATCATTTCCTGCCCGCCGGCGTCCGTGGCCTTCCGGTAGGTCTGATCGACGTCGTCGACCTGGAAGTAGACCATCCAGTAGCTCGGCATCTCGGCGGGTGCCATCGTGTTCATTTCCTGGGCGCCGGCGAGGCTCTGGCCGTCGACCTGGAACTCGGTGTACGGCTGACCATCGGTGTCCTGGGTCTTCGCGCTCCAGCCGAACACGTCCCGGTAGAACGGGAGTGCCTTGTCCAGCCCGCGGGCGCTGAGCTCGGCCCAGCCGAACGTGTTCGGGCCTTCCGTCTGGAAGCCGCCCATCCGCGTGGGCTGCCAGGCGGAGATGAAGGCGCCCGACGGATCCTGGAAG
>VBFZ01000111.1:0-1427 GCA_005880805.1 Chloroflexota bacterium | reverse complement strand
CGACGGCTGGTCGGGTGATTGTGTCGGACCGATCCCGGCCACGTCCTGGCCGCCGACCTTTGCCAACCCGTACCCGCCGTACTGAGGATCCGGGTTCACCTCGACGCGCCACCCGAAGACCTTCGAGTAGAAGTCCCGTGAGCCCGCCGCGTCGGAGCTTCCGAGGTCGACCCACGCCGGCTTGTTGGCGATCGCGACCGCTGCGTCTGCCATGTCTGCTCCTCCATTCATGGCCAGTTGGTGGAAACCGACATTCTCCCACCGATGGCCGCGGACGGCTGTCGGCGGCACAGGTCGCTTTCAGCGAGCCCGGCGGGTCGGCTTCGGCTTCAGGCTCGAGGCGTAGGCATAGCTCGCAGCGAAATATGGGAGCAGCTGTTCAGTGGCCTCGAAAAGCTGGCCGGGGACCGTCACGTACTCCTTCATGACGGTGCCGTGCGCCTCGTGGAGCGACGTGTGGAACCGCTCGAGGAACTCCTCCCGTTCAGGGGCGGGCAGCCGCAGGGCCAGGGTTCCCTCGGGCGTCAGGAAGCTGAACATGTTCCCGTTGACCGAGGTGTAGGGGACGGTTGCGCCTTTGCGCGGGAGGCCCGGCTGCGTGGCGACCACGCGCTCGTACGACGCCAGCCGTTCGGGTGGAATCGAACTCGACTTCGCCATCGCCCTACGCTACTCGACGGCGAAAAGAGGAGATCGGATGGCCTACGACGAATCCCTGGCTCATCGAGTGCGGGTCGTGCTTGGGCAGCGCGATGACGTCGTCGAAAAGAAGATGTTCGGCGGGCTGGCATTCATGGTCGGCGGCCACATGGCGTGCGGCGTCCTGGGTCGCGACCTGATCGTGCGTGTCGGCCCGGACGAGGGCGACGGAGCACTGGCCCAGCCGCACGTCCGCCCGTTCGACTTCACCGGCCGGCCGAGCCGCGGGATGGTCTACGTCGAGCCTGAGGGCGTCACCACGGACGATGACCTTCGACGGTGGGTGGCGAAGGGCCTCGCCTTCGCCTCGACGAAGGGCGACCGCTGACCCGCTAGCTGCGCAAGTCCTTCCAGAAGAAGGTGGTCGGTGGTCGTCCTCGCGCCCCGCATCATGGCCTCAATAATGCCCGCGTGACGCAGACGCAGCCTCGGTCGAACGACCGGTTTGACCGCATTCCGAAGGTGGAGCTGCACTGCCACGTCGAAGGCACGGTTCGGCCCGCGACGGTCGTGGAGCTGGCCCGCAAGGCCGGACGGCCGCTGCCGGTCGACGACCCGAACGAGCTCTACCGCTACGACTCGCTCGATTCGTTCCTGTCGATCTTCTGGCTCGTCCAGGAGACGCTGGTCGAGCGTGCCGATTGGGCGCGGATCGCCTACGAGTCGCTTGTCGATGCCGCGGCCCACGGACTTCGCTATCGCGAGATGTTCTTCACGCCGGCGCGCCA
>VBFZ01000110.1 GCA_005880805.1 Chloroflexota bacterium | reverse complement strand
CGGTCAATCTGGGCCGCGCCGAGGAACCCCACGTCGACGAGCCCGCCCTGCAGGTAGAACGCGAACAGCTCGAACATGCTGGTAACGGCCGTGGCGCCCGTGACGATCGTGGGATCGCCGATGCTGAGCGGCAGCCGGGCGGGCCGGGCGCCGAACACCCCGGCCTCGTAGACGAGCTCGAGATCGGGCGCGACCGTCCGCTTGGCGAGATTGACCGCGATATTGGGCAGACCGACCCCGACGAAGCAGACGTGCTGCCCCGCCAGCTCGCGCGCGGCCGCCACGATCATCATCTCGGACTTCGTGAAGGGCCGGTCACTCACGGTTGTCGCTCACCCCGGACAGGCTGCCTTCCATCAGTCCGATTTCGGACATCCAGCCCGACCGTCCTCCGCCCGGGATCCTGCTTTCCGATTTCGTAATCCGATTTCGTAATCCGATTTCGTATTGAGGCCGGCGCGGGCCAAGGGCGCACCGCGGATGTGCGATTTCGGAACGTCTGGGCGTCGGGATACCGCAAAGGCCGGCCGTGGCTTCCGATTGCTTCGGATCCGCACGCTTTCCACCCCACAGTAGGCGGCAGCCAGTAGTTCGAATCCGAATTCAAATCCGAAATGTTCGTCGGGGGCGAACCGTCCGCCGGGAGTGTTCGGATTCGAAGGATCGAGTTCGCCGGATGTGGCGCGCGAGGGCGAGCCGCGGCGCCCTCATCCGTACACTCCGTAGTCCACCTCGCCCGAGGGCGCCGAGCCGGGTCGCAGCGAGGCCACCCGCTCGGGCCCCAGCTTTTCCACGTACGCCGGCCGGCCGTCGAGGTCGAACACCCACTCGCGCAGCCATGCTTCCGTTGCGGCGGCATCGCGCGAGATCGGATCCCAGTCGAGGTAGAAGCGGTTGTCGCGGTCGTAGGCGCCCTGGGCATAGGACGGGTGCGCGCCCCATGGCTCGACGACCACCGCGTCGACGATCAGACCGGGAATGATCGTGCGGTTCGGGTCGGCCCGGATCACGGCTTCGTCGACGAGCTCCTCGACCGCCACGATCACGCGTTCGGCGGCGAACGCGGCCTCCTTCTGGCAGCCGAGCAGCCCCCACACCTGGGTGTTGCCGTCGGCATCGGCGCGCTGGGCGTGAACGATCGTCACGTCGGGGCGGAGGGGCGGCACGGCGTAGACCGGCCCGTCTCCATAGGGCGACGCGATCTCGCGAATGAGTGGGTTCGCCTTCGGCAGGTCCGTCTCGAAGTAGCTGCGGAGGGGAAAGAACGGGAGGCGCGCCGCGCCAGCGGTGTATCGCGCGACCATGCCGAAGTGGCTGTATTCCTCGAGCTGGAGTGGCGGCTCCCCGCTCCGTGCCAGCTCCGCCGCCTCGGTGCGCCTCCGGATCGCGTGCAGCCCGCCCACCCCCGGATTGCCGAGCCAACTGAAGATGAGCTTCCGGGCGACCCCGGCGGCCACCATCTGGTCGTAGATGAGGTCGGGCGTCATGCGGGCGAGCGTCAGGTCTCGCTTCCGCTGGCGGATGATCTCGTGGCCGGCCGCGAAGCAGATCAGGTGCGTGAAGCCCTCGATCCATCACGCATGGAGGCGACCTTCGACGCGGTCAATGCGCCTCCGAAACAGGCCTGCCGAGAGCCAGCGGGGGGCGGTGGGACGAGCGCGAGGGGCGCCGGGAGGACTCCCCATCCCTCACCCTGCGGCTTCCGGTTCGTCGAGCGCGCCGGCGGCCTCGGCTTCGTCCGCCACGCGCTCCGGCTCCGCGGCGACCTCGGCGACCGCCTCCTCGAACAGCCGCAGGGCCGTTGCCATCTCCGACTCCGACACGACAAGCGGGGGCGACATCCGGACGGTCGATACGCCCGCCTCGAGGACGAGCAGACCGCGCTGGAAGCAGGCCCATTGAACGGCCTCCGTGAGCTCCGGGGTCGCGAGGTCGATCCCGATCATGAGCCCCTTGCCACGGACCTCACGGACAAGCCCGCCGAACCGTTCGACCAGCGGCCGCAGCCCCGCCAGCGCCTGGCGGCCGCGAAGCTCCGCGTTTGCGACGAGACCGCCCTCGAGCAACTCGATCGTGGCGAGGGCTGCGGCACAGGCGACAGGGTTGCCACCGTAGGTCGAGCCGTGGGCGCCCCTGCCCCAGGACTCCATCAGGGGAGCCCTGGCCACCATGGCCGCGAGCGGCATGCCGCTTGCGATGCCCTTCGCGGTCAGCAGGATGTCCGGCTTCACGTCCCAGTGGTCGAGTGCCCACATGCGGCCCGTCCGGCCCGCACCCGACTGGATCTCGTCGGCGATGAACAGGATGCCGTGCCGCGCGGCGATCTCCCGCAACCCCTGCAGGAAACCATCCTCGGGGATGACATACCCGCCCTCGCCCTGAATCGGCTCGACGACGATTGCGGCCACCTCCTCGGCCGGCACGAGGCGAGCGAACAGAACCTCGTCGAACCAGCGCAGGTCGTCGACCCGGCCGTACGGCGCGTGGTACACGCCCGGCAGCATCGGCCCGAAGCCCGCGTGGTATTTGGCCTTCGAGGCGGTCAGCGAGACCGAGCCGTACGTCCGGCCGTGGAAGCCGCCAAGGAACGCGACCAGGTACTGGCGACCGGTCGCATGGCGGGCAAGCTTGATCGCCGCCTCGACGACCTCCGTCCCGCTGTTGCCCAGGTACGTTCGCGCCGGCCCCTCGATCGGGGCGATGCGCGAGATCTCCTCGCAGACCTCCGCGTAGATCGGCAGGTAGAAGTCCGAGGCGGAGAAGTGGATGAGCTCGGCCGCTTGCTCCTTGATCGCACCGACGACGGCCGGGTGAGCGTGCCCCGTCGAATTGACGGCGATCCCCGCCGCAAAGTCGAGGAAGAGGTTGCCGTCGATGTCCTCGATCGCGACGCCCTCTCCTCGGACCGGGACGATCGGGTAGGCGCGCGGCAGGCTGGGCGAGGTCCAGCGATGGTCGTACTCGACGTGCGCCCGCGCCCTGGGCCCCGGGACTTCGGTGACGAGATCCGGCAGGGGTCGCGTCGCCTTGAGCCTGGACGGGGCGGTCGTCAAGGAAGCACCTCGGCGGTCTCGATCAATCGACGATCGTCTGGCTCTGCTCGCGCATGAACTGCTGGACGTAGTAGAAGCCGCCGCCAGCCTTGCCGGTCGCAGTCGAGCCCTTCCAGCCACCGAATGGCTGAATGCCGGGCCACGCTCCCGTCGTCGCGCCTGCTCGCCGGTTGACGTACACGACGCCCGCTTCGATCTCGTCGAGGAATCGGTCGATCTCGCGGCGATCCTCGGAGTAGAAGCCGGCCGTCAGCCCGAGCACGCTGTCGTTCGACAGGCGCAGCGCCTCGTCGATCGAGTCGACCGGAGCGACCACGGTGAACGGGATGAACAGCTCCTCGCGGAAGAGGCGATGATCGGTCGGCAGGTCGACCGCGACCGTCGGTGCGACGAACAGCCCGTTTTCGAGGCCGTTCTCCGTCACGCGCTCACCGCCGATCACGAGGCGGCCATCCTGGCGGGCCTCCGAAACGGCCTGCTCGTAGCGGTCGAGGGCGCGCTGGTTGATGACCGGACCGAGCCAGTTCTCGCGCTCGACCGGATCGCCGATCGTGATGCCCTCGGTCTTCCTGATGAGGAGGTCGAGCAGCGGCTCGTAGACGGGGCGCTCGACGTAGACCCGCGAGTTGGCCGAACACTTCTGGCCCGAAAAGCCGAATGCGGAGCGCATGATCCCCTCGGCCGCCTCGTCGAGGTCGGCCTTGCGGGACACGATGGCCGGGTTCTTGCCGCCCATCTCGACGATGACCGGCTTGGGATGGACGCGGGCGAAGTTCTTGTAGAGGTGGAACCCGACCTCGAACGATCCGGTGAAGATGATCCCGTCGATGCCGTCGTTCTCCTGGAGCTCGGCGCCAACCGACTCCCCGGGGCCCATGACCATGTTGAAGACGCCGTCAGGGATTCCCGTGGCGCGCATCGCCTGGGTGAGGCACACACCCGAAAGCGGCGCGTCGGAGGACGGCTTGTAGACGACCGTGTTGCCCGCGACGAGGGCGCCGCCGGCCGGTCCTCCGGACAGGGCGAACGGGAAGTTGAACGGGCTGATGACGGCCCACACCCCGTACGGCCTGAGCACCGAGCGCGTGTGCACGGTCTCGTCGCCGAGGTTGCCCATTGGATGGTCGAAGCCGTCGTTGCGCTCCATCATGTCGCACGACCAGCGGATGAGGTCCGCGGTCTCCTCGACGTCGCCCAGGGCCTCCAGCCGGTTCTTGCCGACCTCCATCGCGAGCAGCGCTGAGAACTCCATCTGCCGCTCGCTGATCACGTCGGCGACGCGGCGCAGGATCGCGACCCGTTCCTGCCAGGGGCGGCCGCCCCAGGCCGGGAATGCCTCACGCGCAGCCACGATCGCACCGCGCACGTCCTGGCGCGTCCCGCGGGCGAACGTGCCCATGACCGAGCCGTCGATCGGCGTCCGCTTCTCGAACGTCCCCTCGCCGTCGCGCTCCCGGCCGCCGATCACATTCCGGTGATAGCCACCCAGCAGCGCCCTCGCCTTTGTCACGCCCGCGTCGAACTGTGCGTGCAGCTGCTCGTTGTCGTTGCGCAGCGTGGCGTAGGTGATCTTGAGACGGGGCTTCTGTTCGAGCCCGGGCTTCGTTTCGGTCGCCATGTGGTGCTCCTGGCTGGGCGGCGGGTTCCAGGCCCGCGAGGGGTTCGGTGCCCGCGAAGCGTTCGGGTAATTGAACCTAGTCTAGCTCCGCGACCAGCTCGGCCAGCGACCCGGCCACCACGTCCGGCCGACCGCCACCACGCCGCTGCGCGGCCGCCTTGGCCAGCTCCTCGCGGCCGTGCTTGCCGGACAGCACGAAGACCCCGCGCAGTCCCGCTCGCTGAGCTGCGAGAACGTCGGTCCACAGGTCATCGCCGACCATCGCGAAATCCCGTTTTCGGGAGCGACCGCCGCCCGAAGCGGCAACTTCGGCGGCCAGCTCGCGGGCGGCCTGGGCGAAGAAGGCTATCGAGGGCTTGCCCAGCACGACGGCCTTTGCGCCGCTCGCGAACTCGAGGCCGGCGACAAATGCGCCCGAGTCGAGCGTCGGTCCCTCCGGGGTGATCCACCAGCGGTTGCGGTGCATGCCGATGAGCTGCGCGCCGCCGCGGATGAGCCTGAAGGCGACGTTCAGGTTGGCGTAGTTCGCTTCGTCCGGGGCGTCGCCTATGACCCCTGCCGCCGCTCGCGCGCCCGGCGCGGCGGCATTCTCGTGCGACAGGAGCCGCTGGCCGTCGAACTCAATCCGGGCGTCGTCGGTGGCCAGAACGTAGATGGGCCGACCGTCGAAATGCTCGCGCGTGTAGGCAGCCGACACCGACAGCGCCGACAGGATGCGACTGGGCGGGATCGAGAGGCCGAGGCTCTCGCTGTACCGGGAAAGCGTCGGCCGGCTCCACACCGATGTGTTGGTCACGATCCGGTAGGGCACGCGGCGGGCGTCCAGCGCTCGAATGGCATCGGCCGCGCCTGGAATGGGCCTTCCGGCGAGCAGCAGGACACCGTCCAGGTCGAGCAGCAAGCCCCGCACGCCGGCAAGTGCACCCGTCACGCCTTTCGGTCCGGTCATCGGCGTCAGCCTAGCGATCGTTGCTTGCCCACAGAGCCGGATTCAGGAATCCTTGCCAAGCATTCATCGACCGGAGGTTGTAACCTGCGGCGCCGCTGGCTGAGACTCGAGCCCTGGTGGCCGGATGGGGCCGCGGTGAGGGTGTGCCCGCGGGACCGGACGTCCGGACACGAGGACGCCACGAGAGGGCAACGGCGCGCCGTCGCGGGAGGCGGATCGGCGCAGTGCACGGTCATGGAGGTGTTTTGTGCTTCAGGTGCGCGGGCGAGTCCCGGCGGCAGCGGTAAGGCGCGCTGGTCTTGCCATCGGATCTGCGATTGCGCTATCGCTTGGTCTCATCGCTGGACCGGCATCCGCAGCGAGCTCGGTGACCGTGACGACCCCCTATCCCTCCGTGGAAGCGGCAGCGGGTACCAAGGTCAGCCTCGACCTGATCATCAAGGGCACGTCATCGAATCGCGTCAGCCTCAACGTGGCGGGCGTGCCCAGTGGCTGGAGTGCCACGCTGCACGGCGGTGGCTTCATCGTCGGCGGCGTGCTGGTCGACCCGAAGACCTCGCCCGGCGTCAAGCTGCAGATCGGGATCCCGGACAACGCCGCGCCGGGCACGTACCACATGATCGTCAAGGCGTCCGGCTCGGGCGTCAGCTCGCTGCTCCCGATCGATATCACGATTCCGAAGGCGACCAGCGGGGGTGTCTCGTTCTCGACCGACTACCCGCAACTGCGTGGGGCGGCGGGCACGGACTTCACGTTCAACCTGACGCTCAACAACGACTCCCCGGCCGACGTCACCTACACGGTGCAGGCAGAGGGTCCCGACGGCTGGCAGATCAAGGCCCTGCCGGGTGCCCAGACCAACGCAGCCAGCGCGACCGTGACCGCCGGGAACACCTCCTCGGTGACGGTCACTGCCACTCCGCCGGATGGCGTCGCGGCCGGCCAGTACCCGATCAATGTGACCGCCACGGCCAACGGACAGCCGATCCAGGCCCAGCTCGCGGTCGAGATCACCGGCAACTACAGCCTGCAGGTGACCACCCCGGACGGCCGCCTGAGCACGCACGGGCCTGCCGGCTCCTCGACCGAGCAGCAGATCACGATCAAGAACACTGGCTCGGCGCCCCTGACCGGAGTGAAGCTGACCACCGCGCCGCCTTCCAACTGGAAGGTCACGTTCGACAAGCCGACCGTCACGATCGCCCCCAACAGCGATGCGACGATCACGGCAACCATCGTGCCTGCCGGTGACGCGGTGGCCGGCGACTACGTCGTGACGTTCAACGCTGTGGCCGACCAGTCGGCGGCGACGGGCAAGACCGACATCCGGTTCACGGTCGAGACGTCCGCTCTGTGGGCGATCGTCGGCATCGGGATCATCGCGATCGCGCTCGGCTCGCTGGGCTGGGTGTTCCGGCGCTATGGCCGACGATAGCGGCCTGACCGAGACCGGCGGGGTCGCCGTGCCTGGGCCGGTCCCGCCAAGCCCGGGAGCCCTCGCGGCCCAGGACGCGCGTCGAGTGCATCCGCGCCCGCACACGGGCAGCGCCCCGGTCATCCGAACACGCCGGCTGACCAAGCGCTACGGGGACCTCATTGCCGTCGACCGCCTGGATCTGGAGGTCCACCGGGGTGAGATCTTCGGGCTCCTGGGACCCAACGGCGCAGGCAAGACGACGACGATCCTGATGCTGCTCGGGCTGTCGGAACCGAGCGACGGGGACGTCTCCGTGGTCGGCCTGGATCCCACCCGCAATCCCCTCGGCGTCAAGCGGCGGGTCGGCTACCTGCCCGACAACGCGGGCTTCTACGGGAGCATGACCGGCCGCCAGAACCTGCGCTACACGGCGCGGCTCAACCGCCTGCGTGGCGAGTCGGCCGAAGCCCAGATCGACGACGTGCTCGCGCAGGTGGGCCTGACGGACCGGGCCGACACCCGGGTGGACACGTACTCGCGAGGCATGCGGCAGCGGCTGGGCATCGCCGACGCGCTGGTCAAGGATCCCGACGTCCTGATCCTCGACGAGCCGACGATCGCGATCGACCCCATCGGTGTCGCCGAGATGCTGGAGCTGATGCGCCAGCTCGTCCGCGAGCGTGGCATGGCGCTGCTGCTCGCGAGCCACCTGCTCGACCAGGTCCAGTCGGTCTGCGACCGCGTCGGCATCTTCTCGGCCGGGCGCCTGATCGCCCTTGGAACGGTGGAGGAGCTCGCGAACCGATACGGCGACCGGCAGGCGAGCGTGACGGTTGGTGTCGAAGCCGGACCGGACGTCGATGGCCCGCGCATCGCCGAAGCGTTTGCCGCGCTGCCGGAGATCGCGGCGGTCGAGCGGGACGGGGCCGTGCCCGGCGAGCTGGCGTGGGATCTCAGGGTTGGACAGGGCGTGGCCGAAGCCCAGGCGCGGCGGGCCATCCTGCGCGTCGTACTGGAGCAGGGACTCCTGCTCACGCGCCTTACCCGCGCGGCGCCCTCGCTGGAGCAGGTGTACCGCCGGGCGGTGGCCCAGCGGAGCGGCCTTGCGTCCACGCCGTCACCCGCTCAGCCCGTCGATCGTGGCCGGCGGCCCTCTCCTCGAAAGGGCGGTCGTGGCGGTTCGTCGTCCAGCCGTGACAGCGCAGGGCGGGGCACGTCGGGCCGAAGGCGTCGGACGTGAGCGCGGAGCCAGCAGGCGTGAACGGGACTACGCAGACTATGCCCGGGAGGCGACCCAGATGAGCCGCGCAATCGAGCTCCCGCCGATCGAGGACGAAGAGGCGGCGCGCCCCCGTTGGAGCGAGCGGCTCGCGGCACTTGCCGGAATGGGCACGGGATGGCGAACCATCGCGGCCAAGGAGCTCTCGGACAACATCCTGAATGTTCGCTTCTACGTCCTCCTCGCGATCGTTGGACTGGCTGCAATCGGGACGGTTTATTTCTCGTCGCAGGGTCTCAAGGACGCGGCCCAGTCGGTTGGCGAGCAGGCGCGCCAGTACACGGGCCAGGCGCCGCTGTTCCTGCTGCTGTTCACCGTGACCGGCAATCCCCTGCCGTTCCCGTTCTTCAGCTTGATCAGCTTCGTCCTGCCACTGA
>VBFZ01000259.1:3050-3413 GCA_005880805.1 Chloroflexota bacterium | reverse complement strand
CCCGGTCGGGCGGGCGACGATCTTCCGGACCCTTGAGCTGTTCGCGGAGCTCGGCGTCGTCGAGCGCATCGACCTGCCGACCGGCGAGCACGCCTACGTCGTGTGCGAGCCCGCGCATCACCATCACGTCGTCTGCTCCTCCTGTGGGCGAACAACGGAGATCGACGACGCCGGGCTCGAGGCCATGACCGCCAGCGTCGAGGAGCGCACCGGTTTCCGCATCGACCGTCACCGGATCGAGCTGTTCGGCCTGTGCGCGGAGTGCCGCGAGCAGGACGGCAGATGAGGCACGCTCGAATTGCCCCCATGGCACGGGCGGCTGTGGGCCTGGCGGTCGGCTCCCTCCTCGTGGCCTGCACGACC
>VBFZ01000259.1:0-3031 GCA_005880805.1 Chloroflexota bacterium | reverse complement strand
CAACTCCCAGGGTGATGCGCCCGGGCGCATCGACGTTGTGACCACCACGACCGTGTTCGCCGACCTCGTGAAGCACGTCGGCGGCGACCGCGTCAACGTCACGAGCCTCGTGCCCAAGGGCGGCGAGGTCCACACCTTCGAGCCCCGGCCCTCCGACCTGACCGCGCTCGAGCGCGCGAAGGTCGTATTCATGAACGGCGTCGGCCTCGACGACTGGATGACCCGCATGCTCCAGCAGACCGCGACCAACGCTCCGGTCCTTCGCCTCGGCGAGAACCTGCCAGGGGTGACGTACATCACCGGTGACGAGGGCCCCAACCCGCATCTCTGGCTGAACGTGGCCTACGCGCGAAAGTACGTCGGCAGGATCGCCGACGCCCTGTCGGCGGCCGAGCCCGCCGCCGCATCCGTGTTTGCCGCCAACGCCAAGGCATACGACGCACAGCTGGCGACGCTGGATGGCTGGGTCCGCGACCGAATCGGGACGATCCCGGCGGACCAGCGTCGGCTCGTGTCGTTCCACGACGCGTTCCCGTACTACGCGCAGGCGTACGGGCTGACGATCGTCGGCGTCGTCGTACCGGCGCCGGGCCAGGATCCCTCGGCCGGCCAGATCGCGGCGCTCGTCAAAGCGATCCGGGACGCGCACGTCAAGGCCGTCTTCAGCGAGGTCCAGTTCAGCCCGCAGCTCGCGCAGGCCGTGGCAAGGGAGGCGGGCGCCGCCGTCGTCTCGGATCTGTATGACGACACTGTCGGCGATCCGCCTGTCGACACGTACGAGGGGATCATTCGCTGGGACACCGACAAGGTGGTCGCTGCCCTGGCCCCAGCGTAGGATGCCGTCGATGTCTGAGGGCGTTGATCCGTCCGGCCACCCGATCGAGCGGCGGCTGCCCACCATCGTCTCCGCGCTGGATCCCGGGCACGCGCACGCCCATGCCGACGTCTGGCTGTCCGACGTGACGGCCGGCTACGACGACCGACCGGCCATCGAGCACGTCGACCTGGCAGTCGAGGCCGGCAGCCTGCTGGCCGTCGTTGGGCCCAACGGGGCGGGCAAGTCGACGCTGCTCAAGGTGATGGCTGGGCTCCTCCGGCCATGGAGCGGGCGGGTGGAGATCCTGGGCTCGGTGCCCGGTCGCGAGGCGCATCGCATCGCCTACGTGCCACAGGCGGAGACCGTCGACTGGGCGTTCCCGGTGACGGTTCGCGACGTGGTGATGATGGGCCGCTATCCGGCGCTCGGCCCGTTCCGCCGGCCATCCGCCGATGATCGACGGGCGGTCGCAGGGGCCCTCGACAAGGTGTCGATGAGCGCCTACGCCGACACGCAGATCGGACAGCTGTCGGGCGGCCAGCGGCGGCGTGTCTTCCTGGCGCGGGCGCTCGCCGCGGAACCGGACCTCTTCCTGTTGGACGAGCCCGTCACCGGGGTCGACGTCACCACGCAGGAGGACCTGATGGACGTCCTCGAGGCTCAGGCACGGCGCGGCAAGACGGTCGTCGCCACGACCCACGACCTGGCCTGTGCGGCGGCCCGGTTTCATAGAGTGGCGGCAATCAACCGCACGGTCATCGTCAATGGGCCCTCCTCGCTGGTGCTCGATCCCGACGTCCTGTCGCGAACGTATGGCGGCCACCTGCCCGTGCTGGGCCTGCAGGCGTTCGTCATGGACGACGCCCACCACCACGACGAGTCGAGCGGCCGCGAGCCGCATTACCACGAGCTCGACGGCGCGAGCCGCAAGGCCGGCGAGCCCCGGGCGCTTCCCGGGCAGCGTGCCGGGCGCCGCTGAGGTGGGCCCGCTCCTCGAGCCGCTGCAGTACTCGTTCTTCGTCCGGGCGCTCGTCGCCGCGATCCTGGTTGGCACCGTTTGCGCGGTCGTGGGGACGTATGTGGTGCTGAAGGGCCTGGCGTTCATCGGCGATGCGATCAGTCACGCGGCATTCCCGGGCGTGGTGGCGGCCTTCCTGCTGAAGGGCTCGTACTACCTGGGGGCCGGGATCGCCGCGGTGGCGACCGCGCTCGCGATCGGCGTCGTGACGCGCCGGGCCCGAATCCGCGCGGACACCGCGATCGGGGTGCTGTGTCGACGATCCAGGGCTACGTCGCCGACCTGACGAGCTTCCTGTTCGGGTACATCCTGTCGATCACCGTCCAGGACCTGATCGGCATCACGATCCTCACGGCGATCGTGCTGGCCGTGGTGGCGGCGCTCTGGAAGGAGCTGCTTTACTCGACGTTCGATCCGCTCGGTGCCGCGGCGTCCGGCCTGAAGGTCGAACAGCTCGAGTACGTCTTCCTCGGCCTGGTCGCGCTGACGATCGTGATCAGCCTGCAGGCGGTCGGCGTGATCCTCGTCGTGGCCATGCTCGTCACTCCCGCCGCCACGGCCCAGCAGCTCACCGTCCGGTTCCTGCCCATGATGGCGATCGCGGTCGCCGTCGGGATCGGCTCGGCAGTGGCCGGGCTCTACCTCTCGTTCTGGTTGAACGTGGCCAGCGGGGCGACGATCGTCCTGGTGGAAACGGCGCTGTTCGGGCTCGTGCTGCTGCTCGGGCCGCGGACGGGCGCCTGGGCCCGGCTGCGGAGCGGCCGGGTGGTCTCAGCGAGCCCGGCTCCCTGAGGATCCGCGCTACGAGGGCGGCCTCGTGAGGCCGCTCAGGAACGCATCGAGCTCCGTTGCCGACGGCATGCCCTCGCGCGCTCCGAGGACGGTCGTCGCCAGGCTTCCCGCAACGACCGCACGCTGCAGCGCCTCGTAGAGCGGGCGGCCGTCGGCCAGCCCGGCAGCCAAGGCACCATTGAAAGCGTCGCCCGCGCCGGTCGAGTCGACGGAAAGAAGCCTGGGCGCCGGGACGTCCTGGACCGACCCGTGTGCGCGGACGAAGAGCGCGCCGGATACGCCGAGCGTGACGACCACGGCGAGGGCGACGCCCGGCCCCTCAGGACTCGGGGCCAACAGACTCCGGGCGGCCTGGGCGGGGTCCTGATCCGAGCCGAAGGGCCGTCCGGTCCGGCGCCCCTCGG
>VBFZ01000038.1 GCA_005880805.1 Chloroflexota bacterium | reverse complement strand
GGGCCCGTCGGGCGCCGGCAAGTCGACATTGATCAAGCTGCTGATCCGCGACGAGCTCGCGACCAAGGGCGAGGTGGTGGTGGACGGCCACGACCTCGCGCGCCTCGGGCGGCGCAACGTCCCGAAGGTCCGCCGCAAGATCGGGATCGTCTTCCAGGACTTCAAGCTGCTGCCGACGAAGAGCGTCTGGGAGAACGTCGCCTTCGCGCTCGAGGTCACCGGGACGCCGCGCCGCCAGATCCGGCCCGCCGTCGACCGGGTGCTCGCGCTCGTTGGCTTGTCGGCGCAGGCGAAGCAGACGCCGGCTCAGCTGTCGGGCGGCGAGCAGCAGCGCACGGCCATCGCCCGCGCCCTGGTGCACGACCCGCGGATCATCATTGCCGACGAGCCGACCGGCAACCTGGATCCGCTGATCAGCTGGGAGATCATCCAGCTGCTGCTGCGCATCAACGAGCTCGGGGTGACGGTCCTGATGGCGACCCACAACGCCGAAGTCGTCACCGCCCTGCGCAAGCGCGTCGTCGCGCTCGAGGAGGGGCGGATCATTCGCGACGAGGTCGGCGGGGCATATCACAGAGAAGATTGACGAGCAGGGACTGACGAGTGATCTCCTTCATCGCATTCAGCTTCAAGCGCGCCTGGCAGGGCTTCTGGCGCAACAAGGTCATGAGCCTCGCGGCGACCGCGACGATGATCCTGATGCTCGTCCTGCTGGCGGGCTTCTGGATCCTCCAGACGGGTCTCGCTGCCGGCCTCGAGTTCGTCGAGCAGAAGGTCCAGGTCGTCGCCGAGCTCCGCGATAACCTTCCCGAGTCGAACATCATGGCCCTCGAGGCGCAGGTCGAGGCGCGACCCGAGGTCCTGAGCGTCGAGTACCTGACCAAGGACCAGGCGCTGCAGCGCTTCCGCGATCGGCAGGCGCAGCTGGGGCACGAAGACCTGACCAAGGTTCTCGACTCGAACCCGCTGCCGGCCAGCCTTCAGGTCCGGCTCAAGGACCCCAAGGTCTACGGCGGTGTGGTGGAGTTCCTCAAGGCACAGGATTACGCGGTCGCGAAAGTCGACCCGGTCGAGAGCTACGTCGACCGGCTGCTCACGATCACGACCCTCCTGCGGACGGGCGGTCTGGTCGTGCTGGGCCTGGTTGGGCTGACGGTGCTGTTCATCATCGTCAACACGATCAAGCTCGCCGTCGTGGCGCGGCGCGAGGAGATCGAGATCATGCGGCTCGTCGGTGCGTCCGACGCGTTCGTGCGCTGGCCTTTCATCTTCGAGGGAGCGTTCGTGGGCGTCCTCGGCGCGGCGCTGACGCTCGCCCTGCTGGCCGTGGTCGGCCAGCCGCTCAGCCACGTCATGACGGGTTTCTTCGAGGTGCTGCCGCTCCAGCTCGGATCGCTTGCACGTGATCTCGTGCTCATCACGGTCGCGGCCGGGGTTGGACTCGGCATGCTGGGCTCGTGGCTGTCGGTGCGGAGCTACCTCGGCCGCTGACCTCGCCACTCACGCCCGGAGACCGCTTCTGGCGGCGCCACGCCCAGCCTGTGCAGACGCGATGAAGTTCTCTTGACACTCGAACCCCTGGGCGCCTGCCGAACGTAGGATCGAAGGGCGGCGATGTACCCTCATCGCCCGCCTCGGCTTCCGAGCGTCCGCCTTGCCTTCAGGATTACAAATGTCCCTCGCCGATCTCCAGCCCGAGCACGACCCAGAGCCGGAAGGGCCCCCAGCGGCCCTCCCCCGGGCGGAGCCCCTGCCGTTCGATCAGGTGACGTCGTCCCGGAGGAGGGCGGTTCTGCCTTTCCGCATCGCGGTCATCGCCGTCGTGCTGCTGGGAGGCGGCACCCTGTTCATGTCGGGCTACAGCCTCGGCCGGGGAGCGGCAACCACGCCGGGCACGCATGTCAGCGAGGAACAGGCGTTCCAGCCCTTCTGGGACACCTACCGCGCGATCACGGACCACTACGCCGCCGGCGATGTCGATCAGAAGAAGGTCATCGACGGGGCGATCAAGGGCATGATCGACGCTCTGGGTGACCCCTACTCCGCCTACATGTCCCCGGAGGACTTCAGGCGAAGCCTGCAAGGCCTGTCCGGCCAGTTCGAGGGGATTGGCGCCAACGTCGCCGCCAAATCGACCGACGGCAAGAACGCCGACTGCACGCCGCTCGGGCCGACCTGCGCCCTGACGATCGTCCAGCCGCTCACCGGCGCGCCCGCGGACAAGGCCGGCCTCAAACCGGGCGATCGGATCACGAAGGTCGACGGCGTGAGCCTCGACGGACAGACGGTCGACACTGCTGTCGGCCGCGTTCGAGGCCCGAAGGGAACCGTCGTGACCTTGACGATCGTGCGCGGGTCGACCGCCCCATTCGACGTGAAGATCACGCGCGACGTCATCATCCAGAAGGAGGTCGTCGCGAAGGACCTCGCAGCGGGGACCGTGGGCTACCTGCAGGTCACCGGCTTCAGCGACCAGGCCGCCAGCGACTTCCAGGCCGCCCTCAAACGGGACGTCGATTCCGGCGAGCGGAAGATCATCGTCGACCTCCGGGGCAATCCCGGCGGCTACATCACCGCCGCCCGGCGCATCGCCAGCCAGTTCATCGCCTCGGGACCGATCTTCTGGGAGGAGGGCGCGAAGACGGATCCCGTCCCAACGAACGCCGAGCCGGGAGGCGTCGCCACGGATCCCTCCATCCAGGTCGTCGTGCTCGTCGACAAGGGCAGCGCGTCGGCCAGCGAGATCGTGTCGGGGGCGCTCCAGGACACGGGAAGGGGAAAGCTCATCGGCGAGAAGACCTTCGGGAAGGGCACGATCCAGGAGTGGCAGACGCTGGAGGGCGACAACGGCGGTTTTCGCCTGACCATCGCGAAGTGGCTGACACCGGACAAGCGGTGGATCAACGGTACCGGGCTGACGCCCGACATCCCTGTCACTGCGCCGGCCAACCAGGCGCCCGGCGCCGACGCCGTACTCGATGCAGCGCTCAAGGCCCTGAACGCGTCGACCGCCTCCTCGCCGGCACTCCGCGCCGCGGCCTGAATCCTCCTGCCCGTGACCACTCCGGGGAGGTTGCAGACACTTGCACCGCCGTACGCCTTCGGGTAGGGTTCGACCGAACGAAAGGAGGTGATGTGCAGTGATCGAAAGTTCGCGTAGCTGCACCACCTCACAGGAGATGACCGTCTAGACGGGCACCCTGTGGGGTGGCAACGCTGACGAGCGCCGGTCCGCAACGGGCCGGCGTTCGTGCGTCTGCCACATCCCGATCCTGGAGCGCCGGGCTCCCTTTCCCGCCGGTGCTCCGAGCTGGAGCTGATCGATGGGCGAGCAGACCGTCGCCCTCAACCGCCGGGCGCGGCACGACTACACGATCGACGAGACCTTCGAGGCGGGCATCGTCCTGACCGGCACGGAGATCAAGTCGATCCGGGCGAACAAGGTCAATCTCACGGATGCCTACGCGCGCATCGATCGCCGCTACAACCACGAGCCGAAGCGGACGCGCAAGCTCCTGCTCCATCGCTCGGAGATCGACGAGCTGCTCGGGCGTGCGGCCAGGAAGGGCCAGACGATCGTCCCGCTCCGCCTGTACATCAGCGACCGCGGGCGGGCGAAGGTCGAGCTCGGGCTGGCGCGCGGCAAGCAGCTGCACGACAAGCGCCGTGATATCGCCGAGCGAGATGCCCGCCGCGAGGTCGCCCGCGAGCTGGCTGACGTCCAGCGCGGCCGCTAGCTCGCGCCAGGGACGCCGCCGGAATGCGCCTGTCGCGAATGATCCAGGCCGTGGACCTGCATGCGGCCGGTGAGCCGGGGCGGGTGATCGTCGGCGGTGTGCTCGACGTCCCCGGCGACAGCATGTACGAGAAGATGGCCTGGCTGCGGGCCAACGTGGACGACCTGCGCCTGCGGATGCTTCGCGAGCCGCGGGGCTATCCCGCCTCCTGCTGCAACCTCATCCTGCCGCCAACGCGCCCGGAGGCCGACGCCGGCTTCGTGATCATGGAGCAGGTCGAGTACCCGGGCATGTCCGGCACGAACACGATCTGTGTCGTGACGACACTCCTGGAAACCGGCATGCTGCCGATGGTTGAGCCGGTCACCGAGCTGACGCTCGAGGCTCCCGCCGGCCTGATCCGGGTGCGTGCGGAGTGCACCGGCGGGAAGGTGCGGGCGGTGACGTTCCTCAACGTGCCTGCGTTCGCGGCCCACCTCGATGCCGTCATCGAGGTGCCGACCCTCGGCACCCTGACGGTGGACGTCGCGTACGGGGGCATGTTCTACGTCATCGCCGACGCGGAGCCGCTCGGCTTCCGGCTGACCCCGGATGAGGGGCGCGACATCGTGCGGGTCAGCGAGATGATCAAGGCCGCGGCCGCGGACCAGCTCCCGGTCACGCACCCGGAGCAGCCGGGCTTCAGCGGGATCACTATTGCGGAACTCGCCGGGCCCCCGCACGATCCGGCCAACGACGGCCGGAACGTTGTCACCGTCTCGACGGGGAAGCTCGACTGGGACAAGCCCTCGACCTGGACGGGAGTGATCGATCGATCGCCGTGCGGCACCGGGACCTGCGCAAGGATGGCGGTCCTCCACGCCCGCGGTCAGCTGGCGCTCGACGAAGACTTCCGCCACGAGGGCATCCTCGGGACCGTGTTCACCGGCCGACTCGTCGAGGAAACCACGGTGGGCGACCGGCCGGCGGTCGTCCCCACGTTGACCGGCCGGGCGTGGATCACCGGCTTCGCGTCGTACGTGGTCGACCCCGAGGACCCCTATCCCGACGGTTTCACGGTCGGCGACATCTGGTGATCAGCGCGCATCGAGCGCCTTGACGAGCCGCTTCGGGGCAACGGCCCTGTAGCTCTCGTCGATCCACGTTTTGAGGAGGTCGACGGGGACTTCCTCGGCCGACCCGAAGGCCGCGTTCACCCAGCCGTGCTGGCCGAGGCCGTAGCCGGGCCGCTTCGTGAACGAGAGCGCGAGGACGTCCTCGGCCGAAACGGGGAGCTTGACCGTGATTCCGATCGTCTCGCTGCCCGGTGGTGTCATGAACACGAAGACCTTGCCCTTGACCTTGATCACGCGCTCACCCCACGGGAAGGCTTCGGTCGCCTCCGGATAGCCCAGCGCGAAGTCCCGTAGCTCGGCCTCAGCGTCCCGCACTCGATTTTCGGGGGTCATGGTGCGACCGTAGCAGAGGGGCGCCCTTGGCCGACGGGGCTGCTTCGGCTAGAATGTGAGAGAACACCGAACAGGCGTTCGACTCTGTGGGGATGCGTGGTCTCGACAGGGTCCAGTTGTCAGGGAACGCGAGCCGAGGTGCCGTCAGGCCTCGTAAAACAGGCGGCAAAACGAAGTAACTGGCAACCGCCAGACTGCTCTCGCCCTCGCGGCTTAGGCCGTAAGGTGAGCGTGGAAGCGACCTCATCCCCGCGGGTCGTGGAAGCGTCATTCAGCGGGGATGCGCTCAGGATCAGCGTCGCGTAGTCCGGAGCAAAGCCCGATCTAGGGGCACGTGACTGGACCGGATGGCAGGCTGCCGATGGCCGACCAGCCGGTCGACGACAAATCATCGGACACGCTCGTAGTGGTCCCTGGTGAAGGGCTCTGGACGGGGAGTTCGACTCTCCCCCATCTCCACCACTTTCCACCCTGCCCGCGGCCCGGGCGCCGTGTCCCCGAACGCATGAGTTGTCTTCGGGCGAGGGCATGTGTTGACCGAAGGCTGGTCCTGGGGCCTACCGATCCCAGTCGCCCAGCTGATCCTCCGCCTCGACGCGGCGAAACTGGCTATAGGCGAGCTGGCCGTCGAACGCTGGTTGTCGGAAGATCACGGTGTTGAGATCGGCTTGCTCGAGCGTCGCATCTTGTAGGACGAGCCGACAGACGGGACATTCGAAGGCCGACGCGCGCAATTTGATGGAGTCGACGAACATCCCGGCCACATACGTCTGGCCGTCCGCGTAGTCCCACGGGTTCCAAGTCTGGCTCGGGACTTCCTGCGGGGACGCCCTGCCGGGGCCGCGCATGGTTGGTCCGCGGAGGCAGCTTGACCGTCCTTCCGTGCTGGCCCACTGTCGACGCAGGAGGAGGAGCGATGGCGTCCGAGCCCCGGACCGGTGAAACAGCGGCCGCGCGCATAGCGATCCATACGGCCCGACTGACGTCGCTGAAGGACGAGGACCTGCTCGGCGCCATCCGCGGGACCGAGCCCTTTCGTGAAGCGGAGATCATCGACAGCGCTTGGGATGATCCCGCGCTCTGGGATCGGCTCGGCCTGATGTTCGCGTTCGCGGACGAAATCGGGCGGCGTGGACTAATCGACGGCATCGCCCCGCTCTACGACTTGGCGCCGCTCGATGATCCGTGGGAGATGACGCAGGGGATCCGGCACGGTCCGGAACGGGCGACCAAGGACCAGCCGGGTGTCCTTGAGTCGATCATGCGTGAGCTCGTCGGCCATCCCGGCGGTGGCACCCGGCTCTGGGCAACCAGGGAGCTGGGAATCCTGCGTGACGCCGAATCACTTGGCGTATTGCGCTCGACAGCACTCGAGGACCCCGAGCCCCTAGTCCGCGAAGAGGCGGTGGGGAGCCTTCTGCTGCTGACCCAAGCCCGCGGGAGGCTGAAGCGCGGCATCACGTCCTTCATCTACTCTGTCGCCAAGAACGACCGCGACGAAGGCGTTCGTCGTGCCGCAGTCCATGCCCTGGGAGACCTCGATGAGGCGCTGGCGGCTCCCCTGCGTCCGGCACCGCCCGAGTGGTTCATGGACCCGGGTTGGCCCGGACAAACATCGGGCCCCGAGGCCTATCAAGCGATCCGCCGGATTGTTCGGGCGCTGATTGGCGGCGAGCTCCGGGATGAGCGCTTGGACGCGACCCTAGCGACCAAAGGTCTCGTTCTCGCCATGACGCCGGGAAGTGGCGTATATCCCCCGGCGGAGCCGCCAAAACCCGCGGATGGGTCGGTGCCGACATGGCGCGCGAAGGTCCAGTTATGGGGAACGCGAGCAGCTGGCGACGCACGCGAGCCGCTCGGCCTGACTGCGCTCATTGAGCTGCGGCGAGCATCTACAGACGAGGTCCGAGCAGAGCTCCTCGAGGTAGTGCCTTCTCCCAGACATCAGAGCTGAATGACCTCCCTAGAAAGGGCCCGACCCGACCTGCGTTCGGCAGGACGGGGTCAGTGCTCGTGGATCGACGTCTTCAGTTCGATCCCCTCGCCGTGCCGGTGAAGCCGGTACATCACGACGAGGAGCGGCTGTCGAGGCGCTCCTCGAGGCCTCGGTTGCTGTGTTGTCTTGTTCGGCGAAGTTGGTTGTTAGGCCCAGAGCCAAGAGTTATCGCTGGGGCCCGGGAGCATGAGTTGTCTTGGCGGGTCAACTCATGCCTTCGGTTACACGCCGCCGCGTATCGTTGCTCCGTGCCCGCGCTCCAGGAACTGCCGCGTCCGTCGGCCGTCGTGTTCGATCTCGACGGGACGCTCGTCGATACGGTCGAGATCCGAATCGAGGCCTGGCGGCAAGCCCTGGGCGATGAGGGATTCGCGACGACCCGCGAGCAACTCGCACCCCTGATCGGCGTCGACGGCAAACGGCTGGCGCGCGAGGTCGCCGCCGCTGCGGGTCGACCCATCGACGACCGACGCGCCGAGGAGATCGACAAGGCGTGCGGGGAGGTCTTCGAGCGACTGAACACCGAACCACAGCCGCTGCCGGGCGTCAGGGCGCTCGTCTCGGCGCTCGACGAGCAGGGCAGCCGGTGGGGCATCGCGACCTCCAGCAGGCGCGAGCAGGTCGCTCGATCAGTGAATGCGCTCGAGCTGTCTCGCGAGCCGGCCATCATCGACGGCAGCCACGTCGAGCACGCGAAGCCCGAGCCGGACCTCCTGCTGCTCGCGGCCAGGGAATTGGAGGTCGACCCGGCCCGCTGCTGGTACGTCGGCGACTCGACGTGGGACATGGTGTCGGCCGTGGCGGCCGGCATGATCGCGGTCGGCGTGACCGCTGGCTCGGCGGTCGACGTTCAGGCTCTGACCGGCGCAGGCGCTCAGCTCGTCGTCGAGCGTCTGGATGACCTCGTTCCGTTGCTCGCGAGCGGGCCGGGGAGCCCGCAGCGAGGGCCTCGTGGTGCTGCTAAGCCACCCCGTGGAGGATGATCCCGATCATCCGCGTGTAATGCGAGTAGTACGTCTCCTGGTGGATGACCCTGCCGCTGCGGTCGCGGACTGTGCGCGTGACCCACACGTCCTGGCCGTTGGCCGCGTACTCGACCTGCTTGTAGGTACCCGCGGGAATGCTCGTCGAGTCCCGCGTGACGGTGTAGCCGCCGATGTAGTTCTTGACCGTCGGCCGGGTCAGCGACACGGTCCGGCCGGTTGGCACGCTGTAGAGCGTGAAGCGGATCATGCCGGGCCGGGCGATCGCTCGAATGAGCACCGGGTACTGCGTGTCGTTCCGCCAGGTCATGTCCTGCGCGTAGCCGCCGTCGATGAACACCGTGGCGTCGAGGCCGAGCGGGTACCGCGCGATGTAGTAGTAGTGGTTGCGGCGCGCCCCGATCTGGAAGCCTGAGCGAGCGACGGCGTTGAACAGCGTCGTCGACGAGGAGCACATCCCGCCGCCGAGCGTCGTGCCCTCGACGGAGCGGCCGTTGATGATCGCGCCACCGAACTTGAACCCGCGCGCCGTCGTGATCGGGCCGATCGCCTGGAGATAGCTGAACCACTCGCCCGGCGCCACGACGGTTCCGTTGATGTACATCGAAGGGACCGTGATGTTGGCGCTGAACCCGTTGTGGGAGCCGACCTCGTAGTAGGTCGTCCATGAAGCGAGGGGGCGCATGAGCGGCGCGCTCTTTCTTGCGACCTCGGTGGTCAGTCGCGGGACCTTCGTGACGAGCGCTGGCACGACACTTTCCGTGGGCGACAGGCCCGCGCTGCCTCGCGCATTGACCACGGCCACGATCCGGGCGGTCGTTGCGGCGACGTCGAGGGCCCGGCCGTTCGACGACTGCGTCACGCCGACCACCCGATTGCTCTTTCCGAACAGGAACTTCGCGTTCACCGGCGACCGGTCGATCGTGGCGGCGAGCTTGGCGACCGCCTTCTTGACCGCCGCGGCGTCGACCTGCGGGCCGTACGTCCCATTGACGAGGCCGAAATCGATCCAGCTCCGGACGGTGGTCGCAGGCAGCGTCCACTGCTCATCGCCGGCCTCGAGGAGGATGGGCTTCGTCATCCGGGCTGCGGCGGCCTGGGCTTCGGCCGTCGCGTCGGCGGTGATCGTCGGATGGAGCACGGTTGGCTCGAAGCTCACGCGCAGCTCCGCGGGCGCACTCGTCTGGCTGAGCTGGGCAGCAAGCTGGTCGCTCGCGGCCTGGTAGTCGAAGTACGTGCCCTCGACCGCCTGGGTCACGTTGAAACCGCCCGAAACCGTCCTGACCTCACCGTCGACGGGGTCACGATCGACCCTGGCGGCGATCACCGCAAACTTCTGGCTCAGCCGATCCCGATCGAACGTCACGCGCGGCTCCACGACCTCGCCGTTCGTCAGGGTCCGGAGCATGGCCACCGTCTGGTCGGCCGCCGAGCCACCGCGACCGACGGCAAACGCCGCGTCGAGCATGGCGTTGACGTCCGGCCCGCGACCGATGTCGGAATAGGCGATCTGTTCGGACGTCGTCCCGACAGACAGGACGAGCTTGCCCTGCCCATATGAGGCGAACGCGGCGTTGAGACGGTCCGCTGCGACGGCCCGGTCCAGCCCCGATACGTCGACGGTGCCAACGTGCACGCCGGGCAGGATCTTGCCGGCGTGCATCTGGCTGTAGGCGGCGAGTGACACGGCGCCTGCCGTGGTCGCCAGGATCGCCCCGACGACGAACGCGGCCACCACCGATCGCACGCGCGGCACGCGTCGCCGTGCGGGCAGGGCGGGAGTGGCGATCGTCTCGGTTGTGGTCGTCATGGGGGCGCCATCCTACCAGCGAGCATCGTTGAATCTGCGCATACGGATTGCGATCCGCGTGAAGGCGGGCAGGAGACGCATTGCACCTGCAATCCGTTACGCGCTCGCGTTACGCCGGCGAAGGATGGCGGTTCAGGCGTTCCGCGGCAATACGACGATTCGGCGATTGGGCTCCTCCCCAATCGACTGGGTTGACACCGCCGCATGATCCCGTAGCGCAATGTGGATCCAGCGCCGTTCGAGGGCGGGCATCGGTTCCAGCTGGAGCATCTTTCCGGTCTCGGCGACCCGTTCCGCGGCACGCATGGCGAGGTCGCGCAGCTGCCGCTCGCGTCGGCCGCGGTAATCCTCGACGTCGACCAGCACCCGGGTCCAGTCGCCCATTCGCCGCGAGAGCATGAGGTTCACGAGGTGCTGCAGTGCCGAGAGGCGCTCCCCCTTGCGTCCGATCAGCGCGCCGAGTGCCTCACGTTCCTCGCCCGCGCCGACCACGTTCAGTCGGCTCGTCTCGCCCGTCTCGACTTCGACCTGGACGTCGAAGCCGAGGTGCCGCATGAGCTCCTCGAGGATCGCCTTGCCTGTCGCCAGGGCCTCTGGCGACGCCTCGGCGGCTTCGAGATCGGCGCGCTCAGCTGCGAGCGAACCGCGCGCCGCGGTGACCTCTGCCTCCTCGCTGGCCGACAGCGTCGACTGTCCGGGGGGACGCTCATCCCGCCGCGGCCGTCGGTCGCCGCCCCGGCCCGGGCCCCGATCCGGCCGAACCTCAGGAGGCGGCTGCCCCGCCCCTTCAGGGCCGCGGTCCCCCGGCGCTCTGGTCGCCGCTCCAGCCGGATACTCGCGGCGGCCCTCGTAGCCCTGCCCGCGGCCTGCGTCCCCGCCATACGACCGATCGTCGCGGCGCGGCCCGCGGTCCCGCCCCCGGTCGCCATACCTGGGGCGGTCGCGATCGCCGGAGCCGCTGCGCTCCCGATCGCCATAACGGGGCCTTTCTTCGCGAGGCGGCGGAGGCGGCAGTGGAACGGACGCGGCAGCCTCGCGCTTCGGGGCCGCACCGCCCAGCGCCGAGCGTGGAGCCGCCACGATCCGCGCGGGTTCCGCGCCCATGCCCAGGACGCCGCGGCTGCCCGGCGTCAGGATCTCGAAGTCCAGGTCGTCGAGCTCCGCCTCGAAAGCTTCCCGCGCGATGCGCAGGGCCTCCTCGACGCTCTTGCCGGTGAACTCTCGGTATGCACTCATCTCAGCGACGTCTCCCTCGTCGGCCCTGGCGACCCCGTTCCCGGGGGCGTACGGTCCTGGCCGCTGAGGCGGCCCGGTCCGCGGGCGTGGTTGGCGCCGGCGCTCCCGCCGGACGCGCAGTGTTGGTCGGCGCCGGGTAGGCGACCGGGAAGCGCGGTGTGTGGTTCACGGCGAAGGCGGGCGTCCAGCCGAACAGCGGGAACATCGAGCCCCAGCCGATGATCAGGTATTGCTGCACGATCCCGAAGATCGTCGAGACGATGTAGTAGATGTACAGCCCGGCGGGCAGGGCGCCGGCGAAGACCACGAAGATGACCGGCAGGATGATGAGCATCTGACGCTGGGTGCGTGTGCTCGGGTCGTCGTTCTTCGGGTCGGTGGCGGGCAGCGTCATCTTGGACTGCACGATCTGGAGCAGGGCGGACGTGACCGCAAGGAAGCTCGTCACCCCGAACAGGATCGCGTCCACGTGCGGCTGACCGGCGTTGATGCCCAGCAGCCAGGGGACATGCGTCTCGATGCACGGCTTGACGATGTGGTGAGCGGCGTCCTGGAAGACCGGCGCGGTCGGGCACGGCAGGGTGAACAGCTGGATGTTGAAGACGTTCAGCATCGGGTTGACGTCGAAATTGGTCAGTCCGTCCCGGATGACCTGGTACATGATGTACAGGAGGGGCATCTGCAGCACGAGCGGCAGGCAGCCCGACAGGGGATTGACGCCTCGCTCGCGATACAGCTCCTGCTGCGCGGCCATGAGGCGCTGGCGATCGCCCTTGTAGCGCTTGCCGAGCTCCTTGAGCTCGGGCTGGAGTAGCTGCATCCGACGCTGCGACACGAGCTGCTGGCGATAGAGCGGCACCAGCAGGAAACGGATCACGATCGTCAGCAGCACGATCGCGATCCCGATGTCGCCGATGACCCTGTAGAAGAACGCCAGCAGGATGAACAGCGCCTGGAAGAGGGGCGTAAAGAGCCAGGCGAGGAACCCGACCGGGTCGGCGGACGGGTGGGCAGGTACGAGCGCGACGATCGGCGTCGGCGACGGTGACGGCGCCGCACTCGAGCCGGGCGACGGGCTCGGGCCAAGCGCTGCGCAGCCGGCCACCGCAACGAGCGCGATTAGCCCGACGATCAGGAGGGGCAACCAGCGCGTCTGCCATCCAGGCTCCTTCGACGGCACCGTCCCGGATGTCGACCTAGCGGACCGGATCATAACCGCCGGGACTCCACGGGTGGCAGCGGGCGATCCGCTTGGCGCCCATCCAGCTGCCCTTCAGGAGTCCGTACTTCCCGATCGCCTGCTCCGTATAGCGGGAGCAGCTGGGCTCGTAGCGGCAGCTCGACGGCAGCCAGGCAAACACGATCCGGTAGAGCCGGATGAGCCCGATCCCGATTGCCTTCACGTGCTCGACTGACCCTCCAGGACGCCGGCCCGGCCGAGGACTCGGCGCAGGGCTCCGACCAGCGCTTCATGATCCGCCTCTATCAGAGCGGGCCGGGCGATGATGAGGACGTCCCAGCCCGGCTGGAACGAGGGCGCCATCACCCTTAGCGCCTCGCGGAGCCTTCGCCGAACGCGGTTCCGGACGACCGCGCCCCCGAGCTTCCGCCCGGTCGACAGGCCGAACCTGGTGGCTTCGCCATCCGTCCGCATGAAGCGGGCGAACAAGAGGGCATGTGACCTGGTGATCCCACTGCCCTGGAGCGTCGCGAAATCCTGAGGACGGGCGAGCATCACGAGCCGCGGCCGAGGGCGGTCGCGCTCGTTTGTCAGGCCGTCAGCTTCTTTCGACCTCGAGCCCGCCGAGCAGCCAGAACGCGACGACCGCCCGAGGTCTTCATTCGGGCCCGAAAGCCGTGCTCCTTGGCGCGATGGCGCTTCTTGGGCTGATAGGTCTGCTTCATCGGGAGTCCGCGCGATCCTCTCCATCAGGCCCCGGGGACTGTCGATTCGACCCCTAGAGGCACGCAAACGCGCCGGCGCCCGAAAGCGCGTGCGCGTTTCCGTTCGCGGGATTATAGGAAGGCCCCGAAAACGGTGTCAAACCACACCATGGGTTGTGTCGGCCGGGAATTCGGAGTGCGGGCACTCGCGGTCGAGGGGATGCCTGATACTCCCGGGGAGTATGCGGTGGCACCCGCGGGATCGCCTTGCAGGCCCCTGCCGGGCGGTGCTATCCTTCGCCTCCCGCGGGCGCCGGGACGCTGCTCGGGGGCTCCCCTTCGGCTCACACGAAGGGTCGCCTGGAACAGCTTGTCGGAGCGTTCGCGAGGCCCTCCGTCATCCCATCGCGCCCAAGTTCCCATGCGTCGGTCCGTGGCCGAGGCTACCCACCTCGCAACAACCACCAGTCGGGTCAGCGATCGATGGATGCCAAACAAGTCTGGCGTGCGGCGCTCGGAGAGTTGCAGGTTTCGCTCTCGGCCGCGAACTTCGAGACGTGGCTGCGCGACACCCAGCTGGTTGACGTTGACGACAGCCACTTCCGGATTTCCGTCCCGAACGGGTTCGCGAAGGACTGGCTGGAGACCCGCTACCGATCCCTGATCAGCCAGACCCTGGCCCGCGTCGTCGGCTACAGCGTGCAGGTCGAGTTCGTCACTGCCCCGCTACCCGCCTCGGAGACGGTCCAGTTTGGCTCGAACAGCATGGCCCCGTCGACGAATGGAAGCGGCCCCTCGAGCCAGGTCGTTCGGCTCGAGCCCGGACGTGTTGGCGGCGAGGGTGTCAGCGCGAATCTCAACGCCCGCTACACGTTCGCCAACTTCATCGTCGGTTCGGCCAATCGCCTGGCACATGCGGCGAGCCTGTCGGTCGCGGAGCGGCCGGGACACGCCTACAACCCGCTCTTCCTGTACGGCGGGGTGGGACTGGGCAAGACCCACCTCATGCACGCGATCGGCAACCAGGTCGTGACCAAGTTCCCGCGCAAGAAGGTCGTCTACGCGACCAGCGAGAAGTTCACGAACGAGTTCATCACGAGCATCCAGCAGGGCAAGGTCGACGAGTTCCGGAGCCGCTATCGGCGGATCGACCTCCTGCTCATCGACGACATCCAGTTCATCGCCGACAAGGAGCGCACGCAGGAAGAGTTCTTCCATACGTTCAATGCGATCCACGAGGACGGCAAGCAGATCGTCCTTTCGTCCGATCGGCCGCCCAAGCAGATCGTCACCCTGGAGGAGCGCCTGCGAAGCCGGTTCGAGTGGGGGCTGATAGCCGACCTGACGGCGCCCGATCTCGAGACCCGGATCGCGATCCTGCGTGCGAAGGCCGAGGAAGGCGGCGTTCCGATCACGTCCGACGTGGTCGAGTTCATCGCCCGCAAGGTCGTCAGCAACATCCGCGAGCTCGAGGGGGCGCTGAACCGCATCGTCGCGTACGCGAGCATGGGCGCGATCCCGATCTCGATCGACCTGGCCCAGTCCGTCCTCTCGAACGTCATGTACAACCCGAAGAAGCGCCAGGTGACGCCGGAGCGGATCGCCAAGGCCGTCTCCGACTATTACGGCGTGCCGATGGACGCCCTGCAGGGCCAGAAGCGCGACAAGGCCATCGTCGTGCCGCGGCAGATCGCGATGTTCCTGATGCGCGAGGAGACCGACGTCTCCCTGCTGCGGATCGGGGCGGAGCTCGGCGGACGCGACCACTCGACCGTGCTGCACGCCTGCGACAAGATCACCCGCGAGGCGTCCCAGAACGACGAGCTGCGGCGGGAGATCGCGGCGGTTCGCGAGCTCATCTACGCAGACTGAGGGGCCGCACCCGGAGGCGAACGGCCGCTTGGAGCCGTTATGCGCCCGTATCGGTTCGGGCCCATTTCGTAACGGCTCCGAAATGTCTCCGTGGAAAAGCGCCCCGATTCCGTGGAGAAGCCTGTCTGACTGTGGACAAGATCCGGTCCTGACGACCGTCTCCGGCCGATATCCCGGCATGCGGGCGTGGAGATCGGGTGGCAATCAGGCGAGGTCCGAGGGACGACGCTTGGACGATCCACACTTCGGCCACCGCCCAGCGACATCGCCGGCCGGCTCGTCCACGCGTCGAAACGAGTGCTCCACTACGGACCCGTGCGGGGCCACGCTCGCCTCTCCACCGAGTCCACGCCCTGATGACGATGATGACGGGATGAGAAGATAGAGAGACAATCCACCTGTCGGCGGCCTGGATCCGGGCAACGTGTCGCCCCAGCGGATCGGCGCTGACGCCTCTCGAGGGCACCCGTCACTTGGAGTGAACCTGACGTGAAACTCTCGGTCATGCAGGAGAACCTGGCGCGCAGCCTGGCGATCGTCAGCCGCGCCGTCTCCACTCGCAGCACCCTGCCCGTTCTCGCCAACGTCCTGCTCAGGACCGAAGATGCCGGCCTGAAGCTGACGGCCACGAACCTCGAGATCGGGATCACGGTGTGGGTGCCGGGCAAGATCGATTCGGACGGGGCAACGACGGTGCCGGCCAAGCTCCTGTCCGACATCGTCTCGTCGCTCAACGCGAGTGAGCGCGTGGAGCTCGAGCTCCAGGGCACGGACACGCTCCTGCTCCGCTCCGGCCGCTTCACTGCCCACCTGCGGGGCATCGATGCGGACGAGTTTCCGGCGATCCCCACTGCAGGCGAGCGGCCGACGACGCGGATCAGCCAGAAGGTGCTCCGCCAGGCACTCTCGGAGACCGCATTTGCCGCAGCCAGCGACGAGGCACGGCCGATACTGACGGGCGTTCTCGTCCATTTCGAGGGCGATCACGTGACGCTGGCCGCGGCCGACAACTACCGGATCGCGGTCAAGACGATCCCGGTCCTCGACGCGGTGGAGGACACGCGCCTGGTCATCCCGGCCCGATCGCTGAGCGAGCTCGTGCGCGTCCTCGCCGACACCGACGATCCGGTCGACATCGTCCTCTCGCCGGCGCGCAACCAGGTCCTCTTCCACCTCGAGGGGGTTGACCTGGTCAGTCGTCTGATCGACGGCCAGTTCCCGAACTACCAGCAGGTCCTGCCGCAGGCCCACACAACGCGCGCCGTGCTCGAGCGCGAAGAGCTGCTCAAGGCGCTCCGCCCTGCGGCCTTCATCGCGAGCAACGCGGCGAATATCGTCAAGCTCCAGATTGGCGGTAACGGCGAGGGGGAGGTCACGGTCAGCGCCAACGCCGAGATCGGCGACTACGAGGGCGGCGTGGAGGCCTCGCTGGAGGGCGACGGGACCACGATCGCTTTCAACGCGCGCTACCTCGCCGACGTCCTTCAGTACGTCGACGCGGAGCAGTTCGCGCTCGAGCTCAACGGGCCGCTGTCGCCTGGCGTGTTCAAACCGGTCGGCGACGACAAGTACGTGCACGTGGTGATGCCCGTCCGCACGACGTCCTAGACGGCCCACTCCCGGCAAACCACATGGCCTCGCTTCGTTCACTGACCGTACAGGACCTGCGCGGCTACGCCCGCCTGCAGGCCGACTTCGGGCCCGGCCCGCAGATCGTGTGGGGACCGAACGCCGCCGGCAAGACAAGCCTCCTGGAAGCCATCGTGCTTCTGGCGCTCGGGCGCTCGCACCGCACCACGACGGACGCCGAGCTCGTTCGCTGGGGGACGGATCTCGTCAGGGTCGAGGGAAGCCTGGACGACGGAACCGCGATCGAGGTCGCCATCGTGCGGCCTGGCGGCGCCCAGCCAGTACCCGGCTCGGCCGGGCGCAAGCGGATCCGGGTGAACGGCGTCGGCCGGCGTGCGAGCGGGCTGCTCGGCCTGCTCCGGATCGTGGTGTTCGCGCCCGAGGAGATGCTCCTCGTTGCCGGCTCTCCGGCCCTGCGCCGCTCAGCGCTGGACGCGCTCGCCAGCCAGCGCTCGCCCGCTTACCTTCGCGACCTCGGAACCTATGCCCGAACGCTGGCCCAGCGGAACAGCCTGCTGCGAGCGATTCGCGAAGAGCAGGCCTCGCGATCCGAGCTCGCGTTCTGGGACGGCAGCTTCCTGGAGACCGGCCCGGCGATCGTGGCCGAGCGACTCGCCCTCCTGGACGCGCTGCAGGAGCCGATCCGCGCGGCACACGCGGAGATCGCGCCCGATGAGGCGCGCGAGGCACGGCTGGGCATTCGCTACGAGACGAACGCGCCGGCATTCCCCGGCGAAACGCCCAGGGACGCGCTCGCCCGTCGACTCGTGGAGACGGCCGAGAAGGAGATCTGGAACGGCACCACGCTCGTCGGGCCGCACCGGGACGACATGGTCTTCGAGCAGGGCGGACGCGACCTGTCGACCTTCGCCTCGCGCGGCCAGCAGCGGACCGCGATTCTCGCGTTCAAGCTTGCCGAGCTCGACCTGCTCACGTCCCTGGACGGCAAGCCGCCACTTCTGCTGCTCGACGACGTCTTTTCGGAGCTGGACCCGGAGCGCCGCGCGCACCTCGTCCGCCGGATCGCGGCGCTGCCGCAGGCGTTCGTGACCACCACGACGCTCGACGACCTCGACCCGGAGCTCGTGGCGCACGCCGTGGGCTGGCGGGTCGAACCGGCCCCGCAGGCGCAGCCGTCAGCCGGGGCCACGCTCATCCAGCAGAGCGCGCCGCTGGTCGGGCAGCTCCGCTCGTGACCACCCGCCGCCGACCGATGGAGCGGATCGGCGACCTGCTGCCCGAGACCGCACGGCGCCTGGGCCTGGAGGACGAGCTTCGCCTCGTGCGGGCCGCAGGTACCTGGGCTGCCATCGTCGCCGAACATGTGCCGGCCGCCACTGGTGCGACTCGCCTGCAGCGCCTCGAGCGCGGCGTGCTGCTCGTCGACGCGGATTCGCCGATCGTCGCCCAGGAGCTGCGCATGCGGACGACGGAGCTGCTCGCTGCCTTCCGGGCGGCGCCGGGCGGGCTCCCGGCGAGCGAGCTGGCGGTACGGGTTCGGGCACCTTAGCCGCGTATAATCGCGCGCACCTGCCAGCCGCCCTCGGGTGAGCGTCGACGGTCTGCGGCGGCGCAGCCTGCCGGGTCGTGCCTCATCCTTTCGCCCGCCCGATCACGAGAGGCCCGCATGGCCGTTCGGCTCCAGATGAAGCTCGGCGTGGTCCCGGACGCGGACCGCGTCGATGACTCCCCGGACACCCTCGTCGTCGTCGAGCCGAACGTGGGCTCGGTTGCGCGTTCCAAGGGCAACCTCTACCTCCTGGTCACCGGCCGGGTGCCAGGCGGCCGCGTGCGCGAGGCGACGCGGCTTGCGGCGGACACGATCCGCAGCGAGTACTACTACGACGAGTCGGCCGGGATCCGGGTCTGCCTCGAGAAGGCCATCCGGCTCGCCAACAAGCGGCTCGCCCACGTCGGGGATCGACTGCCCTCTGGAGGCAGCCAGGAAGGATCCGGGCCCATCGGCGTGGCCGTGGCCGTCGTCCGCGCCAACGAGCTCTACGTAGCGACCGTTGGGCCTGCGGAGGCCTACCTGATCCGGGGCGCGCGCCTCTCGACGCTGCCCGACCCCCACCGCGATCGCGGCCTCCCGACCGGCGACCTGGAGCCGGATGTCTGGCGCGGCGAGCTCGCGGTCGGAGACTCGCTCGTCCTCGTCTCGCCGAACATGATGGGGCGCCTGGGGCCCGACGAGCTGAAAGACGCGATGGTCACGCTCCACCCCCAGTCGGCGATCGACCATCTCCACCACCAGTTCGTGGCCACGGACGGCTCCGGAAGCGACGGGGCCATCGCGCTCGAGGCAACCGAGGTCGCGGTCACGACGAAGCAGCGCACGCTGGTGCCCGTCCGACCACCCGAACCGCTGGCGGGCGCGCCCGATCGCTCACCGATCCCGCTGGCGGACAGCGTGACCGACGGCGTTGCCGCGGCGCGCGACTCTGCCCGCGCCGCCCGCAGCAAGGCGGGCAACGCGTTCGAGGGCGGGATCCGCAGGCTCCAGGACCTCCTGCCCCGGCGGTCGCCTGCGCGACATCGGGTGACGCCGTTGTCTGCCCGTCGTGAGTCGCAGCGGCGAGCGGCCATCGCGCTGCTGGTGTTCCTGCTTCTGGCGGCCACCCTGGGGCTGGGCGTGTCGCTGTGGGCACCGCCGGCGCCGATCGGCCGCCTGGACTCGCTGACGGCTGCCCAGCGCGCGCTTGCCGCCGCGCAGGATGACATCAACCGCGTGTTCGGGCCCGGGGTAAACATCATCGATGCGGACCCCGACGCCGCGACGCGGCTGCTGGCCGACGCCTACCAGCAGCTCAGGACCGCGGGCGCGTCGGGCGCCGGCGAGAGCGTCCTCGCGCCGCTGCGTCAGCAGGTGCTTGCCGGTCTTGACAGCCTCTACAAGGTCAAGCCCGTCGGCAGCCAGATCCTGTTCACCTTCGCGGGCGCAAAGACCCCCGTGGATCTGCGCGCGCTCGTCCGCGGACCCGACGGCGCGCCGTATGTACTCGACAAGACGTCGAAGTCGGTGCTCAGGATCGACCTTGCCGCAAAGAAGGCAACCACCGTGCTGAAGGCCGGCCAGTCGGGCGCCGCGGAACCAAGGCTGCTGGCGACCGGGGGACGCGATCTGCTGATCCTGGACAGCAAGAACACGCTGTGGCGCTGGCGGCCCGCCGACACGCACGGTCGCGGGACGCTGCGCAGCGTCCGGGTCCGGAACTCGTCGAGCTGGGGCACCGACGTGCGCGCGATCGGCACGTTCATCCGCGACCCGCAGGCCGGCCTCTACAACCTGTACGTCGTCGACCCGTCCGAGGAGCAGGTGTTGACGTACGCGCCCGCGATCGACGGCAGCGGCTATCCCGCGCTTCCCACACGGCGGCTGCCGACCAACCAGAAGGTCGATGACGTCACGGCCATGTACATCGACTCAAACATCTTCCTGGCGCAGGGCGGCGCCGTCAGGCGCGTCGTGCCGACCTCGGACTGGCGGATCGCTGCGCCCGGATCGCGCAAGATCGACGGGCCCGGCGACGACGCCGTGCGCCCGGCGCCCCGGTACACCCTCCTGACAGGTACCGGCGACCCTGCCTCGGGCACGCTCTACCTGTACGACGTCAACTCCGCCCGGATCGTCGCCATGGAGGAGCCCGGCCCGACCGGCGACTTCGTCGAGCAATACCGTCTGGCGAACGGCGATCCGGGCTGGAAGGACCTGCGCGGCATCTACTACGTTGCAGGGACGGGCGGAGCGCCACCCTCGATCGTCTGGATCGACGCCAATCGTGTCGGCGTATCGGTCCTCCAGGCAGTGCCCGAAGGCCCGTCCGCGAGCCCATCACCGTCTCGCGCGAGCCCGTCCGCCAGCCCGAGCAGGAAGCCCAAGGCGACTCCCAGACCGTGATCCCCTTGCGGGATGCCAACCCGACGCGGCGGACGCCGTACGTCACGATCGCGCTGATCCTGGCCTGCTTCGCGATTTTCGCCTATGAGCTCTACCTGCAGGCGAGCTCGGGCGACCGTGCGCTTGAAGCTTTCCTCAACAACTACGGCGTCGTGCCACGGGATCTGTCGGCGGTGCTGGCGCAGCGCAACCTGCTCTCGCCGCCCGTTGCCTCGGTCGTCACCAGCATGTTCCTGCACGGTGGCGTGCTGCACCTGCTCGGCAACATGCTCTACCTGTGGATCTTCGGCAACAACATCGAGGACCGCCTCGGACGGCCCGCCTTTCTCCTGTTCTACCTGGCCGGCGGGTACGCCGCAGCCCTTGCCCAGGTGGCGATCGAGCCGAACTCGGGGCAGCCTCTGATCGGGGCCTCGGGCGCCATTGCCGCGACCCTCGGCGCTTACGTCGTGCTGTATCCCGGCGCGCGCATCCTGTCGCTTGTCTTCCTCGGCTTCTTCTACCAGCTCATTCCCGTGCCGGCGCTGATCGTGCTCGGCTTCTGGTTCGTCCTCCAGATCATCGATGGCTTTACGAGCCTGGGCGCGGCAGCGTCCGACGCGAGCGGGGTGGCGTTCTTCGCCCACATCGGCGGCTTCGTGCTCGGGCTGGCGGTCGGGCTGCTGATCCGGGGCGTCTTCCGGTTCCGGCGGCGCCCCCAGTTCGGCGTGGGATAATTCCCTCATGTCCGATCGGCTCGTCGAGATGGTCGTCGAGAGCGTGCGGGTGCACATGCTCAACAGCCAGCACGTCGTGATCCTCAAGGAGAGCGACCGCGAGCGCTACCTGCCGATCTGGATCGGGCCCTGGGAGGCGAACGCGATCGCCATGAAGCTGCAGGGCCTGGCACCTGAGCGTCCCCTGACGCACGACCTGTTCGCGGCGACGCTCGAGGAGCTCGGCGTTACCGTGCGTCGCGTCGTGATCGCCGACCTCGCGGATGAAACCTTCCGTGCCCGGCTCCTGCTGGATGCCGGCGGGCGGCCCGTCGAGATCGACTCGCGGCCGTCCGACGCGGTTGCCCTGGCGGTTCGCACCGGCGCGGAGATCTTCGCGGCCGAGGAGGTCCTGGATCGGTCGGGGGTGTCGCCCGAAAGCGGCGAGGAGGAAGACGAAGGAACCGCCCTCGAGGAGGGAGAGGCCGGGACCCGCTCCGGGCCCCCGCCCGAGGAGCGCGAGGGCCGCCCCGGCAAGAGCCGGCTCCACGACCCACGGCTGGATGTCTTTCGCGAGTTCGTCAACTCGCTGGGCGTCGACCAGGAGGGCGAGAAGCGCGAGGGGCCGACGCCCGAGTAAGCCCGGCGGGAATGACCCCTCGGCGTCCCGGACAGCCCTAGCCGGCGTCCTCCGAGAGGATCGGCAGCCCGCGCCGCAACGCGCTCGCCCGCGCCGCCCAGAGGCGCAAGCGCAGCGACCAGAAGTCCTTCACAGCCCGCAGCACGACCGCGGGCCTCGCACCGCTCGGAGATCCCGCCGTGCGCGGATGGTGCGGCACGCCGACCTCCGCGATGCGCGCACCGCGAGCCCGCAGCTTGATCAGCAGCTCGGCCGAGAAAAAGGCACCGCCCGACTCCACGCGCACCCCTTCGAGCGCCTCACGCCTGAACAGCTTGCATGCACAGTCCACGTCGCGGACGGTCAGCCGGAAGAAGACGAGGTTCGCCAGCCGGTAGGCGCGCGCGTACAGGGTCCTGATCGGCGGATCGGCTCGCTTCAGCCGGTAGCCGACGACGGCATCCGGGCGATCGGGCTCGAGAAGGCGCCCGACGAGCCGTCCCAGATCGAGGACCCGGAACTGGCGGTCACCATCGGTGAAGCCCACGAGCTCGAAACGTGAGGCGCGCAGCCCGGAGCGGAGGGCTTCCCCGTAGCCCAGGTTCGTGGCGTGATGCACGACACGGACGACTTGCGGGTTCGCGGCCGCCAGGCGCTCGGCGATCTCGCCGGTTGCATCACGCGAGCCGTCGTCGACGACGATCACCTCGAACTGCCCCGCCAGGCGCGGTAGCGTCTCGAGCGCCTCGTGCACGAGCGCCTCGACGTTGGCCTCTTCGTTGTGGGCCGGGAAGAAGTAGGACAGGCGGGGCACACGCGCGCTGGTCACGCTCGCGTCGGGGCTGCGCTCGTCCATCGCGCGAACGTTACCGAAGACGCGCCGGGGCGATCAGCGCGCAGCCCGCCCGGAGCGCGGAGTCAGGTCGGGATGTCAGCGAGCTGCGAGCGCCTTCTCCGCGAGCATCGGCTTCACCTCTCCGACGAAGCGCTCGAGGGTCTCCTGGTCGAAGGGCGCCGGCAGGTCGAAGAAGATGTGCCGGAAGCCGAGCTTGACGTACGGGACGAGCGATTCGGCGATCTGCTCAGGCGTTCCGACGCGGCCGTCCTCGTCGTAGCCGGGATGGTGCTTCCGGATGGCGGCCTCGACCCGTCGCGCCTCCGCGGGATCGTCCCGGAGGAGAACCAGGCCCAGCCCCAGCGTCCGCTCGATCTCCGCTTCGTCGCGGCCGACCTCCTGACACCAGCGCCGAAGGACCTCGTCCTTGTGCCGCACGAACTCGACGCTGCCTCCCGTGTTCCAGGCGTCGGCGAACTTTGCGACGGTGTGGAGGGTCTTCTTCTCCCCGTCGCCGCCAATGAGGATTGGCAGATGGTCCTGCAGGGGCGGTGGATTGTTCCGCACCCGCTTGGCGTGGTAGTAGACCCCGCGGGCGGTGCCTTCCTCCTGGTGCAGCATCTGGCGCATGAGGTCGACCGCTTCGTCGAGCCAGTCGAGCCGCTCGCCGAACCCTGAGCCGAACTCGATCCCGTACGCCTCGTGCTCGCGCCCGAACCAGGCGCCGCCGATTCCGAGGATGGCCCGGCCGCCGCTGATGTGGTCGAGGGTGGTCACCATCTTCGTGGTGAGCGCGGGATTCCGGAACGTGTTGGCGCCGACCATGAGCCCCACCGTGACGTGATTGGTCACGCCCGCCCAGCCCGTCAGCGTCAGGTAGCCCTCGAAGATCGGTCCCCGCCAGTCGCCCTGGATGGGATACAGGTGATCCCATGTCCAGAGTGAGTCATAGCCGAGCTCGTCCGCGCGTTGCCCCGCGCGCTGCAGCGATGGCCAGTCGGTGTACTGGCCCCAGGGCAGCACGCCCATCTTCAGCTCGGACGTGGTTTCGGTCCTCGATGCAACCGTCATGCCATCTCCGTTTCTGGCGCGATCAGCGCCCTGCCGCGAGGCTGAGCGCGCGCGCCGCCTGGGTCGCCTTGACCGCAACCGGAACGGACTCCGTATAGATCAGGCGCCCGAAATACATCACCTTGACCAGCGCCCACCAGGTGCCGCCCTCGAAGTCGAACGGTGGGTCGACCTCGAAGGTGACGACCGCGTCCTCCCCCGGGGCGACGCGGAAGCCCTGCGTCCAGGGCCGGGCGATCGACCAGATGTCGTGCGGGCTGAGGAGCTGGGCCTCGCCCCGGATCTCAGCGGCCGCGTGATTGGTCAGCCGTACACGGAGCTGCGCCCGCTCGCCAGCATTGATCGCGAGGCCGCGGTCCACGACTTCGGCTGTCAGCTCGCCGCCGAGCGCCTGGGGGCTTGCGGCCTCCTCCCCGGGTGCTTCGCCGTTGCCGTCGCCGGCCGCGTTGCGAACTGCCTTCTCGACGGCGTGCGCCAGGGTCGCCGAGCGCAGTGTCACGTCCGTCCGCCGGCCGTCGCCGTCGTGGCTCGGCCCGTAGTCGATCGTGACCACGTCCTCGTGCGTCTGACCCGCGTCGTCCGTCACGCGGGCCGCCACGAAGTAGCGACCTGCGCGCGTTCCCCGACCGGGCGTGATGCTGGCCTCGAACGAGAGATGCGCCCCGGGTGCAAGCCGGAACGCTCGCTCTGCCGGGCTGACATCCCAGCCGGACGGCACCTCGAGGGTCACCGAGCCTGACACCGGCGCATCCGTTCGCTCCGAGGCCACGCTGATCGGAATGCCGATCGCCCCGTCGCCGGTCGCCGCGAGCAGCCACGGGCGGATCTGGACGGCCAGTGGCTGGTAGCCCATCGGAGCGGGGCCCTTGTTGTGCATCCAGTAATCCGAGAAGAGCGGCTGAGCCGGCTCTCCTCGGGGCGCCAGCTCCGTGGACCCGGCGCCGGCCTCGGGGGCGGCGAGACGGCCCGCGATCGTCGCGATCTGGTACGGCTCGAAGTCGACGCTTACCGTCCCGGAGCTGCCCGCAGTCGACCCGGAACCGGCCGCGACCGGCCGCGCGTTGGCTTCGAGAAGGTCCGTGAGGGCGACGTCCTCCAGCGGCCAGGCCGACCGAATCGTCGCCTTCATCGGTCGTCCGGAGGACTCGTAGAGTCGCGCGGCGATACCCCGAGCTGGGTCGAGCTCGGCGTCGGCCATCTTCGCCAGCGGGTTGCCGCCGGGCTTGAGTGCCGTCAGGACGACCGAGGACGGCTCCACCGACAGGAGGCTCTTCGTCGCTTCCAGCGATCCGTAATGGGCCTCGAAAACCCGAGCCGGCAGATCGTTGTTGAAATCGTGGCCCTTGCGGACGACCTCGCCCTGGCGCCAGTCGCCGGCGCCCGCGACGAGCGCGTACTCGAACGTGTGGGTCCAGTGCTGGAACTGGAAGTTCGAGCCGTCGGGCACCGAGCGCCGCGGTGGGTCGATCCATACGCCCGACGGCCAGCCGCTGCAGCCGCGCATCAGCGACAGGAACATCGTTCCCTCGGCGTCGACGTTGAAGCCAGGCAGCCCCCGGTTGAGCAGTGCGACCGTGTAGTCCTCGAGTCGGCCAGTCGAACCGTCGAGCTCGGAAGGCTGTTCGACGCGGATGCGGGAGTCGTCGAGGTCCGCCGTCAGCGTCTGGATCGCCTCGATGGTGTGTTCGGGGTCCGAACCCGCGACGACGAGCACCGGCAGGTCGAGCGCACCACGCAGGTCCGGGAACGTATCGGGGACGCCGGGCTGCTGCCGCGTCGCCGGGATCCAGACCCGCGCCGTGCCTGCGCCGCCCAGCTGCCGATCGAGCTCCGACCGGTAGCCCTTGCCCGCGGCCTCGAGTGCGGCGGCCACGAACCGGTTCTCCTCGGGGCGGCCGATGGCGATCCGGACGTCGGGCAGGTTCGAGTCGATGTTGAGGATTCCGTACCGGTGGCCGTCGTGCCGCGAGACGGTTGACGTGACGCCCTGCCGGACCAGTGCGACAGCGAGCGCCCTCACGGCCTCGTCGTGCTCGGGGATGCCAAGCCCGATCACCTCCGCGATCCCGATCGCGCGCGAGGCGCGGGGTGGGCGTCCGCCGTCCTCCCGGTCGAGGAGGTCGACGCGGGCCGTGTTGCCGACGCCGAACCAGTTGTAAGCCGGGTGATCGAGCGTGAACGGCACCATGGCCACGTCGATCTCGGGGAAGCCGAAGCCGCGGCCGACGACCGCGTTGCCCGTCTCGGAGATTGGCCTTCCGCCCTCCACCGCGAGCGGGAAGCGGACCCGGAACAACGTGTCCTGGCCGGCGTAGTCATCGATGCGGGTCCGGAACTCGACCCGCTCCGCGCCGTTCCAGAGCGTGATCTCCTGCCGGCGCGTGCCGCCCTCGAACGGCGCCTCGACCACGATCCGGCGTCCTACCGCAGACTCCTCTGCCACGACCGTCGCTGGGGTGGCCTCCGACGAGGCGGAGCGGCCGTCGGGCGTGAGGTGCCAGGGACCCTCGCCGAAGTGCGGGTGGTTGGGATACTCACGGTAGGCAACGAGCGCGTTGGCCGCCTTTCCGGGCCGGATCAGCTCCTTGCCGCTGCGCTTCTCGACGAGGCTCGTGATGGCGCCCCCGCGCCCGGCGTCGACCTCCACGGCGAAGGCCTCGTTCTCGATCCGTGTCGCCTCGACCGCCTGCCAGGCGGCGGTCTCGTCTCCACCGTCGCCCTCGATCAGACGGAAGGTGCGATATCCGAGCGCGGGAACGTCCGACGCGACGAACGCGATCGTCGCCCGGCCGGGTCCTCCAGCTCCCCCGCCGTCTTCGGCTGCCTCGATCACGAACGGGACCACGCCGCGGTTCGGGTCATGCAGCTGGAAGCCGGTTCCCGAGTCGGCCGGCAGCTCGACTGTCGCACGGACGACGTCGCTGCGCGGCCATGACAGCGGATTGAACACGGTAAGGGCCCGCCCCTCGCCGGACGTGTCGATCCGATCGCCGAGGTAGCGGAGCGATCCGTCGAGCGCGGCCTTGCCGAGCTCCAGCGACTCACGCCAGCCGCCGATGAGGTCGAGGTAGACCTGGTCCGATTCGGAGCCTGTGATGCCGTCGTGATGCGCGCCGAACAGCAGCTGCCGCCAGGCCTTGTCGATGGCCTCGGTGGGGAATCGCGCGCCGAGCAGGCTCGCGATCGTCGCGAACTTCTCAGCGCTCAGCAGGGTGTTCTCGGCGGCGCGCTGGGCCTGCTTCGTGTCGATGAACGAGACGTCCTTGCCCTCGTAGATCGGGTTCATGTCGCGGGTCTGCACCACGAACGGCCGCCGGGTGCGCGCCTGCTCCTCGCGGACGGCGTCGAAGAAGTCGCGCGCGATGGCCGGCACGAACTTCGGCCACACGTAACGCCGGTTCCAGTCGCGGGCGACGGCGGTCACCCACTTGTTCGGCGGCGTGTAGTCCGACCCGACGGGCAGGAGCACGTTCCTGGTCGCGGCATCGGCGGCCAGCTCGTCGAACAGGCGATGGACCTGCTGCTCGGCCTCCTCGAGCGTCGGCGCGGTGTCCATCCACCAGCCGGCCGAGTAGTGAGCCGCCTGGAAGCACGTCAGCAGCGAGCGGCCGCTGGGTGACATCCAGTCGAACTCGGTCGGGAACTGCATACGCGGCGTCTCGCCGGCTGCCATGCCGGGCACGGGCATCCGCTGCGGGCCGCGCACCCAGTGCGGGCCCCACTCGTGGAACGGGCCGCGTGCCCAGGAGCTGGCCGTGATCCCGGCGTCGGCCATGATTCCCGGGAACTGCGGGTCGTGCCCGAACGCGTCGAGCTGCCAGGCCGTCGCCGGCGCGCCGCCCAGCACGTCGCGCTGGTAGGAGACTCCGTAGATCGCGTTCCGGATCGTCGACTCGGCGCTGGTCAGGTTCGTATTCGGCTCGTTGTACGTGCCGCCCATGAACTCGAGGCGCCCGTCGGCCAGCAGCTGGCGGATGTACCCGCGGTCCTCCGGGTAGGCATCCCAGTAGGGCTTGAGGTAATCGAGCTCCGCCAGCACGAACTTGTAGTCGGCGTCCCGGCGCGCGGTCTCGAGGTGCGCCTTGACGAGCGCGAGGCCCGGTTGCTGGAATGGCGAGCGGTACTGGATCGCGTTGCCCCAGGTCTCGGTGTAGATGAACATGCGCCAGCCGGGCTCGGCGGCGACGAGGTCGAACCGATGGCGGGCCGGCTCGCCCGCGCCCTCGACTACGACCTCCGCGGAGATCGTGTCGCCGGGAGCCGCGTCCCCCCCGACCACCACGCCGATCTCCAGGCGCGCGTCGGCGCCCGCCTCGAGTGGCCCGATCGATACGGGCTCGTCGGGTCGCAGCCCGTTGCCACGGACCGAGACGCGTCCGGTCTCGCCGCGACCATCCGCGCCGCCGCGCAGTGCAATGCGGACCAGCTGACGCGGCTCTGCCTCCGAGCCGATGAAGAGGTTGGTGGACTCGGCGCCAAGAATTTCCATTCGACTACCTGCCATCCCGATCGGCTGAACTGCTCCCTGCGCCCACGGCCGCGAGCTCGCGCCATGAGTACGCCGGTGCATACCCGAGCACCCGGCGAGCCTTTGCGACCGACAGCAGCGTGTCGTGCTCGCCCGTTCCGGGTCGGATCGGCACACCGGCGAAGCACTCGGCCATGAGCTCCGCGTTCGGACGCTCGCTGGCCGTGTCGCCGGCAGCGATGATGAATACGTCCGCCCCCGTGATATCGGCGGTCAGGCTCAGGCGGCAGGACTGTGCGACATCGCGGGCGTCGACGTAGCCCCACACGTTCCACTCGCCGGCGTGGGGATTCCGGGCGGCATCGGCGAAACCGGCGCGCCGGTACTCGTCCGGCTCGCGGATCGCAGAGAACCGCAGGCCGATGAACGGTATCCCGGTCCAGCGGGCGAACTGCCGGGCCATCTCCTCCGAGAGGACCTTTGAAAGCGAGTAGCTGGAGTGCGGTCGGAGGGGATGCTCCTCGTCGATCGGAACGTAGTCCGGGCGCGGCTGGTGACCGGGCGTCGCAGCGGGGTCGAGCAGGCTCGCTGCGAAGGTCCTGCTGAATGGCAGGCCCAGGACGGTCTCGCTCGAGGCCCATACGACGCGCTCCAGCCCGAGCAGCGCGGCGGCGCTGAAGACGTTGTACGTGCTCAGCATGTTGATCTCGAACGTCCGCTCGACGGTCCGGATGCGCGGCGCCGGAATTGCCGCGAGGTGGACGACCGTCTCAACTCCGCGGAGCGCCTCGATCGTCTCTCCGAGATCCGTTAGCTCGGCTCGAAGGAAGGGCGCGACGGTCGTCGGGGAGGGGACGACATCGACGTTGACGACGTCGTAGCCGTGCTCGACGAGATCCGAAACAACCGCGCGGCCGGCCTTGCCGCTGCCGCCGGTCACGACCACTCGTTTCATCGAGTCGCGCCTCCAGTCAATGCCTTGCCGGCTCGCCGACCGGCCCGATGAACGCCGCAACGTGGGTCAGTGCCGATGGCTTGGCACCCCGTGCATCGGGTGGGCTGGATGCTCGAAGTCGGGCTCGATGACGGCCAGAGCGTGCCGTCGCTGCTCCAGCCACTCGTCGAACGCCCGCCTGCGTGCTGCGATGAGCAGCTCAGCCTCGATCGATGGGCGAGCCACGTCGTACGGTACGACGGACGGCGGAATCGTGCCTTCAATGCGTGCGACGTTCCAGCCTCCGTCGACCAGCATCGGTCCGACGACGGCGCCCGCGGCAGCCCCGGCGGCGAACAAGATGTCCTCCATGGGCCCGACGAGCTGACCGAGCTCGACCTCGATCTCCACGCCTGCCGGCGCGCCGCTCGCGAGCTGACCGGCGGCTTCCTTCGCGCTTTCACGGTCGGGGGCAACGACGTGACGGATCCGGCGCGCCTCGGGCCGCTGGTAGAGGTCCGGGTTGCGGCCGTAGTAGGCGCGCATCGCCTCGTCCGGGACGGTGACCTCCGCGGTCACCAGCTCGACCAGCCGGGCGATGGCGGCCGGCGACACGCCCTCCCGCGACGGTTCGCCCGAACCCGATCCGATCCCGAGCGCCTCGACCTCGTGGACGATCACCGCCTCGGTGACGAGCTCCTGGACGACCCAGCGTCGCAGGTTCGGACCACGGTCGTCTGGTGGCATGTGCCGACCGCGTGGTCCTCGGCGGAGATCGGCGATCCGCTCCTCGAGGCGCGCGAGCGTGATCTCGCGTCCCCCGACGGTGGCGACGACGACCGTGGCGACGACCGGATCGGCGACGGGCACGCGGGAGATCAGCCCTTGACGCCGCCGACCGTGATCCCCTCGATGAAGAAGCGCTGCGCGACCAGGAAGATGATGACGACCGGCAGAACGATGAGCGTCGACGCGGCCATCAGCAGGTTGTACGAAACGTCGTGCTCGCTCGTGAAGAAGATCAATCCGACCGCCAGCGGGTACTTGTCGTTCGACTGAAGGTAGAGCAGCGGCAGGAGGAACTCGTTCCATGCCGCGACCGCGGCGAGGATGAGAACGACGATGACCGCGGGCCGCGTCAATGGCAGGATGACTCGCCAGAACGTCTGCAGCTCGCTTGCGCCGTCGACCTTGGCCGCGTCGGACAGCTCCTTGGGGATGCCGAGCATGAACTGCCGCATCAGGAAGATGTAGAAGGGGTTGCCGAAGAATGCCGGCACGATCAGCGGCAGGAACGTGTCCACCCAGGACTTTGCGCCCTGGATGCCGAACGACGGCAGCCTGCCGAAGATATCGAACAGGGCCACCAGGATCACCGGGTACGGCAGGAAGATCGTGGCAACGCAGAGGTAGAAGAGGGCATTTCGGCCGGGCCACTGGATCCTGGAGAAGCCGTACGCGACCAACGTGTTTGACAGGACCGCACCGATCGTCGCCCCGACCGTGATCACGAGCGAGTTGAAGGTGTACAGCCCGAACGGGATGTAGTTGATCGCGTCGGGGAAGTTGTTGAACGCCCAGGCGCCCGGAATCAGCGAGGGCGGGAATTGGGCCAGCTCAGTGTTCGTCTTCAGCGCGCTCACGACCATCCAGTAGAACGGCGCCAGGAAGACGAGGCAGCTGACGATCAGGATGACCCGGGGCACGACTGACCCGGTGAGGACGTGGCGCCATCTCGTTCGCCGGTGAGGGGTGGTTGCCACCGCGATTGGGCGGGCGGCTTCCGTGGTTGCCACCTCAGGCCTCCTCGCCGCCGTAGAAGACCCAGCCTCGCGCCCAGCGGAAAACCGCCATGGCGAGGATCACGCTCGCGAGGAACAGGACAACCGACAATGCGGCCGCGTAGCCCATCGAACCGAACTGGAACGCCTGCTGGTAGAGGTAAAAGACGTACGTCAGCAGGGAGTTGTCCGGGCCCGCACCTCCGCGGGTCGCGCCACCGGTCAGGATGTAGGCCGATGTGAAGACCTGCAGGCCAAACGACAGGCCGATGATGATGTCGTACAGGATCACCGGCGTCATCAGCGGCAGGGTGATGCTCCGGAACCTGCGAAACGCGCCAGCGCCGTCGATCTCGGCTGACTCGTAGAGCTCGATCGGGATGCCCCGCAGGCCGGCAAGGAACACCAGCGCCCATTGGCCGGCGCCCAGCTGCGCGATCATGACCAGCGCCAGCTTGGTGTATGCGGGGTCGCCGAGCCAGTTCGGCGACGGCAGTCCCGCGGTCGTCAGCAGCAGGTTGACGAGGCCATATCCGGGATTCAGCAACACGACGAAGACGAAGGAGATCGCGAAGACCGGCAGGATCGAGGGCAGATAGAAGATCGCCCGGTAGATCGCGACTTCACGCACCTTCTGGTTCATGGCGATCGCCAGGAGCATCGCCACGACCACGCCGATCGGCACTGCCAGTACCGTGTAGTAGAGGGTGTTGTAGGCCGCCTTCCAGAAGTCCGGGTCGTTCCACATCGTGGTGTAGTTGTTGAACCCGATGAGCGTTGGACTCCGGAAGCCCGTATACCGGGTGAGGCTCAGGAAGAAGGTGTACAGGATCGGAAAGACCCCCAGGGCGATGAACCCGAAGGCCCAGGGACTGATGAACAGCAGCCCCCATTTGAGGTTCCGGCGCTCCAGGGTCCCGAGCCTGAAGCGTCCGACGCTACGAGGCTTCACCGACGTGGCGGCTGCGGTCATCGCTCTCCTTCTCCCGACGAGACGCGAAAGCCGAAAGTCATAACTCCGTATTGATTGTCGAGGGGACCGATGTCCGGTCCCCTCGACGTCTGCGTGGTCCTAGGCGGTCAGCACTTGACCTGGTCCAGCTTCGCCTGGACCTTGTCCTGGACCTCCTGGAGAGCCGCCTGCGGCTGCTTGGTGTTCAGCTCGACCGAGCCCTGGGCTGAGGTCAGCTGATCCCAGTAGTACGCACCAACCGCCAGCGGCGGCCGGCTGAGGGCGGTCGGCAGCAAGCCGAGGAAGACCTTGTGCTGCGGGTCGTAGAGGGAGTCGTCGGTCTGCAGCGCCTTGAGCGGCGACAGATGGGTCGATTGCTTGGTGTAGATCTTCGAGCCGTCCGGCCCGGCCATGAACTCGATGAACTTGACTGCCTGCGCCCTGGCCTTCGACTGCGGGATCAGGGCCATCGACCAGCCGCCGGCCCACGTCGTCGCCTTGTCGCCGGCCTTGGGGACGGGGATGAAAGTGAAGCCATAGTGGCCGTTCGGCGCGTACTTGGCCTGTTCCGCGATGCGCCAGTCACCGCTGATGGTCATGCCCAGCTTGCCGGTCCAGAACGGGTTAGAGGCGGCCGGTGCGTTGGGCGGATTGTTTGTGCTGACCCAGCGGCTGACGGCGGTCGGGTTGTGAGCCTTCTGCCAGTCATACATGAACTGGTAGCCGGCCACGACGCCCGGATCGGTCGGGGTCACCTTGCAGGCTGCGAGATCGGCGAACTTGCCGCCGTAGTCGAAGCCCCACGTGTAGTGCCAGCCCTGGTCGAACGCACCCGGCTGGCCGCCGGCTCCCGGTCCACCCGGGATCCAGCCCATCACGTCGTAGTTGTCGCCCGTCTTCTTTGAGATCTTGTCGGCGATTGCCGTCACGTCGGCGATCGTCGGCGGACCCTTGGTCATGTCGAGCTTGGTGAGATCACCGCCGGCCGCCGTGACCAGGTCCTTGTTGTACCAGAGCGCCCGGGCGTCGGTGTCGAAGGGCAGGGCGTACGTTTTGCCTTCGAACTGCGTCTCGGCCCAGGCGAAGTCGAGGTACTGGTCCTTCAGGTTGCCGACTTCGGCGGTGATGTCCTCCACGACGCCTTCCTGGGCGCGCTGGGCGACGATGAAGCGGTCGACTTCGTACACGTCAGGCGCAACGCCGCCGCGGATGGCGGTCTGCAGCTTGGACGTGTCGGTCTCGCTGCCCTTGACAATCGTCATCTTCACGCAGATGTCGGCGTTGGCCTGGTTGAAGGTGTCAACCATGCCCTTGATGACATCCGAATCTGGCGGGGTGTGGCTCGTCCAGAAATTGACTACCGTGGCGTTCTGTGCACATGCCGCGCCGGTGACGGCTGACGCGTTGGCGCCGCTCGCTGCCGCCGACGCGCTCGCCGCCGTGCTCGCCCCTGCGCTAGCCGCAGTACTTGCGCCCGGGCTCGCTCCCCCAGCACAGGCTCCGACGGCGAATACCACCGTCACGGCGAGAACCCACAGAGATCGGCCTTGAGACCGACTCATTCACTCCTCCTTTTCCGCCCGTACACCCGGGGACGGAGGACCAGTCGCCGCGTCAACCGCTCGAAAAATGGCGAAGGAGCCGCCAGCTGCGGAGGTTCGGAGGCCACTCCCTCCGGCAAAGGAGTGTGGTCGGTCGGCTCACCTGCAATCGTCGAGCGGCGTACGCGCCGCCTAATCTCTCGGCAGCCGAACGCCCGAGCGAGAACACAGTCGGACCGTTGTCCGCGCTTGTGATAATCGATTACACGGTCATCGTCAACTCCCGGCCTGCGCGCGAGGGGTGGCCCGGGAGGGCCCCGCCTTCACGGGCGAGGCGTTGCCTCTTCCGCGATTGCACGCAACCGGCCATGAACGCCGTGCATCCAGTCCCGTTCGGGCAGGAATCGCTTGGGCATCCTTGCCACGATCGTGTAATTCGCGTCGCAAACGTTCGCGATGGGCGAGCTCGAGGCCTGGGTCACGAGCTGGTAAGTGTCCAAGAGTGACAGGCCGGTCTCCTGTGAGATCCAGCCGATGAGCTGCGTGTGTGCGATCCGGAAGGCATCCTCGAGTGGCCGGTACGAACCGGCGACCATGATGAACTCGTCGTTTTCGAGTCGTGGCCAGGTGCAGTACTCGCCCTTGATCACGTCGACGGTGAGGAGCGTGTCCATCGCACCCTCGACAGCCACGCCGCAGACCTCGCCTTCGCCCATCGTGTAGTGGCCGTCGCCAATTGAGAACAGCGCGCCGTCGACATTGACGCCGAGGTAGATGGTGGTCCCGGCGCGGGCCTCGGGGGTGTCCATGTTGCCGCCGAACGCCTCGGGCACGAGCACGTTGCGCGCCTCTGACGCGGCGGGGGCGACGCCGATCGTGCCCAGGAACGGTTCGAGTGGCAGCCGGACCGAGTAGTCCGAGTCAAGCGCGGTGTAGGTCACCTCGCATGCGTCGCGGTCGACCGCGTAGACCCACGTCTTCTCGGGCAGTGGCGGCTGCAGGGTCGGAGTGAACTTCGTGCCCGTGAGCGATCCGAACAGCGGGACGGTCGTCGAGACCGCCCAGTCGCGGGCGGGCCGGACGTCGATCAGGTGGATCGCCAGGGTGTCCCCGGGCTGTGCGCCTTCGACGTAGAACGGTCCGGTCTGCGGATTGATGAACGGATAGACGATCGACTTGCTCGGGAGGTCGTCCCTCGAGCGGATCCGGCCGGCGAAGGCGTCTTCGGTGAACAGGTCGAGGAGCTCGCCCGGCCGGATGCGCTTGACCGGCTCGTAGCCGCCGAACGTCCACGCGTACTGTTCGGGAGTCGGAACGAAGCGGGTGATCGCGGTGGTGGCAGTCATTCGGGTGCCCTCCGCTGTGCCGCTGTGGGCGACCTATCGTAGCCGCCCGGGACGCGCTGGAGGCCGGGCTGGAGGGTGGGCGGGGCTGGCGCGAGCGAGCGGGAGACGCGGGTCGCCGGGGGCTCGACGGTATACTCGGCGGCATCTCAGCGCTCGTTCAGGAGGCCGCAGCTCTTTGACAGGCCCCGCGGCGGGTGAGCCCGATCGGGGCACGAGCGTGCCGACCCGGACGACCAGGACGCGGGAGGCCGCCAGCACGATCGTCATCGTGCTCGGGCTCGGGTTCGTCCTCCGCCTGTTCATCGCCTACCTGTTCCCCGGTTCCGGCTTCACCAACGACCTCGCGTCGTTCCGGGGCTGGGCGTACGACCTCGCGACGAACGGACCTTTCGGGTTCTACACACGGCCCGGCTTCCACGACTACACGCCCGGCTACCTCTATTTCCTGTGGCTCGTGGGCGTCGTCCAGCAGGCCATGCCCGGGCTCGACCTCATCAAGGTGCCGGCGATGCTGGCCGACCTCGCCCTCGGCTACCTGGCCTGGTCGATGGTCCGGGAGCTGGGCGGCAGCCAGCGGGCCGGGCTCGTGGCGACCGCGCTGGTCGTCTTCAACCCGATCACCTGGTTCGACAGCGTCATCTGGGGCCAGGTCGACTCGGTCGGGGTCGTGTTCATGCTCCTCGGCGTCCGGGAGCTGTGGCGCGACCGTCCTGAGCGAGCGACGGTCTTTGCAGTCCTGGCGGCCATCACGAAGCCCCAGCTGGGCATCCTGATCCCGATCGTCGGGATCGTCGTCCTGCGCCGTTACGTCTGGGACCCGCTGACTCTGGGCCGCCGGCTCGGGTTCGGGCCGGCGCAGGAAGCCGCGGGTGGAGACGGACCGAGCGCCCGGACCGCGGACAGCCCGTTCACCGATCACCACCCACTCCGTGTCCTGACGACAGCCGCAGCCGGGGTGCTCACCGCGGTCGTCGTGTCGGCGCCGTTCGGCCTATCGGTCTTCGACCTGCTGCACCAGGTCGCGGAGACGGCCGGCGGCTACACGTACCTGACGGTCAACGCTTTCAACCCATGGGCCCTCGTGGAGCAGGGGCGAAACGGGCTGGCGGCCAACGGCGCGTGGATCTGCGACGCGATCACGCCCCGCTGCAGCACGCCCTTCCTGATCGGGCCGTTCTGGGCGGTCTTCGTAGGCGCGGCGCTCCTCATCGTTTGCATCGTGGCGATCGCCATCGCGGTGGGCCTGAAACCGGATCGGCTATCGATCCTGGTCGGGCTGGCGGTCCTGGCGCTCGCGTTCTTCGTCGTTCCGACGCGGGTGCACGAGCGCTACCTGTTCCCGTTCGTTCCGCTCGGCGCCGTCCTGGCCGTCATCTCGTGGCGCTGGCTGGTCGCGTTCGCCGGCGTGTGTCTCGCGCTGTTCGCGAACATGTATGTGGTCCTGGTCGTCGCCTATCCCGGCAATCCGAGGATCAGCGACTGCGTCGACGGCCGCTCGGCGTGCCCGCCCTTCAGCTCGTTGCAGGGTCTTGGCGAGGCCCTCCGGTCGCCGACCGGCGTGACGGCCATCGCGATCATCGCCTTCGTAGCGTTCGTTTGGGGGATGCTGCAGCTTCGGCGGCCCGCGCGCGAAGCCCTCGAGCGGGAACTGCTGTCGGATGGGGCCAACGAGGCCGAGCCGTGGCGATCTGAAGCTGTTGAGCCCGCTGGGGTCGGCAGGAGGGAGGCCGGTCCGTGGGATCGAGAGCTGGTCGCCGGGCCCAGGCCGTCCGCCATCGCCCTGGCAGCCCGCTCCGGGTCGGCGAGCGAGCCCATCGCGAGCGACCGGCCGCCGAGCGGCGGACTGACCGAACCGGCAAAGGGCTTCGGAATCTGGCCGGGCGCGGAGACAGGTCCGTTCGTCGGCTTGAGACGCTGGCTGTTCGCGCGGCCCGTGCGGCCGGATCGGTCCGGCGCGCTCGAGGACGAGGGTACCGGCCGCTTCGATCGGCTCGACGTCTGGATCGTCGTGGTGCTGGTTGTGGCTGCCCTCGGGCTGCGGCTTTTCCGGCTCGACCAGCCCTTCCAGATGCACTTCGACGAGGTGTACCACGCACGGACGGGCACCGAGTTCCTGCAGGACTGGCGCTACGGCATCCCACACTCGATCTACGAGTACACGCACCCGCACGTCGCCAAGTACGCGATGGCCCTCGGGATCGAGTGGTTCGGCGACGACCAGGTGACGGGCCAGAGCGACCTGGGCACCGGCGTGCGGGACGCCGCCATCGAGCCTCGCTACGACGATCCGACACTGCCCGACGCGCGGGCCGGCGACAGGCTTTACGTGGCGACCGGCAACGAGCTGCGTGCCTACGACCTGCGCGACCGGGGCCTCCTCGCCACGTTTGCGGTCCCCGGCGCGAGCGCCGTCGCCGTCGATACCACGAATCACCGGGTGTTCGTGGGCACCCAGGACGGAACGATCCTCGAGGTCGACACGAGCAGCAGCTTCGACCTGCTCAGGAGCGGCACGCCCGCCTCGACCCTGCCGGAGCCGGTGTCGATCGGAAGCGTCGACGCTCCGATCGAGCGCCTGTCGGCGACCTCAACGGGTGACCAGCTGGTCGCAGAGAGCGGCGGCCAGGTCATCTCTGTCGATGCCGGGACGGGCTCCGTGCTCGGCCAGCTGACCGTCAAGGGCGCTGCCGATATGGCCCCGGGAGGCACCGTCGAGGCCCTCGTGGCGCACACTGGCCAGGTCGTCGACCAGCAGGCCGCGGCGAACCAGCTCGCGAAGCTGCTGGGCGGCAACGCGCGGGATTACGTCACGCGACTCGCCGGCGGAGCGGCCGACGTTCCCATTGACACGGGTCTCTCGACCGCCCTGCGCGGCGCCGTCCAGGCCGCGATGGACGCCGGGCAGCTGCGCGGCTTCGAGTTCCTGCCGACCGCGCGGGTCGCGATCGCCAGCAGTGCGGGCGTCACGTTCATCACGCCGGGCCTCAACCGGATCAGCTCGACGATCCAGATGGCCGGCG
>VBFZ01000255.1:591-2661 GCA_005880805.1 Chloroflexota bacterium | reverse complement strand
TGCCACTCAACCGCAACCCTTCTGACGCCTCCCGGCGTAGCCGATCGGAGGCTCTCCGGGCTCTACTCTGTTGGTGAATCGCTCCGCCAGCCTTCGGATCGCGATGCTGGCGCCGCCGATGCTGCCCGTCCCACCCCCGACCTACGCGGGAACCGAGCGGGTCATCGCGGCGCTCATTGACGAGCTCGCGAGGCGTGGCCACGCCGTAACGCTCTTCGGGCCCGGTGACTCAACCGTGGACTGCGAGATCGTCGCGACGCCGCCGCGCAGCCTGTGGTCAGCCGGCTACCACGGCGAGGTCTCCTCGTTCATCAACATCACGCTCGCACGCGCGTGGGAGCGCGCCGCCGAGTTCGATGTCATCCATTCGCACCTCGAGGCGCTCGGCTTCCTGTTCGCCCGCTACTCTCCGCGCCCGGTGGTCACGACGCTTCACGGCAGGCTCGACACCACGGGGATCCCGAGCCTGCTCGAGGAGTTCCGCGACATTCCGCTCGTCGCCATCAGCGACAGCCAGGGCCGATGGTGGCCGGACCAGAACTGGACGTCGACGATCCATCACGGGCTGCCGCTCCAGCAGATGCCGTTCTCGACTGAGCCGGGCGACTACCTCGCGTTCGTGGGACGGGTCACGCCCGAGAAGGGCATTCCCGACAGCATCGAACTCGCGCGCCGCACGGGCCTGCGGTTGCGGATCGCCGCGAAGGTCTATGACGCCCACGAGAAGGAGCATTACGCGAGCATCGTCGAGCCGGCGATCGCCGAAGGCGTCGTCGATTTCCTGGGGGAGCTGGGCGAGCCGGAGCGGGACGCGCTCTACGCGGGGGCGCTGGCGACGGTGATGCTCGGCGCGTGGCCCGAGCCCTTCGGCCTCGTCGCGATCGAATCGATGGCCGCCGGCACGCCGGTCATCGCGCGGCGCGCCGGCGCGCTGACCGAGACGATCGAACACGGCGTTGACGGGTTCCTGGTGGACGATCTCAGCGAGGCCGAGCTCGCGGCGAGGCGCGTGGCCGACCTGCCACGTGACGTGATCCGCAGACGAGCGGTGGAGCGCTTCTCCCCGAGCCGCATGACCGACGAGTACGAAGCGGTCTACGCGCGGCTCCTGGCCGAGGATGCCCAGCGGCACATGAGCGCGCGACCCGATGCGCGCGATGGCCACCTGGCCGAAGGGGAGCCTGCCGAACCAGCCGAACGTCCACCACTGGAGGTCAGCCCGACGGCTCGCTGATTCCTCAGGACGTGGGCTTGCCCTGCGCGGCCTCACGCTGTTTGCCACTGCTGGGCGTCGGTCCGTGGATGAGCGTCGTCCCGATGACCGCCAGGCACGCGCCGGCGAATGGTCCCAACAGGTAGATCCACACCACGTCGAGGGTTCCGCCCACGATTGCGGGCCCAAGAGACCGAGCGGGATTCATCGATGCCCCGCTGAGCGGACCCCCGAACAGGCCGTCGAGGATGATCGTCCCGCCGACGGCCAGCGCCGCATTCGGCCCGATGAGCTGGTAGCGGTCCGCAGTACCGAGAATGACGCTGACCAGCAGCCAGGACAGCAGGACCTCGATCGCCAGGGCCTGGTAGAGGTCGACGTGCGGGACGGTGCTGCCGACGTGCTCGACGGGTCCCAGCACCGCGAGCAACAGCGCCGCCGCCACGAGCGCGCCCAGGACCTGCGCCGCCCAGTAGAGGGGCACGAGCACCCACGGAAACAGCCGCTTCAGCGCGAACGCGAGGGTCACGACCGGGTTGAAGTGGGCACCCGAGGCGTCGCCCTGTGCATAAATCAGGGCCATAACGAGCAGACCCGGCGCGGCGGCACGCGCGACCAGGTCCACCTCGCCGCCCGAAATCGCCGCGGCCATGAGCCCGCCCGCCGCGACGCTGGTCAACGCAAAGGTTCCGCTGGCCTCCGCGAAGAAACGCCGGGCCAGTGACCCGGCGTCCTCATGTTCTGGATGTCGTTCGTTCGTTTGCCTGTTCATGAGCCTCCCTCGGAGGGCCGGTCAGACCGACCGAGGGAGGCAGGATCGGCTGTCGATCAGCTGCGTCGGCGAACACCCCAGAGAC
>VBFZ01000255.1:0-571 GCA_005880805.1 Chloroflexota bacterium | reverse complement strand
GATGACGACTAGCAGAAGCAACATTGGAACCTCCTTTCCTGCCAGGGCGATGCTCATCCGGACGGCATCACGTACGCGTTGCGGGAGCCGGGTCCCGCTCGCAGGGAGGCTTGCAGACCACGCCCGCTGTTCGGGGCCGAGGGCGCGCTTCGCGCCGAACATGGCGTTCCCGGTCTGGGACGTGACGTGACCGTTACAACCCCGGGCCCTCCGCTTCCCGCACAATCGACGCATGGCCGCGCGCATCCTGCTCGTCGAGGACGACCCCTCCATTCGCGAGATCACGACCCTTGGCCTCACCGCTGCCGGCTATGAGATCTCCACCGCCCCGGACGGACAGGCCGGGCTCGCGCTCTTTCGCGCCGAGCCGCCAGACGCCGTGGTCCTGGACGTCATGCTGCCGGTGCTCGACGGGCTCAGCGTGGCTCGGGCGATCAGAGCTGAGTCCTCCGTTCTCATCGTGATGTTGACGGCACGGACCGACACCTTCGACGTCGTGGCCGGCCTCGAGGCCGGCGCGGACGACTACGTTCGCAAGCCCTTCGAGCTGCCCGAGCTGCTGGCACGCCTC
>VBFZ01000015.1:5473-17989 GCA_005880805.1 Chloroflexota bacterium | reverse complement strand
GCTGACCGCCGAGGAGCAGACCGCCTTCGACAAGTCCGCTGGGGCCGTCAAGGAGCTGGTGGAGGCCCTGGCCAGGCTGGGGTAGGGGCTGCCCGGCTCGCACGAGGGCTGCCGGGCTCGGCTCGGGGTATCGGGCCATGTCGACAGTGCGAAATCGGACGCCGGCCGGGATCAACGTTCGGTTGGCGGTCTTCGCGTTGACTAGGTGCGCGCGCGCACCACGTAGCTCGTTGCAACCTCCTTGCAAGCGCCCAATGAGCGTTGACCAGCGCCCGGGGCCCGGAGTAGCGTCGAATGCACTTGAGGCGAGTGCTGGCAGGAGCCCGAGCACCAGCGCCGGGGTTTCCGATGACATCGCGCGATCGCCACATGGCCGCGCGATCCGGGCGGCCACTCGCGGCCTTCCGCCGGCCGCCTCACCGCTCCCCAACATGCGAGGAGCCTATGGACCTGGTCTGACGAAGGTCTTGCCCTTCCTTCTTCAGGACACCAGTGAGGTTTGCATGCGTTCACGCAGAGTCGCGGCTGTCCTTGGGGCAATCACGCTCCTTGGCAGCCTCATCGTGATCGTCCCGGGGACGGTTTTCGCGGGGTCCGGCTTCACCCGACAGATTTCGGCCGCGGGGACGGCCAACCTGCGCTCGTCGGCGAGCCCGGATGTCGGGTTCGAACAGCCGGAGATCCGCACAGAGCCAGACGGCGACGCATCGGCCGAAGAGGTCGACCGAAGCGAGACCGAAGGCGCCGGCGCGCCGGTAACGGCCGCGAGCGGCAAGCGGGCGAAGTCCAATCCGGAGCTGGGCGTCAGCTTCCAGGGCCTGAACCACCGCAGCCAGAGGTTGGCGAATGGCGGCAATCAGTTCTCCCTGGAACCGCCTGATCAGGGGCTGTGTGCGGGCAACGGCTACGTGATGGAGACGGTGAATGACGTCCTGCGCGTCTACAACACCGCGGGCGACCCGCTGATCGGCGTGGTCGATCTCAACACGTTCTACGGCTATGCGCCGGCGATCAACCGGACGACCGGCGTGCAGGGCCCCTTCGTCACCGACCCAAGCTGCTACTTCGACCAGGCGACGGGACGCTGGTTCCACGTCGTCCTGACTCTCGAAGTCACGCCGCGCGGAACCTTCACCGGCAAGAATCACCTCGACCTTGCCGTCAGCCAGGGCTCGAATCCCACCGGGACGTGGAACATCTACCGCTTGCCCGTGCAGGATGACGGTACGGACGGGACGCCGGATCACCACTGCTTCACGCAGCCCACGCCTCCCGCGGGCCGCACCAACCCCTCGGCCTGCCTGGGTGACTACCCCCACATCGGAGCGGACGCGAACGGGTTCTACGTGACCACGAACGAGTACTCGTTCTTCGGCGTCAACTTCATCGGCGCCCAGATCTACGCGTTCTCCAAGGGCGCACTGGCTTCCGGCGCGAGCGTCGTTCAGGTCGTCCAGCTGAACACCAATGGCGCGGTTGACAGCAGCGAAGGAACTCAGCCGGGCTTCACCGTCTGGCCCGCCATATCACCAGGGACCGGGCAATTCGCTACCGGCGCCGGTGGGACGGAATACTTCCTCAGTTCCAACGCGGCCGACGAGGCCACGGAGCCGGCCGGCACGACGCCCGGGCCCCGCGAGTCGGACGAGCTGATCGTATGGGCGCTGACGAACACCAGCTCACTGGCTTCGGCGACCCCGAACATCAATCTCACGAACAAGGTGCTCGGGGTTGGCGATTACTCGGCTCCACCGAAGGCGAACCAGAAGGCGGGCGACTTCCCGCTCGGCCAGTGCATCAACGACACGACCATGTCGACGCCGAGTTCCTGTTCGTGGCCGAACCCGCCCACAACGAGGTCGAGTCGGTCCTCGATTCGAACGACAGCCGCATGCAGCAGGTCACCTACGCGAACGGCAAGCTTTGGGGCGCGCTCGACACTGCGGTTTCTGTCGGCGGCGCCACCAAGGCCGGAGTCGCCTGGTACATCGTGAAGCCTGACACGTCGTCCGGCTCGTTGGTCGCCAAGGTTGCCCGAGAGGGCATTCTCGGCCTGGCCGGCAACAACCTCACCTACCCGGCTATTGGCGTCACGCCGTCTGGCCGCGGGGTCATGGCCTTTACTGTCGTCGGCAACGACTACTACGCGAGCGCCGGTTATGCGGCGATCGATGCGGTCGTTGGCGTCGGCGACATCCACATCGCGGCGAGTGGCGTGGGCCCGTCCGACGGGTTCACGAGCTACAAGGCATTCGTCGGTAACCCGCCGCGAACGCGATGGGGCGACTACGGTGCCGCGGTTGCCGTGGGCAACTCGGTCTGGATCGCCAGCGAGTACATCGCCCAAACGTGCACGTTCGCGCAGTACACGAGCGCGCCATTCGGCTCATGTGGCGCCACCCGGACCAGCCTTGGTAACTGGTCCACCCGCATCTCGAGGGTGACGCCCTAGGCGGCATCCAGGCCGATGCGTCCCGAGGCCCCCGGCCGCGACCGGGGGCCTCGTTCATGTCGGCGGGCTTGCCCTGACAACGTCTCCGACCCACCGGGTGGACCCCGTCCAGCAGACCGGCATCGTCTCGGCACCGTCGCGAGCGTCGCTACACTGGCGGCCATCGTGCCGTTCGCCGTGATCGCGTTCGACTTCGACCCTCTCCTCCACTTCGGCGACCGGGCGCTACGACTCGAAACGCTCGCCCTGGCCGGGGTGGTCTTGCTCGCGATCGTCGTCGCGGCGGTCCTTGCCGGGCGGACTCCACCGGAGCCGGGCTTCGATCCCGCCACCCCTCCCGACCTCGACGCTGACGCCGACGCCGACGCCGACGCCGACGCCGGGCGACACCTCCGCCGCGACGACCTGCTGTTCATCGTGCTCGGGATCGTGCCCGGGGCAGTCCTCGGCGGCCGGCTCGGGTACGTGCTGTTGCACTGGGATTACTACTCGGTGCATACCGATGCGATCGCCGATCCCGCGCAGGGGAACCTGGAGCTCAGCCTCGCCGTTCTAGGCGGCGCGATGACCGGCGCCTACGTCGCGAGGCTTCTTGCTTCGTCGGCGGGCCGATGGCTCCACGTCGCGACCGTCCCGGTCTTGCTGGGTCTCGGGCTCGGCAAGCTGGCCATGGCCGCCGGTGGCAGTGGCCAGGGCGCGCCGGCGACGGTTGCCTGGGCGACGTCCTACCTCGGGCCGGGCCCATGGGGCTCGCTTGCGCCTTCAGTGCCGGCCCATCCGGCGCAGGTCTACGAGGCTGTGGTGACCGGAGTCGTGCTGCTGCTGATGGTGTTGCTGCTGGCCGGCGGGGCGTTCCGACGCCGGGACGGCCGGGCGTTCCTGATCGCTCTCCTGCTGTGGTCCGCGGGGCGGCTCGTCGTGGCCACGTACTGGCGGGACCCGTTGTTGATTGGCCCGTTGCGCGCGGGTCAGGTCCTGGCGCTCGGGATCATCGGGATCTCGGCGGCACTGTTCGCGCTGCGAAGCCTCCAGCTCGCGCGCTCGTCCTCGGCCGGCGCGCTGGCCGAGCCGCAGTGGGCCGACCCGGCGACGCGTCCACCGTTCTAGGGGGGTCACTCCGCGCCCGGCGGCACCGCCGCCGGGCATCTCATGGGCCCCCCGGCCGCCTCCTCGGCCCCAACCACCCTCCGGCCCGAACCACCTCCCCGAGCGAAACCACTCCTTGGCCCCAACATCCATGCGATTTCGCATGTCCTCACGATCGTGTCCCGCAGCCCCAGGCCGCCATGCGATTTCGCATTCCGATTTCGGAATCACCTGTGCGCTGGCGAGACGACCCCGGCGGATGTCCGATTTCGCACTGTCGGCCCGTAGAGATCGTTCGGATCTCGGGCGGACGCTGTCTTTGGGATTGACATGAGCGACGTGAGTGATATCGTCCCCTGATCTCGAATGCAATCGATTACATTCGCATTTGGGAGAGCGGCAGCGAGTCGGAAGCGGCAGCGCGTTGGCGCGGCACCGCATCGGAGCGGCAGTGCGGCGATGGGACACCGCGATAGCGCGACAGCGCAAATGTAGGTTGATCGGCTCCGGAGAGGCCACATCGCCTCGGAAGAGCCGACACCGGATCGGGGCAGAGTGATGGTCGACGTCCTGCGAACCCATCCTGCGACCGCTGAGCGGACTCCACAGAGACTCTCGGGCGTCCAGATCCTGATCGAGTACCTGGTCCGCCAGGGAGTGCCCTACGCGGTCGGCATTCCCGGCCACGGTTCGTGGACCCTCACCGATGCGCTGCTCGACCGGTCGGACGCGATCCGGACGCTGCAGGTCATGCACGAGCAGTCGGCGGTCCACCTCGCGGATGGCTACTACCGGGTCGCGGGTCGGCCGTTGTTGGCATTCACGAGCATCGGGCCGGGGGCGACGAACACGGTAATCGGCATGGCCACGTCGTACGTCGACTCGACGGCCGTGATGCTGATGACCGGCTCCACCCACACCTACATGCGCGGCCACGCCGTGCTGCAGGAGCTGGAGCGGCGGCACGTGGCGGACAACCCGCGGATCTTCGAGGCGGTCGTCAAGGAGTGGTGGCAGCCGTCTCGTGTCGACGAGCTGCCCTTCGTGCTGCATCGGGCCTGGAATCAGATGGTGTCCGGGCGGCCGGGTCCGGTCCTCCTCGACCTGCCCATGGACGTTCAGGCGGAGAGTGCCGAGGTCGTTATCCCCGACCCGGAGGAACGCGAGGCACGCGGCAGGGTCCGGCCGTCCGCCGACGACGTGGAGCGCGCGGCTGCGCTTCTGCGAGGTGCTCAGCGCCCGGTCATCGTCGCGGGCGGCGGCGCGATCACGGCCGAGGCGGGCCCGGAGCTCGTCGCACTCGCGGAGCGCCTCGGCGCGCCGGTCGTCACGACCTGGATGGGCAAGGGCGCGATCGACGAGACGCACGAGCTCGCGGCGCAGACGATCGGGGACACGGCCTCGACGTGTGGGAATCAACTAACGGCCAACGCGGACGTGGTCCTCTCAGTCGGTAACCGGTTCACCGACTGGTCGGCGTCGTCGTACCGCAAGGGCGTCACCTTCTCGATCCCGCCGTCGCAGCTGATCCAGGTCGATATCGATCCGCGCGAGATCGGGAAGAACTACCCCGTCGCGGTGCCGCTCGTCGGCGACGCTCGGGCGGCACTCGCTGATCTTCTCGAGGCGCTCGGCGCGGGCGGAGGCCCGAACGTCTACCGCGACACGGCCTACTACGAGGAGATTCAGCGGCTCAAGCGCGCGTGGGGGGAGCAGGTCGAGGTCAAATCCGGCAGCGACAAGGTGCCGATGACGATGGCACGCGCGGTCCGCGAGATCCAGTCTGCGACCGACCCCGACGCGATCGTCGTCACGGGCGCCGGGCTACCGCAGGGAATGGTCAAGCAGCGCTGGGTCACTCGCTACCCGCGGACCCACATCACGTCGGGCGGCTTCTCGGCGATGGGTTTTACCCTCCCCGCCGCGATCGGCGCGCAACTGGCCGCGCCGGGACGCCAGGTCCTGTCGATCAGCGGCGACGGCGACTTCCTGCAGTCCATGCAGGAGCTGGCGACGGCGGTCATGCTCGGCACGCCGATCTGCCAGGTCGTCCTCGACAACTCGGGCTGGATCAGCATCAAGGGTGGGCAGCAGACGTTCTTCGGGCGCACGGCCGTGACCGACTTCACGCGGCCGGATGGGTCGATCTACTCGCCGGACTTCGCGGCGATCGGGCGCGGGTTCGGCCTGCATGCCGAAGCGGTCACCGAGCCCGGGGAGGTTGCGGCCGCCGTTCGACGCGGGCTCGCGTCCGGTGGGCCGTCGCTGATCGCGATCACGGTCAGCCGCGACCTGGACGATGCGGGACCGGACAAGACCGGCTGGTGGGACGTGCCGATCCCCGAATACCACCCGGAGCAGCGCGCCGAGCAGCTCGCCGGGCGTGAGGAGGAGCAGCACCAGTGACCCAGCCGCTGGCTGGCGTTTCGATCGGGATCGTGCCGATCATCTGGAACAACGCCGACATCACTGACCTCGCCCCGCGCGTCGAGGCCTCGACCGTCATGGACGAGGTCGCACGTCTCGGGTTCGACGGCCTCCAGGACGGAATCGGCTTTCCATCGGGACGGGCCCTCAAGGCAGCACTCGCGAAGCGAGGCCTGCGGCTGGCCGAGGTGTACGCGGCGCTTCCGTGCAGCGTCGACGGGCCCGAGGCGGAGGCGCTCGAGATCGGTCGTCGCCGGCTGAACGACCTGCACGATGGGGGTGGCGAGGTCCTCGTGGTCGCGCTGCGCTTCTCGCCCGGCCGGCTCGAGCGAGCCGGCCGGGCCGACTCCCCCGGTACTCCAACGCTCACCGCGTCGGGCTGGAAGAAGCTGGCGGCGACCCTCGAGACGCTCGGGAATGACGCAGTCGCGCTCGGGCACCCCCTCGCCTTCCACAGCCATGCGGGGACGTTCGTGGAGACACCCGCCGAATTGGCTCGCCTGGCCGAGCTGACGGACCCGGCGCTCGTCGGCTTTTGCCTCGACACCGGCCACACGATCGTCGGCGGAGGGGATCCCCTGGCCACGCTGCGCCGCCTCGGGCGACGCGTCGTACACGTCCACCTGAAGGACGTCGCGGCGGAACCGCTCGAGGCAATCCGGTCGGGCCGACTGCCCGACTTTCTCGAAGCCCTGCGCGCACGCATCTTCACGGAGCTTGGCGGCGGCGTCCTCCCCGTCGCCGCCCTGCTCGACGAGCTGGCAGATCGCGATTACGAGGGCTGGCTCATGGTCGAGCAGGACACGACCTGGAATCCGCCCTCCGAGAGCGCGGCGGTCAGCCGGCGGGTGCTCGATTTCGCCCTCCGGATGCAATCGGAAGCGGAGGCCGCCGCATGAGGTTCGCCCTGCTCGGCGCGGGGCGGATCGGCAAGCTCCACGCGCGGCTCCTCTCCGAGACGGAAGGCGTATCGGAGCTGCTCGTAGCAGATGTCGAACGCGAACGAGCGGTCGAGGCCGCGCGGGCGGTCGGAGCCACGGCCTGCGACAGCGTCAAGACGGCCATCGATCGGGCGGAGGCGATCGTGATCGCCGCGGCGACCGACGCCCACGCCGAGCTGATCCGTGCGGGAGCAGACCGGGGAGTGCCGGTCTTCTGCGAGAAGCCGATTGCCCTCGACCTGGGGGAGTCGCAGCGGGTGGTCGACCATGCCCAGCAGAAGGGCATCCCGCTCCAGATCGGCTTCCAGCGGCGGTTCGACCCGGCCTACCGCGAGGCGCGGCGGCTCGTCGAGACCGGTGAGCTCGGAACGGTCTACGCCGCGCGGCTGGCCGGCCATGACCCGGCTCCGCCCCATGAGGCCTACATTCCGGCCTCGGGCGGGATCTTCGTGGACTTCGGCATCCACGACTTCGACGTGATCCGCTGGCTCCTCGCCGACGAGGTCGAAGAGGTCTACGCCGACGGGGACGTGCGCGGTTTCCCGATCTTCGATCGCTACAACGACGTCGACACGGCGGTGGCAGCCATGCACATGAAGGGCGGCACGCTGGTCGTTGCCAGTTGGGCTCGTCACGATCCGCTCGGCTACGACATACGCACCGAGCTGTTCGGCTCGCGGGACAGCGTCAGCGTCGGACTCGGGCCGAAGACCCCGATGCGCTCCGTCGAGCCGGGCGTCCCACCGCCGGCCGGTCCTGCCTGGCAGAACTTTCTGGTGCGTTTCGAGGATGCTTACCGCGCGGAGCTCGCGGAGTTTGCCCGCGTTGCCCGCGGCGAGGTAGAGAGCCCGTGCACGGGCCGCGACGGCGTCGAGGCCCTCCGAACGGCTCTTGCGGCGACACGATCTCGCAAGGAACATCGCCCCGTGCGGGTGGAGGAGATCGCATGACAAGCGCGCCGTGGCCGCGGCGCGTGCCGGCCCGCTGCATGGCAGAGGGCCTGGAAGGAGGTGGATCCCGCCCATTGACGCACTGACCAGGCCGCGCGGCCCCACGGTGGGATGTCGTCCAACGGCTCGTACCTGCCGGGTACGGTCACTTGAGGAGGAAGCATGAGGATCCCGAGGGCGTTTGCCCTGTTCGCGGCGGTAGCGCTGATCGCCACCGCCTGCACGACGGCGGCATCGCCGTCTCCCGCTGCCAGCGGCGGTGGTGGAGCAAACCGCAGCAACATCCTGATCGAGGTCGTGACCCACGGGCAGGCGTCCGACCCCTTCTGGTCGATCTTCAAGAACGGCGTCGACCAGGCCGGCAAGGACATGGGCGTCAAGGTCGAATACGCCGCGCCTGACACGTTCGACATGACCAAGATGGCGCAGCTGATCGACGCGGCCGTGGCCAAGAAGCCGCAGGGCCTCGTGGTCTCGATCCCCGACGCGAAGGCGCTCGGCCCGAGCATCCAGAAGGCGGTGGCGGCCGGGATCCCGGTCATCTCCGCCAACTCCGGCTCGGACGTATTCGCCAGCCTCGGCGTCCTCACCCATGTTGGGCAGGACGAGACGATCGCCGGCAAGAAGGCCGGTGAGCTCATGAAGACGGCCGGCGTCACGAACGCCCTGTGCATCAACCAGGAAGTCGGCAACGCCGGCCTCGATGCGCGTTGCAAAGGCTTCACCGACGGCCTCGGCGGCACTGTCAAGGTCGTCCAGGTCGACCTCAAGGACCCGACCGGCGCTCAGCAGTCGATCGCGGCAGCGGTCCAGGGCGCCACGGGCGTCAACGGCATCCTCGCTCTCGGCCCGACTGGGTCGGCTCCGACCCTCGCCGCGCTCAAGCAGCTCGGTGTCCTGGGCAACATCAAGCTCGCGACATTCGACCTCTCGAAAGATGTGCTGAACGCGATCAAGGCGGGCGACATGCTGTTCGCGATTGACCAGCAGCAGTATCTGCAGGGCTACCTGCCGATCGTGTTCCTGACCCTCAACAACCTGTACGGGCTCGTTCCCGGTGGCGGCCAGCCGGTCCTGACCGGCCCCGGCATCGTGGACAAGACCAACGTCGACAAGGTCCTCTCGAACACGGGGACCACGCGCTAGGCGATGTCGCGCGGGGCCGGCACTCGCCGGCCCCGCGCTCAGTCCATTCGCTTGACGGAGGCGAAGTCATGACGGCGGCCACCACGACGGCAGAGGGCGAGCGGCTCCGCCGCGTGAGCCCGCTCCGACTGTTCTTCTCGCGTCCGGAGTCGGGTGCGATCGCCGGCGCCGTGATCGTCTTCCTGATCTTTGGCGTGCTCTCCGCCCTGCGGGGGGACATCGGCAAGGGGTTCCTGTCGATCCAGGGTGCGGCCAGCTACCTGGAAGTGACTGCCCAGGTTGGCATCCTCGGGGCGGCGGTCTCGCTGCTGATGATCGCCGGGGAGTTCGACCTGTCGGTCGGCTCGATGATCGGTGCGGCCGGCCTGCTTCTCGGCCTGCTCATCGTGCAATGGGGCGTACCGCCCACTATCGCGATCATCCTGACGTTCGCGTTCGCCCTCGCCGTCGGCGCGTTCAATGGCTGGCTGCGGATCAAGACCGGCCTGCCGTCCTTCCTGGTCACGCTGGGCATGCTGCTGATCCTGCGCGGCGCGGGGATCGGCTTCACGCGCGCGATCACCAGCCAGACGATCGTCAGTGGCATCACGGACAAGACCGCCGGTGACCCGATCGTCCAGCTCTTCACGGCCAAGGTCACGATCGCCGGCGGCGACTTCAAGATCATCCTGCTGTGGTGGGTGGCGGCAGTCGTCGTCGCCACGTGGGTGCTCACGCGAACGCGGTTCGGGAACTGGATCTTCTCCGTTGGCGGCTCCGAGCAGGCGGCGCGCTACGTCGGCGTCCCGGTGAACCGGGTGCGGATCATCCTCTTCATGACGACCGCGGGCTCCGCGTGCCTGCTGGCCGTCATCCAGGTGCTGAGCTTCGGCTCGGCCGACGTCCTGCGCGGAACGAACAAAGAGTTCGAGGCGATCATCACGGCGGTCGTCGGCGGGACGCTGCTGACCGGCGGCTACGGGTCCGCGCTGGGCTCCGCGTTCGGCGCGTTCATCCTCGGCACGACCCAGCTCGGCATCAACTTCGTCGGCATCAACTCCGACTGGTACCAGGTCGTACTGGGCACGATCCTGCTGCTCGCCGTGCTCGTGAACACCTACCTCCTTCGTCGAGCCTCGGGAGCGCGTTGATGACCAGTCCGAACGACCGCCAACCGCCCTTCCCTCACGACACGGCGCCCTTCACGATGCCGGCCGAGACCGCCGAGCGAATCTCCGCCTACGGCACGCAGGGAGGCGGCCCGGAGTCAACCGCGACGCCGGTCCTCGAGGCCCGTGACATCTCCAAGTACTTCGGGCGCGTGATCGCGCTCGAGCACGTCTCGCTGTCGGTCCGTCCGGGCGAGGTGAACTGCCTCCTCGGCGACAACGGCGCCGGGAAGTCGACCCTCATCAAGACGCTGTCGGGGGTACACCCGCCCGACTCCGGCTCGCTCCTCATGGACGGCCAGTCGGTCGTCCTCGGCTCGCCGCGCGACGCCCTGGATCGAGGCATCGCGACCGTTTACCAGGACCTGGCCGTGCTGCCGCTCATGTCGATCAGCCGCAACTTCTTCGTCGGCTCGGAGCCCACGACGGGGTTCGGGCCGTTCAAGCAGTTCGACGTGGCCCGCGCCGGCAAAATCGCGACCGACCAGATGCTCGAGATCGGGATCCAGGTCCGCGATCCGGGGCAGCTCGTCGGAACGCTGTCGGGCGGCGAGCGCCAGACGCTGGCCATCGCCCGGGCGGAATACTTCGGGGCGCGGGTCCTGATCCTCGATGAGCCGACGTCGGCGCTGGGCGTCAAGGAGGCCGCGATCGTCCTTCGTCACGTCATTCGGGCACGCGCCAAGGGCCTGGGCGTGATCTTCATCACGCACAACGTCCAGCACGCACTGCCGGTCGGCGACCGGTTCACGATCCTGTCGCACGGGCGCCTCGCTGGCGAGTTCGTCCGCGGCCAGGTGGGCCAGGACGAGCTGCTGCGACTGATGGGCGGCGGCGAGGAGCTGGCCGAGCTGGCAGCCGAGCTGGACAAGCTGATGCACGCCGACGCCCGAACGATCGAGGAGGTCGCGGTTTCAGCCGAGGCCGTCCCGACGTCGCCGGACGCTCCGGTGACCGAAGTCGAAGCCGGCGAGCTCCCGCCGCCCGGCCCCTGATCGCCGGCCGCCCCGATGTCCGTGACCATCGGCGACGTTGCCGATCGAGCGGGGGTCTCGACGGCGACGGTCAGCCGCGTCCTGTCGGGGTCGGTCAAGGCGCGGGCGGCAACGCGGGAGCGGGTGCTCAGCGCGGTTCGGGAGCTCGGGTATCGGCCATCGGGTGTCGCGCGGTCGCTGAAGCTGCAGCGCACCCAGACGATGGGCGTGATCATCTCGGACGTCGAGAACCCGTACTTCGCCGAGATGGTCCGCGCGATCGAGGACGTCGCCCGTGAGCTCGACTACGCGCTCCTGCTGTGCAACGGTGCGGAGGACCCCGAACGCGAGGCGGCGTACCTGGAGCTGCTCGCCGAGCGGCGCGTGGACGGCATCGTGATCGCGACCGGTGGGGTCGGGAAGCGGCACGCGCGGTGGCTTGCGCACGCGCCGATCCCGGTCGTCATGGTGAACACGGAGACGCCGGTTCCGGGCGTGCCGACGATCCTGTCCGACAACCGCGATGGGGGCCGGCTGGCCGGCGAACTGCTGATCCGGCTGGGCCACCGGGAGCTCGGGCACCTGGCGGCGCCGGCTGCGCACGCGGCCGCGGGGCCTCGTCTCGCCGGGGTCCGGGATGCCCTGAAGGCTGCGGGTCTGGGTGGCGACTGCCTGGCCATCGCGGAGGGCGACGGCCATGTGGCGGGCGGCGAGCGGGCGATGTTCGAGCTGCTCGATTCGGCGCCGGGCGTCACGGGCGTGGTCTGCTACAACGACCTGACCGCGATCGGCGCGCTCCGCGCGCTGCGCGCCAGCGGGCGGCGCGTCCCCGCTGACGTCAGCGTCATCGGCTTCGACAACCTCGACCTGAGTGCGTACGTCGATCCGCCGCTGACGACGGTCGTCCAGCAGAAGCAGGCAATGGCCCGCTGGGCCGTCGAGCGGCTGGTCGGGATCATCAAGGCGGGGCCGCGCAGGCTCGATGAGGGCGCCGGCAGTGCGGGTTCGACGGCCGTCGGCCCGGGATCGGGCGCCAAGGAGAAGGTCCTGCGGCTTCCGGTCACCCTCCTCGAGCGCGAATCGACAGGCCCAGCACCCCGGGGCATCCTTAGTCCGAACACGAAAGGACTTCGGCCATGACACAGATCGCCGAGCCGCGCACAACGCGCGATCGAGAAGCCACGACCCCCGCGGAGCGGGTCAGCCACTGGATCGGCGGCCGTCGGGTCGCCGGGACGTCCGGCCGCAGCGGACCCGTCTACAACCCGGCGACGGGCACCCTCACCCGCGAGGTCGACTTCGCAACCAGCGAGGAAGTCGATGCGGCGGTGGCCGCGGCGAAGGCGGCGTTCCCCGCCTGGCGGGCGACCTCGCTCTCGCGCCGGACCGAGA
>VBFZ01000015.1:0-5375 GCA_005880805.1 Chloroflexota bacterium | reverse complement strand
GTGCGGCATTCCGCAGCTGCTCAAAGGTGGCTACTCGGAGCAGGCTTCGACCGGCGTGGACGTCTACTCGATCCGCCAGCCGCTGGGAGTCGTGGCCGGCATCACGCCGTTCAACTTCCCGGCCATGGTCCCGATGTGGATGTTCGCCAACGCCATCGCGTGCGGGAACTGCTTCATCCTGAAGCCGTCCGAGAAGGACCCGTCGGCGTCGCTCTACATCGCGGAGCTGCTGAAGCAGGCGGGCCTGCCTGACGGTGTCTTCAGCGTCGTGCAGGGCGACAAGGTCGCCGTCGACGCGATCCTGGCCCACCCCGACATCAAGGCAGTCTCGTTCGTGGGCTCGACGCCCATCGCACGCTACATCTACGAGAACGGCACGAAGGCCGGCAAGCGCGTGCAGGCCCTCGGCGGCGCGAAGAACCACATGGTCGTGCTGCCCGACGCCGACGTGGACATGGCCGCGGACGCGGCGGTCTCGGCGGCCTACGGCTCGGCGGGCGAGCGGTGCATGGCGATCAGCGTGGTGGTCGCCGTCGGCGACGTTGCCGACCCGCTCGTCACGGCGATCCGTTCGCGCTTGCCGAAGGTCAAGGTCGGGCCCGGCAACGAGGCCGGATCCGAGATGGGTCCGCTCGTGACTGGCGAGCACCGCGACAAGGTCGCCTCGTACATCGCGAAGGGCATGGACGCCGGCGCAACTGTCGTGGCGGACGGCCGGAATCACGCGCTGGCGAAGAACGGCGACGGCTTCTACCTCGGCGTGTCGCTGCTCGACAACGTGACGCCGGACATGGAGAGCTACAAGGCCGAGATCTTCGGGCCCGTGCTCGAGGTCGTGCGGGTCGGCACCTACAACGACGCCCTCAAGCTCGTGAACGAGAACCCGTACGGGAACGGGACCGCGATCTTCACGCGTGACGGAGGCGCCGCGCGCGCGTTCCAGTTCGAGGCCGAGGCCGGCATGGTGGGGATCAACGTCCCCATCCCTGTGCCCGTGGCCTACTACAGCTTCGGCGGCTGGAAGTCGTCCCTGTTCGGCGACACCCACATGTATGGGCCGGAGGGCGTGCAGTTCTACACGCGGGCGAAGGTGGTCACGGCCCGCTGGCCGGATCCGGGCACCTCGAAGGTCGACCTCGGATTCCCCAGGACCCGTTAGCGGCACCGACAGCCGGGACCCGACAGGAAGCCGCCTCAAACGCGATAGCTCGCCGACCGGGCGCTGCCGGGGCCCGGTCGCGAGGAGGAGGTGACGAGGGGAGAAACGGTTTACCAGCGCGATTGTGGAGCTCGGGTCGAACGGCCCGGCCCAGGAAGCGGTGGAAAAGCCAGGAGGAGAGCATGAGGCTTGGAAAGTGGTTCACGCTCCTCGTAGGAGCGATGCTGGTTGGATCAGCCTGTTCCGGGGCCGCCTCACCAGCCGCCAGCGCGGGTGCGAGCGCGGGCGCCAGTGCCGCTGCCAGCACCGGTGGCGGAGGCGCCACAACCCTCACGATTGCCGCCGTCCAGGGCGTCGAAGACGCCGGCCTCAAGGCCCTGGCCCCGATGTACAAGCAGGCCAAGGGCGTGACCCTGAACATCGTCGAAGCGCCGTACGACAACCTGTATTCGAAGCTCGTCAGCACGTTCCAGGCGAACGACGCGACGTACGATCTGGTCATGATGGACGACCCGTGGATGCCCAAGTTCGGCACCGACGGCTCGCTGACTGACCTCGGTTCGCTCGGGATCAGCCGCGACGCGGACATCGCCGACGTCGTATGGGATGTCGGGACGTGGCCGCCGCCGCGCGGTCCCGTGCCGCCCACCGAGAAGAGCAAGCCGAAGCAGCTCCTTGGCGTGACCATCGTCGGCAACGTCGAGATGTTCATGTATCGCAAGGACATCACGTCGACCGCGCCGGCGAGCTATGACGACGTCCTGACCAACGCCAAGGCACAAAAGGCCGCCGGATTGACCGGCTACATCATCCGCGGCAAGGCGACCAACCCCGTCGTCGCCGACTTCCTGCCGATCCTCTGGTCGCAGGGTGGTGACGTCTTCGACGAGAACTGGAACACGGTGATCGACAACGACGCGTCGAAGGCTGCGATCAACTTCCTGGTCAACGACCTGAAGGCGACCGCGCAGAGCGACCCGGGCAGCACCGATGCAGCGGATCGCGACAAGATCATGGCCAACGGCCAGGGCTATCAGTCCTCCGTCTGGCCGGGCGAGATCAATACCGCCGTCCTCGACCCTGCCGTTACGAAAGTGAAGGACAAGGTCGCGTTCATCCCGATCCCCAAGGGCAAGAGCGGCAAGGGCGTCGGCATGATGGGCAACTGGTTGCTGGGCATCCCGAAAGCGTCCAAGAACGCGCAGGCTGCAGCCGACTTCATCAAGTGGATGCTGCAGGCCGACACGCAGAAGACGTACGCGCAGAACAACGGCATCCCGTCGCGCACGAGCATCCTCAAGGACGCTTCGCTGACCGCGGCGAATCCCTATTTCCCGGTGCTCGCTGACGCGCTCCAGGCACCGCCCAACTGGCGGCCCCGGACCGATCAGTGGAACGCCGTCGAGACCATCCTCGGAACCGAATTGAACAAGGCGCTGACCGGCGGTCAAACCGGCGATCAGGCCGCTACCAACGCCGCCACCCAGATCCGGGCGCTGATGAAGAGCAAGGGTTATACCCCGTAAGCGGGTCCCGGAAATGATCGCAGGGGGCGACCGGCAGCCTGCCGGTCGCCCCTCTCGCCGCCCGTCATGAACGCGGCGCCATCACGTCCGATGACGCTCGGTGCCCGCGTCGGCGTGCGCACGGGCTGGTCGCGCAAGAGCGGTCAGGAACGCCTGGTCTACCGGCTCCTGCTGCCCGTGTTCGGCACGGTGTTCGTGCTCGCGACGATCCCCTTTGTCATGGCCGTGATCGAGGCCACGACAGCCGGCGCCAAGGGCTTCGTCGGGCTCGACAACTTCAAGGTCGCGCTCGGCAACCCAGCGCTGTACGAGGCAGTCAAGCAGACGGTCCTGTACGGGGCGATCGCGCTGCCGGTGGAGATCCTCGGGGGGCTGGGCATCGCGCTCCTGGTCCATCGCGTGATTCGGTCGGCGGCACTGAGGGCGGCGATCTACGTGGCGGCAATGTTGCCGATCGTCATCCCGCAGATCGCTGTCGGCGTCGTCTTCCGGCTCGTCTACCAGCCGGACTACGGAATTCTCAACGTCCTTCTCGGGCGAACGGGCGCCGACCAGCTCCTGTGGCTGTCGTCGCCTCCGCTGGCACTGATCGCCACGGCCAGTGTCGACATCTGGCAGTGGACGCCGTTCGTTTACCTCGTGATGTTCGCCGGCCTGCAGACGGTGCCCAGCGAATCGGTCGAGGCGGCGCAGGTCGACGGCGCGAGCTCGTGGATGCAGTTCCGCCACATCGAGCTGCCGTACCTGCGGCCCCTGTTGCTGCTGGTGGTGTTCTTCCGCCTGGCCGACGTCGTGCGCGTGTTCGACCACGTGTACGTGCTCACCGGCGGCGGCCCCGGCACGACGACCCAGTACCTGAGCCTGTACATCTATCGGATCGGCTTCCAGTTCACCGACCTCAGCCAGGCATCGGCGCTGGCGGTGGTGGTGATGGCCACGATGACGATCTTCTACACGATCATCTCGCGCTTCCTGCCGGCGGACCGCGGCTGATGCAGCACACTCGACCGGCCACGCGGATCGCCACGTACTCGCTGCTGGTCGGCATCGCCGTGCTCTTCGCGTTCCCGCTCTACTACCTCATCGTCACGTCGCTGAAGACCAAGGCCGAGCTGTTCGACCCGGTGCCGTCGCTCGTGCCGAATGGCCTGAACCTCGCTTCGTACCAAAGCGTCCTGTTCGGGCGAGGCTTCATCGGCTTGCTGGTCAACAGCGTCATCGTCGGGCTGAGCGCGACGATCGTGGCAATCGCGGTCGCATTCGCGATCTGCTACCCGATCACGCGGCTCCCGGCATCACGGCGGCTCCGTGGGTTCGTGCTCAGCTGGGCGCTCTCGTTGCGCTTCCTGCCGCCGATCGCGGTCGTCATCCCCTATTTCACGATCATCCGCACGCTCGGCCTCTACAACCAGCTGCCTGCACTCATCCTCGTCTACACGATCTTCAACCTGCCGCTGGCCATCTGGATGCTGCGCGGCTTCCTGGACGAGATCCCGCTCGAGATCGAGCAGGCCGCGCTGGTCGACGGCGCCAGCCGCTGGCAGGCCTTCCGACATGTCCTTCTGCCCCTCTCACGAACGGGGATCCTGGCTGCCGTCATCATCGTGTTCGCCTTCGACTGGGCGGAATTCCTGTTCGCCTTCATCCTGACCGCCACCCCTCAGGCGCAGACGTTCCCGGTCGGCGTCCAGGGCCTGGTCACCCAGTTCGAGATCATCTGGAATGACATGGCGGCAGCCGGCGTGATCGCGATCGTCATCCCTCTGACGCTCATGCTTCTGGCCAGGAAGTACGTCATGACCGGGCTCACGTTCGGCGTGATCCGCGAGAAGTAGGGCTCGATGAATGACCCTCACCAGCGCGTCTACCTCAACGGCGCGACGATCATGACCACACCGACTGCCACCCATGTCGAGATCGCTCGAGGCGCAGGTTTCGACGGCGTCGAGGTCCGCGCGGAACGCCTGCTGGACGCACGTGACGAGCTCGAGACGGCCCGGAGGACCGTTCGCCCAGGCGAGGTCTGGAGCCTGAACGGCATCCAGCTCCAGCTGTCTGCCGATGGGAGCCTCGATCGGAGCCGAGCGGAACGCGAGCTCGAACCTCGACTGAAGATCTGCCAACGCGTCGGCGCCGCCTACCTGCTGGTGGTGCCCCCGCGCCAGGCCGGCGTCGATCGTCAGCGCGCCGTCGAGGCCATACGCCGGGGGCTGCAGCTCGTCCGGGATCGAGCCCGGTCCGTCGGCGTTGGTGTCGCGTTCGAGTTCCTCGGGTTCGCCAACTGCCCGATCGGCAGCCCGGCGCTGGCCGCCGAGGTCGTGGCGCCGCTGGACGGCGTCGAGCTGGTGCTGGACTCGTGCCATTGGCACGCCAGCGGGTCGCCGTCGCTCGAGGGCTTCCCGGTCGAACGGCTGGCGATGGTGCACCTCAACGACGCGCCGTCGAAGCCGCCGCGCGAGATCGAGGATGCGGATCGCGTGCTCCCGGGCGACGGCGTCATCCGCCTGGTCGAGCTCATCGGCGCCCTTCGCGCTCGCGGCTACGAGGGTCCATGGAGTCTCGAAACGTTCAACCCGACCCTCTGGAACCAGGATCCGCGACAGGTTTCCAGCGAGGGACGGTCTCGGCTCCGCGACCTCCTCGGCGGCGTGGCGATCGCCGCGCCCGGGCCGGCGGGAAACGCGACGTCA
>VBFZ01000253.1:530-2645 GCA_005880805.1 Chloroflexota bacterium | reverse complement strand
CTCGCGCTCTGCCAGGGCGGCCGCGAGGCTGACGACGTTTGACTCGCGCGGGACCCCCAGCTCCGGGGTCAGCTCCATCGTCTCTTCGGGCGTGACATGACCGTTCTGAGGAGGGGGAGAGCCTCCGCTTTCGACAGCGCCGTACGTCATGAGGGTCGTCCCTGGGTCATCCGCGGGCCACTCTGACAGCGGCCATCCGGGCAACCAAGGGCGCGTGCGCCTGTCAGACGGGGGGACCCGCGCCCCAGCGGTGTCAGGAGGGAGGCGGGAGGCCGGCCGCGGCCTGCGTGCGCTCTCGCGCTGTCGCCCGTTCGCGAAGGATGAGAAGCCTCTCGAGGTCGTCGAGCCGTGCGCGGGCCGACGCGGCTGCCTGCTCCTGCTCCCTGACCAGGGCGCGCAGCTCATCGAGCAGCGCCTCCGGGGAGCCTGCGCGAGCGGCGATCCTTCGACGGCGCCCGGCCGGAGTCAGGAACACGTTGGCGATGAAGCCCGTGAGCACCGAGAAGAGCGCAATGCCGGCGAAGAGCAGCAGCCCACCGATGACTCGACCTGCCGCCGACACCGGGTAGCGGTCGCCGTAGCCCACCGTGGTGATCGTAACCAGGCCCCACCAGATCGCGTCGCCCGAGTTGTGGATGTTCGCGCCGGGAGCGTTCCCTTCGGCCCAGAAAATCGCGATCCCCGCGAGCTCCACGACGGCGATGACGAGGAACATCGTGATCAGGAACGTGGCCGCGGCCCTCGACACGACCAGGTCGCGCACCAGCTGTTCGCGTCCTTCGCCGCGGAACTGGCGGACTGTGCGTGCCATGCGTGGCAAACGGAAGACGCGCAACAGGGGAAGGACGGCCACGAGATCGGCCCAGCCCCAATCCTTGACGAGGTATGTGGCCGGAGATGGCGCTCTGATCAGGCGATACACGAAGTCGGCCAGAAAGATCGGCAGGATCAGGACGTCCATCGTGATCGCGACCTCCCGGCTGGCGGCAGGCGACGCCAGGACCGCGATCAGCAGATTGATCATGGAGAGCGCCGATAACAGGAGCATGAACAGCTCGTAGCCGGTGTTCTTCAGCTCGGAGGGTCGTCGGGCGATCATCGGTCCAACCTCGCTTGGGCTCTGTGCGGCGTGTCCCACGAGTGTGCCCACGGTTGAACCCCCGGCGCCTCCGCCGAAGCGGGCGATAACTCGGTCGCCCCATCGCTCCGTCCGATCGGGTGCCCGCGCTCCTGGCCGGCGCTCCCGCTCGGCGACCGGGTCCCCGGCCCTTCGGGCGCCGTTTCCTAGGAGTCCCTGGCCTGCACTTTCGCCCAGGTGTCCTTCAGGGTCAGCGTTCGGTTGAATACCAGGGCGCCATCTCGCGAGTCCAGATCCGGGGTGAAGTAGCCCAGGCGTTCGAACTGGATGGTCTCGCCGATCGGTGTCTCAGCCAATGCCGGCTCGAGCATCGCTCCTCGCACGATTCGCTCGGACGTCGGGTTGAGATCGACGAGCAGGTCGCCGGCGACGCGAGGGTCGGGCCGCGAGAAGAGGTGGTCGTAGAGCCGGACCTGGGCGGGAAGGGCCTGTGCGGCTGAGACCCAGTGGAGGGTCGCCTTCGGTCGCCGGCCATCGGGCGCATCCCCGCCCCGAGTCGCCGGGTCGTGGGTGCAGCGCAGCTCCACCACGCGTCCTTCGGGGTCCTTCACGACTTCCCGGCACGTGATGAAGTACGCGCTCCGTAGCCGGACCTCGCGGCCGGGCGCGAGTCGGAAGAACTTCGGCGGCGGCTCCTCCATGAAGTCCTCTCGCTCGATCCACAGCTCGCGTGAGAACTCCACCTGGCGGCCGCCGGCCGAGGGATCCTCGGGGTTGTTGGCGACCTCCACCATCTCGACCCGGCCCGCGGGCCAGTTCGTGATGACGACCTTCAACGGGTCGAGCACGCCGAAGCGCCGCTGCGCGGTCCGGTTGAGGACCGACCGCACGGCGTACTCGAGCTGGCCGTACTCGATCACCGAGTCCGCCTTGGCAACCCCGATCATCGCGGCGAACTCGCGGATGCCGTCCGGCGGAAACCCCCGTCGGCGAAGGCCGGAGATCGTCGGCATTCGGGGGTCGTCCCAGCCGCGGAC
>VBFZ01000253.1:0-490 GCA_005880805.1 Chloroflexota bacterium | reverse complement strand
GCACCGGCAGGTGCTCGATCAACCAGTCATAGAGCGGGCGGTGGTTCTCGAACTCGAGGGTGCACAGCGAGTGGGTGACGCCCTCGATCGCATCGGACTGGCCATGGGCCATGTCGTAGGTCGGGTAGATGCACCAGGCATCGCCGGTCCGCGGATGGTTCGCATGCACGATCCGGTAGAGCACCGGGTCTCGCAGGTTGATGTTGGGCGAGGCCATGTCGATCCGGGCCCGCAGCACCCGGGCGCCGTCGGGAAACTCGCCCGCACGCATCCGCGCGAACAGCTCGAGGTTCTCGCTGACCGAGCGGACCCGCCAGGGGGAGTTCGTGCCCGGCTCCGTCAGCGTGCCGCGCGTTTCCCGGATCTCGTCGGCCGTCTGGTCATCCACGAACGCGAGGCCCAGCTCGACGAGGTGCTTCGCCCACTCGTACATCCGCTCGAAGTAGTCCGACGCGAAGAAGAGATTGGCGCCCCAGTCGAAGCCGAGCCA
>VBFZ01000014.1 GCA_005880805.1 Chloroflexota bacterium | reverse complement strand
GTCGCCCGACTCGTCCGAGTACGCGGTCATCGAGGTCAACCCCCGCGTCAGCCGCTCCTCGGCCCTGGCCTCGAAGGCGACGGGCTACCCGATCGCGCGAGTCGCGGCGCAGATCGCGGTTGGGCGGCGGCTGGCCGAGATCCCCAATGTCGTCACCGGCACGACCGTGGCGGCGTTCGAGCCGGCACTCGACTACGTCGTTGTGAAGCTGCCGCGCTTCCCATTCGACAAGTTCCCCACGGCCGACCGATCCCTGGGCAGCCAGATGAAGGCGACCGGCGAGGTCATGGCGATCGATCGCACCTTCGGAGCCGCGCTGAACAAGGCGCTCCGCGGCCTCGAGCAGGCAGGCGCCGGCCCACTGGCCGAGGACATCGGCTGGAAGCCGACGCTCGGTTACCTCGCGCAGGTCTACGCGGGCGACCGCGAAGATGACGAGCCGATTCGCTGGGTCGACGAGCAGGGCCAGGCCTGCGAGTCGACGCGGCTCGCGGAGCGGACTGCCGCACCGATCGTCCTGCGCCAGTTCCTCGCGCCGTCGGACTCGAGGCTGTGGCGGATCCTCGCGCTACTCCGCCGCGGCGTGCCGGAGGCGATGATCCGCGAGGTGACCGGGATCGCCCCGTGGTTCCTGGCCGAGATGGGCCGCAACGTCCGCATCGAAGGCGAGGTACGCCGCGCGGGCTCGAGTCTCGTGGACGCCATTTCCTCCGAGGCCCCGTTGCTCGTCACCGCCAAGCGAGCCGGCTTTGGCGACCGGGAGCTGGCTGGGCTCGCGGGCGTGGGGGAGAGCGACGTCCGCGCCGCCCGACTGGGCGTCGGTCTGCGGCCTGGCTACGCGATGGTGGATACGTGCGCGGCCGAGTTCGCCGCCGAGACCCCGTATTTCTATGCAACGTTTGCGGCGGCCGGCTCGCCGCCCGAGGCCATGCCGGTTTCGCGGCCCGCAGCGCTGGTGATCGGTTCGGGGCCGGTCCGGATCGGGCAGGGGATCGAATTCGATTACTGCGCCGTGCAGGCCGCCGAAGCGCTCCGTGCCCGCGGCTGGCAGGCGGTCATGATCAACTCGAACCCGGAGACGGTATCGACGGACTTCGATGCCTCGTCCCGCCTCTACTTCGAGCCCCTCGATCCGGAGTCGGTCCGGAGCGTGGTCGACGCCGAGACGCGGGACGGGGAGGAGCCACTCCCGGCGTTCGTGCAATTCGGCGGCCAGACACCGCTCAATCTCGCCGCGCCACTCGCGGCCTCGGGCGTGCCGCTCCTGGGCATCGACCTGGACGCCATCGACCAGGCGGAGGAGCGCACCCGGTTCGCGGCGCTGCTGGACCGCCTCGGCATCCCGCAACCGGAAGGTGGTATGGCGCACAGCGTCGAGGAGGCGCTGACCCTGGCCGAGCGGATCGGCTACCCGGTCATCGTCCGGCCCTCATTCGTGATCGGCGGGCTGGCAATCGACTTCTGCTACTCGCCTGACGATCTCGTCCGCCAGCTCGCCGCGGCGACCGTGGTGGATCCAGACCGCCCGGTGCGGATCGACCGCTACCTCGAGGGCGTGGAGGTCGACGTCGACGCCGTCTCGGACGGTTCGACCGTCCTCATCCCCGGACTCCTCGAGCACGTCGAGCAGGCCGGCGTTCATTCGGGTGACTCGGTCGGTGTCTTCCCCCCGCAGACCGTCTCGGATGCCGACCAGGGCCTGATCGTGGCCGCGATGGAGCGGGTTGCCCGGGCGCTCGGCGCGCACGGACTGGTCAACGCGCAGTTCATCGTGCGCGAGGACGGCGTGTACGTCATCGAGGTCAACCCGCGAGCGTCGCGAACCGTGCCCTTCCTTTCGAAGGTGACCGGCGTCCCGATGGTCGAGCTCGCGGTCCGCGTGGCGCTCGGGGAGAGCCTCGAGTCGATGGGCTGGTCGAACGGCCTCCTGCCGCCGCCTCCCTTCACCGCGGTCAAGGCGCCGGCGTTCTCCACGGCGAAGCTCCGCGGCGTCGATCCATCACTCGGACCTGGCATGCAGTCGACGGGTGAGGTGATCGGCATTCACGAGGATCCGAGGGTCGCGACGGCGAAGGCGCTGCTCGGAGCCGCACTCGTTCCACCTCCATCCCGCGCAGCGGGCGGGATTGCCGTCGTCTCGATCGCCGACCGCGACCGGCCGCTCCTGCCTCGACTCGCACGGGCCCTTGCCTCCGCGGGGTACCGCCTCGCGGCAACCAGCGGTACGGCGGCCGCCCTGGCAGAAGCAGGCTTCGAGGCGATGCTCGTCGCCAAGGTCGGCGAGCCTTCATCGCCCGAGTACCCGGACGCCCCCGTCGCGCTCCTCGACATGATTGCCTCAGGGTCGGTCGGCCTCGTCGTCAACACGCCGGCGCCGCAATCCGGCGCGGTCCGCGATGCGGCCGAGATCCGGCACGCAGCCGTCGCCGAGGGCATCCTCTGCCTCACGGCCATCGAGACGGCGGTCGCGGCCGCGGAGGCCCTCGACCCGACCGTCGTCTCACGTCTGGCCGAGGTTCGCCCGCTCCACGAGTGGGTGCCCTCCTCTCAACGCCGGCCAGCCGAGCCCGTCCTCGTCTGACTCCGGGCGGAGTCAAATTCCCGGACGACCCAACGTGGCCCGTGAAGTCTTTGTACGAATGGGCGGATTGCCGCCTTCGCTGGTCCCCCAATTTGACTCGTCCGGGAGTCAGGCCCCGAGTTTGGCGTGGGACCGGCTAGGCGGGGACGAGCTCCGCGACAGCCGGGATGATCTCGCGGCCGAAGGTTTCGATGTAGCGGAGGTCGTGGACGTCCGGCATGTTGACGATCACGTGCTCGATGCCCTCGTCGGCCTGCGCACGGAGGTTCGCGATCACGTCGGCTGCGGACTGGCGGTCCGGCCCCAGGTCCGACTCGATGAGCGACGTCTTCTCGATCTCGTCGAAGTTCCGGCCGACCTCCTCACCGTGGCGCCGGAGCACCACTAGCTTGTGGCGGCTCTCGCCGGGATCGGGCACCAGGATGTTGCACGCGTCGGCGTATCGGGCGTGACGGCCTTCAGGCAGCCTGGGGATCGTTGGAGGCGTGCGGGTGTGCCTGCCCGTGGGGATGTGCCTGCCCGTGCCCGTCACCTGCCGTGTCTTCGGCGCCTTCGATCACCCGCCCCAGCGCGATGAGTCGATGCCCGAGGCGACCCCTCAGGCCGGCACCGTGAACGCGCACCTCGGACTCATCGGGCGGCTGGCCGTTGTGCGCCAGCTGCGCGAGATGATCCCGGGAGGCCTCCTGCTGCAGTTCGGCGATTCGCTCCTCGACAATCGCCGAGTGGATGTCCGGATTTGAGAATTCCACGCTCGATCTCCTTCGCGATGTCGTCTGTTCGATCTCTCTTGTGTTAGTCAGTTATCTAACTCGCCGGTGTTGTCGGCGGATGAATGGCGGGCAAACAGACGCGCCTAGTTGATGAGGAAGCGCTTCAGCTCGACCGACGCCTCATCGAGACGTGGCCTTCTGAGGCTGTAGTAGGTCAGGCCGCCTTCCTCGGTGACGGTCACGAGGCCGGCCGCTCGAAGCAGGGCCAGGTGGTGCTTGATGGTCGGCTTCGACAGCTCGAGCTGTGCCGCGATCTCGGTCAGGTAGCGGTCGCCGTCGGTCAGCAGCTTGAGGATCCGAAGCCGCGTTTCGTCGCCCAGCGCACGATGAAGGCGCACGACGCCCTGCGGCGGAGCCAGCGTGTCGTCGCCCTCGATCGCCGCGTCCGCGACCGGGTAGCCGAACAGCCGCCAGTCGTCGGCCGACATGACCATGTTGTACGGCCGGGCGAAGTAGCTGGGCGCCAGGATGACCCGTCGGACGCCACGCTCGGAGAGGTAGCGCAGCCCACCCGTGGTCTTCTCGACCAGCTCGACCGGCTCCAGGGTCCGCACGTCCGACGACCGCATCTCGACGTCGCGGTCGAGAATGTCCTTCACGCGTTCCTCGATGTCCTCGAACGGCGCTCGCCACGCCGAGAGCACGGCGAGGATCGCATCCTTCATCTCCGATCGCTTGGTGACCGCCCGGACCATGACCTCGCGCTTCTCTTCCGGGTAGTCGCACGTCAGGTCGAAGACCGCCTGCTTGTCACCGGCCAGTGCCCGCTCGACGACCGGACGCATCTCGGGGTCGTGCGAGGCACCCGCGAACATGAGCTGCGTGATCTCGTCGGGCTGTGTCGCCGCCACGAGATCGACCAGCCCGGCCGCCGAGGTGACGTCCGGCCGATCGACTGCCAGCCCCGCCACGATGACCGCGTGCTCGGAGCCGAACAGGATGTCGAAATCAGATGAGAGCCGCTCTGGCAGGGTCGCCTTGGCCTCGGTCAGCCAGCGCCGATCCGACTCGGGGATGTCCTCGGTCGAGCCGGCGTCACGCGACAGGCTGAACACGAAGTCGTAGACCGTCCGCACGTCGAACTCGACGCGATATGGCGCGCCCGAGGAACGATCTCGAACAAGCGGTTGGGTTCGAACGGCGACGCCGGTTCCCCCCGGTCGGCGACCAGCAGGTCTGGGAGTCATCTAACAGAGATACCTCACGTGTGTTAGATGAAACACTAACACGAGGTCGCTCGGTGTCAAGACCCGCGGTCGCTCGGTGTCAAGCCGCGCGGGCGCCCCTACAATCGGCCGACGACCTGGATGCCCAGCAAACCGGAGGTCGCACGTGCCCGTACCCGAGGTCCGTTTCACCGACGAGCGCCTGCCGAATGGCCTGCGCCTGATCCTGGCCGAGGACCACCTCGTCCCCGTCGTCGCGGTGAACGTCTGGTACAACGTCGGATCGAAGAACGAGGTGCCTGGCAAGACCGGTTTCGCGCACCTCTTCGAGCACGTGATGTTCGAAGGCTCGGCGCACGTCGGCAAGGCCGAGCATGTCGCCCTGGTCCAGGCGGCGGGCGGCACGATGAACGGCTCGACCTGGCTCGATCGGACGAACTACTACGAAACGATGCCCTCGCACCAGCTCGAGCTCGCGCTGTGGCTGGAAGCCGACCGGATGGGCTCGCTGCTCGATGCACTGTCGCAGGAGAACCTCGACAACCAGCGCGAGGTCGTGAAGAACGAGAAACGCTGGTCGTACGACAACCGGCCGTACGGAACCTGGAACGAGAAGCTCCAGGCGCATATGTTCCCCGAGGATCATCCCTACCACCACCCGACGATCGGCTCGATGGCGGATCTCGATGCCGCCTCGCTCGAGGACGTCGGCGCGTTCTTCCGGACGTACTACGCCCCGAACAACGCCGTGCTCGTGCTCGTCGGCGACTTCGAAAGCGCGCAGGCAAGGGCGTGGGTCGAGCGTTATTTCGGGGGTCTCGCTGCAAATCCAGCCATCCCCCGCCTGCGGGACCTCAGTGTTCCGCCGGTGCTGGGCGAGGAGCGGCGAGAGGTGGTCCCGGACAAGGTTCCCCTGCCGCGACTGTACTTCGGCTTTCGGGCGCCGGTCTATGGCGACGAGCGTTTCGACGCGCTGGAGGTCGGTGCCCAGATCCTCGCCGGCGGCAAGGGCAGCCGCCTGTACCACCGGCTCGTCCGCGACGAGCGCATCGCCCAGGACGTCGCCCTGTTCGCGCTCGGCTTCGTTGGAGGGGCGTCTGTCGTGGCCGGCTGGGCGACCGTTCGGCCGGGCATCACCCTCGAACGCGTGGAGAAGGCGTTCGAGGAGGAGCTCGAGCGGATCGGCCGCGACCTCGTCACGGATGACGAGCTGACGCGGGCGAAGGCGCTCCTGGAGACCGAGGAGCTCGGAGCGTTGGGTCGAGTCGAGGAACGTGCAGATCGGTTGGCCATGTACGCCACGCTGTTCGACGACCCGGATCTCATCAACCACCAGCTCGGGCGCTACCTGGCCGTGACCAAGGAGGGCATCCGCGACGCGTCCCTGGCCGTCTTCCGGCCCGACAACCGCGTCGTGCTGACCTACATCCCGGATACTCCGCCGGCCGACGACGCGAGCAACCCCGACGAGCTCCCCGAGGTGCCCGAGGACGAGGAGATCGCGGCGTGACCGAACGAGGCACGTCTGCCAAACCGTCGACCGCCGAGCGTCCCGCCGCCCAGCTCGTCGCGGAACGACCGACCCCCGGTACCCCGCGGCCGTACGAGTTTCCGGCGTTCGAACGGCATCAGCTGGCCAACGGAATGAACCTGCTCGTCGTCCCGATGCCGGGCCGGCCACTGATATCGGCATCCCTCGTGCTCCGGAACGGCGCGGCCGATGAGAAGCCCGCCGAGGGTGGCGCGACTGTCCTCGCCGCGCGGGCGCTGCCGGAAGGGACCGAGAGCTACAACGCCATCGAGCTGGTGGAGGCGTCGGAGCGCCTCGGGGCGGCCCTCCACGCCGAGGCGGGTTGGGACGCCACGACCGCGGGCGTCGAAGTCCCCGCCGAGCGCCTCGAGCCGGCGCTCGAGCTGCTCGCCGAGCTGGTCGGCCGACCCACGTTCCCGACCGGGGAGGTCGATCGGTTGCGCGAGGAACGGCTGAACGATCTCCTGCAGGCGCGCGCCGATCCACGCCGCCGGGTCGAAGAGGCATTCGCTGAGACGATCTTCAGCGGGGGGTCGCCGTATCACCGGCCCTCGGGCGGGTTGCCCGAAACCGTGGAGACGCTCACCCCCGACGTGCTCCGGCGGGCCTATCGACGCGGCATCAATCCGCCACTCATGACGCTCGTCGTGGGTGGGGACCTCTCCGGCCAGGACGTCCCATCGATCGCGAATCGGCTCTTCGGGGAGTGGCTGCCGCTGCCCGGCAGTGCCGCGCCCACGCCGGTCGAAGCGACGCCGGCCGACAGCGAACGGGTCATCCGCCTGGTCCACCGGCCCGGCTCGGTCCAGAGCGAGATCCGCATCGGCCACGTCGGGCTACCGCGGAAGGTCCCGGACTTCCACGCCGTGTCGGTCATGAGCACGATCCTCGGCGGGCTATTCAACTCGCGGCTGAACATGAACCTGCGCGAGGAGAAGGGCTACGCGTATGGCGCCCACGCCGGCTTCGACATGCGGCGCGCGGCGGGACCGTTTGCCGCTCGGGCTGCCGTGAACACTGAGGTCACGGTACCTGCGATCCACGAGATCCTGCGGGAGCTGGGGCGCATGCGCGACGAGCCGGTCACGGCGGCGGAGCTGGCTGCGGGGCGCGAGTTCCTGGTCGGCGTGTTCCCGCTTCGCTTCGAAACCCCGGGCCCGGTGGTCGGCACCCTGTCCGGGGTCGTGATCCACGAGCTGCCGGACGACGAGCTGAGCCGGTACCGGCCGGCGATCGACGCGGTCGCCGTCGACGACGTGCAACGCGTCGCTCGTGAGCACATCGATGTTGACCGGGCGGCGATCGTCCTGGTCGGCGATGCCGACAAGATCGGCAGCGAGCTCGAAGGCGCCGGGCTCGGCTCGGTTGAGATCGTGCGCGACGCGAACGGGAACACCCGCCGCGGCTGACCGGGCCACTCTCTGACAGACATCGCTGAAACCTTTCCGCCGCGGCCTGTCTCAGACAGACAGAGGCCGGTCGAGCGATCGGCACCGAGCATCGGGGACCACACGCATGGATCGAACGAGACGAGTCGCCCGCAGCGCCGCGATCGCCGGCGTCACGATCTTCCTCGTGGGAGGGGCCGCGATGGGCGCGAACCTCCTTCGACACGACTCGGGAGCAGCTTCTGGACCGTTGACGGTCGACGAACCAACCGAGACGCCGGAGGCGACCGAGACCGCCGAGCCGACCGAAACGCCCGAGGCGACCGAGACTCCTGAGGCGACCGAGACTCCTGAGGCGACCGAGACTCCTGAGGCGGTCGGAACGCCGGAGCCGGCCGAGACCCCGGAGGCGACGCAGAACGAGAACGCCCAGGACGAGGACAACGATGACCAGGGCGAGGACGAGCAGGGTCCAGAAGAGACGGAGAAGACCGAGGCGACCGAAAAGCCGGAGGCGACCGAAAAGCCCGAAGCTCGCGAGACGCCCGAGCCGACAGAAATTCCGGAGTCGGAGCATGACGGTGACGGCGGCGGCGACGGGGAGGGCGGCGGGGACTAACGCCGAGTCGACCAGGGACGATCGGCCGCGATCCCACTCCCGCGGCATGTCGTATCAAACTCTGTTATCGAAGCACGAGCAGCTGGCCGGATGGCGCAGGACCGGGCGACCGACATGGTCGCCCGGTCGGCCGTCGATGCCGTCCTCCGAGGCGACCGTGAGGCCTTCCGCGTGCTCGTCGATCGGGAAGCCCCGGATGTCGTTCGAACCTGCTTCCGGATCCTGGGCGAGCAGCCCGAGGCCGAGGACGCGGCCCAGGAGGCCTTCGTGACCGCCTTCCGATCGCTTGCGACCTGGCGGGCCGACGGTCCGTTCGGGGCCTGGCTCGCGCGCATCGCCACGCGAATCGCCCTGCGGCGCATTGCGTCGCGAAAGGCGATTGCATGGATCGAGGCCGAAGCACAGACGGGCACGAACCGCGACGACCGGCAGCTCTCGCCGGCATTCCTCGCACCGTCTGCCGATGACCCGGCGGCACGGGCCATCGCCGGCGAGCGTTCGGAGTCGGTTCAGCGTGCCGTCTGGGCTCTCCGAGATCCCTACCGCGAAACGCTGATCCTTCGCTTTTTCGCAGATCTGTCGCTCGCGGATATCGCCACCGCGACCGGACGACCCCTGGGAACCGTCAAGACCCACCTTCACCGCGGCCTGGTGATGTTGCGTGACACGCTGGGCGACGAGGTCTTGCCATGAGCCGTAGAGACGATCGTCGCTACGACACCGGGGCAGCGCTCGGATCGAGCTCGCCCTCGGAGATGTCCCGTGCCGCGAAGGCCGCTGCGGAGCTCGAGCGCTTCGCGGGCTCGGAATTCGTCCGACCGTCCGACGGATTTGCCGACGCCGTGATGGTGGCAATCGCCCGCGAGCCGCTGCCTTCGCCAGCCGTCGTGCTTGGCCTCGCGCTTCGCGAAGGTCGGCTCGGAGGACTGCTCGCAGGGCTCGTGGACAGCTGGCGGGTCGCCCGAACCGGTGGTCGTCCGTTGGCCATGCGCCTACAGGGCCTGGCGTTCGTCCTCGTCGTCGCGCTCGCGACGGTGTCGCTGACGGCGACCATCGCGGTCGGCGCCCGGACGCTCCTGTTCCGGAACGACCCCGTCACGCCCTCCGTGGTCGAGCCGGGCCCGCCGCCGCCCTCGGTCCATGCGATCGAGGTAGCGCCCACCGAGGAGCCGACGACCCGCCCGTCGGCATCACCTGCTGGGTCGACCGAACCGATGTCAGCGCCAGGCGCGACGCCGAAGCACACGCTCACGCCGAGGCCCGCAGCGACGCCCCACCCGATGGATACGGAAACGCCAGACGAAACGGAAGAACCGGGTGACACGGAAACGCCTGATCCGACGGCCACGCCTCATCCAACCGACACGGCGCGCCCGACGGAAACGCCCGGCTCGAGCGACGACGGTTGATCGGGCAGGCCGTCAATACGGCGGCGTTGGCGAAGCTCTCCTTCCCGGCCGTCAGCTGAAGTCCGCACTCCAGCAGCCGTTCCGGCTCAGCTCCGCCGGCTGACAGGCGTCAGCCGAACCGCTCAGACGGACTGTGTGTGTGAGGGCAGTGCGTCGCGCCCCCGGAGCGCTGAGAGCGGCGACTGCGACTTGTCCTGCGCGGGCCAGATTCGATGCAACGGGTCGGCCGAAACAAGGAAGGCCGCCGTCACGCCGAGGATCGGGCCCAGGGGGTGTGGACCGCCCGTCACGTAGATGACGAGCTCGTACATCATCAGCGTGGCCACGAACCACATGGGCGCAGCGACAACTCGCCTGAGCAGCATTGCCGGAGTATCCGCGGCATTGCGTAGAGCGAGCAGGCCCTAAAAGTACCGACCTCGAGAGCGCTGGTCCCAGCCTCTAGTGGACGAGGCCTTTGGACGGAAACTGGTACAGCTGCGTCGGGTCGTAGGGCATGTCAAGGTTGGCATTGCCGCCTACGTCGAATTGCCAGGCGATGATCTGGACCGCCGCTGTGCTTCCGACGCCCGATCCTCCCTCGAGTTTCACGAGCCCCTTCGGACTGTAGATCGTCCCAGCGATGTCCAGGCTTACTTGCCCGCCAAGCGTGACCTGCGCGCTTGGGTTGCTGCCCTTCCCGTCATTCCAGACCAGGATGCCTTTATACGGTCCAGTCGCGATTGCGTGGACCTTGAGCGTGGATGTCGCCGTGAAGTCGATGTCTGCCTGCCCCGTTCCGGTGGCTGGATTATCTGTGTTGTAGAACATGACTGGAGCTGGTGCGCCGGTTCCTCCTTGCACCGAGGTAATCGTGCCGCCAGCGTTGAGCTTTACGCCACCGCCAGCGAACACGTAGATGCCTGGCTGCAGGACCAACGTCACATTGTAGCCGATGTCCCACCCACCGTAATAAGTGCCGGGGACGAGGTTGATCGTCCCTGCG
>VBFZ01000013.1:7453-14116 GCA_005880805.1 Chloroflexota bacterium | reverse complement strand
ACGTCAGCCATGCGGTGACCGTGGCGACATGGCCTTCGCCGAACCCCTGGTTGACGTACTCCAGCAGGCCGCCGGCCGACGGATACCGTGCACCGAGCTTGGCAAACGAATAGCCCTGCAGTGCCGCGATCAGGCCGGCGAGGGCGAACGACAGCCACACGGCTGCGCCCGCAACCTCGCCGGCGGCGCCGAGCAGCGAGAAGATCCCGGCGCCGACCATCGCGCCGACGCCGATGAACGCGGCCTGCCGAACGTTCAGCTTGTGCGCAACCGCGTCGGTCGGTGCACCGTCGTCGTCCATTGCGGTCCTCGGCGGGGACGGGCGAAATCTCTTCGAGCTGACCGGACGCCCGTCCGGCCCGCACCCTAGTCGAAGCTGAGTTGGCTCGCCTCATCCGCAGCGGGTGATGCGCCGCCACCCGTCGTGCTTGACGGCAGGGCGGTTCCTGCCTGGAGGCTGTGACCTCAGGCTGTGGCCGGCGCACCCTCTACGGATTCGGTCTCGGGCGCCTCGATCGTGACCTGCGGCAACCAGCGCAGGAAGCCTGGCAGCCACCAGTTCCACTCCCCGAGGAGCCGCATCGTGGCCGGCAGCAGGATGCTGCGCACCACGGTCGCGTCGAGCAGAACCGCGATCGCCAGCCCGAAGCCGAGCTGCTGGATCACCGAAGTCTTCAGCGTCACGAACACGCCGAATACCACGACCATGATCGCCGCCGCGCTGGTAATGGTCCCCGACGTGATCGAGATGCCCTTCGCCACTGCCGCGTTCGTGTTGAGGCCCCGGTCGCGTGCTTCCTTGATGCGGGCCAGAATGAAGACGTGGTAGTCCATCGAGAGGCCGAACAGGATCGTAAAGATGAACAGCGGCACGAACGACTCGATCACGCCCGGCTTGAAGCCGATGACGTCCTTCAGCCAGCCCTCCTGGAAGACCAGCACGAGGAGGCCGTAGGCGGCGCTCGTCGAAAGCAGGTTCAGGATGATCGCCTTGATCGGGATCACGATCGACCGGAAGGCGACGAGCAGGAGCAGGAAGCTCAGGCCGAGGACAAAGACGAAGATCTGCGGCAGCGCCTTCGCGTAGAAGTCGGTCTGGTCCAGAGCGAACGCGGCGTCACCGGTGATGTACGCCTGCACCCCGGTCGCGGGCGTAAAGACGGCCGGCACAACCGTGGACCGGACGAGCCTCACGATGTCCCAGTTCGCGTAGTCGTTGAGGCCGCCGGCCAGCGTGTAGTTGAGGGCGGCGACCTTGCCGTCCTTGGAGAGGTCGGTCGTCACGGGGCCGCTGACGCCATGGATGGCGAGCACCTTCGCCGATAAGGCGTCCATCAGCGCTTTCGTTGCCGGTTCGTCTGCCCTGGTGACGATCGCGACCAGCGGCAGGGTTGAGCCCTGCGGCCACTTGGCGTTCATCAGGTTGATCGCCTTCACCGAGTCGACCGTGTCCGGGAAGCTCGTGAGGTCGCCCGAGCCGACGTGCAGTCGGGTGAACGGCGTGGCCATCGCCAGGAGCAAGAGGACGACGACGGCGGCCGAAATCAACGGCCTCGACATCACGCGCCGCGTGAGCGCGCTCCAGACGCCGCTGCCTTCGTCGCGATTGCGGTCGAGCAGGCGGACGAGCGGGGTGAGGCCGAGGGCCTGGAACGGGATCGCGAGCTGTCCGGCATTCACGCCGTTGCCCAGGATCGCGAGCGTCGCTGGCAGGAACGTCAGGCTGCCGATGACCGAGATGAGGACGACGGCGATCGTGCCGATCGCCATCGATCGGAAGAACGGGTCGTCGAGGACGAGCAGGCCGGCGATCGAGATCATGACCGCCAGGCCGCTGAAGAAGACAGCCCGGCCCGCCGTCCCGCTTGCGATTTCGATCGCCTGGAGCTTCTGGGTCGGGTCGCCGCGCTCCATGAGGCGCCACAGTGCCCAGATCACGATGCCGAGCGCGATCGCCGTGCCGATCGCCACCAGCGGACCGCCGGCGACCGCACCGCCGACGATGGCGACCGCGGCGAGGAGCGTCAGGGCCACGCGGCGCAGATAGACGGCGCGCGAGTAGAAGCGGTGTGAGTCATAGCCGCGCCGATGCCGCTCCGTCCGGTAGCGGGTGACCATGAACAGCGAGTAGTCGACGGCGACCGCGAGGCCGATCAGCACCACCAGCTGGGTGGCGTATGGGCTGACCGGCGAGACGACCTGGCTGTAGATGCCCAGGAAACCGAATGCGGCGAGGAGCGACGTGATCGCCAGGACGAGCGGCACCGCCGCCGCGACCACCGCTCCGAACGCTACGAGAAGGATCAGGAACGTGAGCGGGATGGTCAGCCGCAGCGACCCATCGAGGTCCTCGGTGATGACCGTGCTGATCTCGTCGTTGGCAAGCGTGTTGCTGAGCGCGTAGACCGTGAGGCCCGGGTTGTCGGCACGTGCCTGCGCGACGAAAGCCGGCACGGGTGCGAGCTTGTCCTCGACCGTCTGGCCCTCGCCCTTGATGTGGGCCACGACGCGGACGCTTGTCTTGTCCGGCGAGATGAGGCCCGACTGCGGGCCGGCCTGCAACGGGTTGACGATGTCGCTGAAGGTCGCAACCTGCTGGCCGCCCACGGCGGCCTTGACGTCCGCCATGGAGGCGACGACGCGCTGGACCGAGGCCGCGACGGCGCTGTCGTCGAGCGTGCCCGAATTGCTCGAGATGACGAGGTAGAAGAACTCGGCCGGGTCCTTGGTGCCGCCGGCGTTGAAAACGTCGTAGGCGTGGGCGGCCTCGTACTTCGCGCGGTCATCATTTGAGACCGCGTTCTGCGTGTTGGTGCCGCCCATCGCCAGGCTCGCGACGAACAGCCCGATCGTGGCGAGGAACCAGGCGGCGAACACAGGCCAGCGGTGGCGCGCGCTCCACATCGCGACGCGCACCGTCCATGGCGGGCCACCACCCGGGTGGTCAGGCGACGTCATCAGCTCGTGTCCCCCTTCTCCTCCGACCGTCTCCCGGCCAGACAGGCAAGTCTACCCGTCGATGTGTTCGGACCGTTCCGAGACGGTTTCGAGGGCGTTCACGGCGCGACACGGGCTTCCGGGAGTCGAGCCAGCAGGCGGTCGACGAGCTCGGCCTGGGCGCTGTTCATACGTCGGCGGGCGTCGTCGGGTTCGAACCACTGCGCCCGGTCGACCTCGGGAAACTCCTGCTGGCGCCCCGAGCGAGGGGGCCACTCCATCATGAATGTGTTGCTGGTTACCCTTGCTGGATCGAGGTCGCCCTCGACCGCCCACGCGTGAACGACCTTGCCCGAGGCCTGGCGGATCTCCCCGAGATCGATCGGCTCCCCGGCCGGCGGCGAGTGGCCGGTCTCCTCCTCGAACTCGCGGCGGGCGACGGCCAAGGCCTCTTCGCCGATCTCGACCTCTCCCTTCGGCACGCTCCAGGAACCGGCATCCCTGTCGGCCCAGAACGGGCCGCCCGGATGGACGAGCAGGACCTCGATCCCCTCGCCTCGCTTCCGATAGAGAAGAAGTCCGGCACTGCGTTTCGCCACTCAGGGTCTATCCCTGGTTGTCGATCTGGGCGCGCTGCAATCGGCCGCTGAAGTCGACGTAGATCGACTTCCACTCGGTGAACGTGTCCAGCGCGGCATGACCGGCCTCCCGGTGGCCGTTTCCGGTCTCCTTCGTCCCGCCGAACGGCAGGTGCGTCTCCGCGCCGATGGTGCCCGCGTTGACGTACACGATGCCCGTCTCGAAGTCACGCATCGCGCGGAAGGCCGCGTTCACGTCGCGCGTGAAGATCGAGGAGCTGAGGCCGTAGCGGGTCTGGTTCAGGGCCGTGACCGCGCTCGGATAGTCGGCCACGGGGATGACCGATAGGACGGGACCGAAGATCTCCTCCTGGGCGATGCGATCCATCGGCTTGACATGCGTGAAGATCGACGGCTCGAAAAAGTGCCCGTTCGCCAGTCCGTCGCCGGTCGCCCGTCGGCCGCCCGTCACGAGCGCGCCTTCGCGCCGGCCGACCTCGATGTAGGACTCGACCTTGTCCACGGCCTCAGCGTTGATGAGGGGCCCAACGTCGGTGGTCGCCTGCAGGCCGTCCCCCAGCCGGAGGCGGGTCGCCCGCCGTTCGAGTCGGCCCAGCAGGTCGTCGAGCACCGATTCCTCGACGATCACCCGGCTGCAGGCGGTGCAGCGCTGGCCCGTCGTGCCGAATGCCGACCAGACGATCCCGTCGGTCGCGAGGTCGAGATCCGCGTCCGCAAGGACCACGATGCCGTTCTTGCCCCCGAGCTCGAGGCTGACGCGCTTCAACCGGCGGCTGGCGCGCTCCGCGATGCGCTTACCGGTCGACGAGTGGCCCGTGAACGAGATGACCGGGACGTCGGGGTCGTCGACGAGGGCATCGCCCACCTCGGCGCCCGGTCCGGTGACGAGGTTGACGGTCCCTGCGGGGAACCCGGCCTCGGCCATCAGCTCGACCAGAAGGGTGGCGCAGTGCGGGGTGTCGCTCGCCGGCTTGAACACGACCGTGTTGCCGGCGACCAGGGCGGGCATCATCTTCCAGCACGGGATCGCGATCGGGAAGTTCCAGGGCGTGATGATCCCGGCGACGCCAAGTGGCTGGCGAATGCTCATCGCCCACTTGTCGGGCAGCTCGCTGGGTACCGTGTCGCCGAACATGCGGCGGCCTTCGCCGGCCATCAGGAAGGCGATGTCGACGCCCTCCTGGACATCGCCGCGTGCCTCCTCGAGGACCTTGCCCATCTCACGCGTCATCGCCCGCGCGAGCCGTTCCTTGTGCTCGGCCATGAGTTGACCGAAGCGATAGAGGATCTCGCCGCGCTTGGGAGCAGGGGTCCGCCGCCAGAGCCCGCCGGCGACATCCGCGGCCCGGATCGCGCGCGCAACGTCTGCCGGTGTGCCGCTTTGGAAATGGCCGATCAGGTCGCGCGTATCGGCCGGGTTCCGGCTCTCGAACGTGCGGCCCGACTCCGACGGAACCCATTCACCGGCAATGAACAGGTTGTAGGTGGTGGCCTCGGGCCGTGACTCGGTTGTGGTCGTCTGGATGGTCTCGGTCATCTCATCGGCCGGCTGTGGTGGCGATGCGTCCTCTCAGAGGTCGCGGTTCAGGCGACGCGCTCGAAGGCCATCGCCACCGACCCGCCACCGCCCAGGCAGAGCGTCGCAAGGCCGTAGCGCCCTTCGCGTCGCTCGAGCTCGTGGAGGAGCGTCGCGACGATGCGCGCTCCCGACGCCCCGATGGGGTGTCCGAGTGCGATCGCGCCGCCATTGACGTTGACCTTCTCCCAGTCGAACCCGAGCTCCCTGCCGTCGGCCAGCGTCTGCGCGGCGAAGGCCTCGTTGATCTCGATGAGGTCGAAGGCCTCGATCGGAAGCTCCACTCGATCGAGCAGCTGGCGGACGCCCATCACGGGAGCCAGGAACAGCCACTTCGGCTCGACCTCCGCCTGGGCGTATCCGACGACGCGTGCCAGGGGCTGAAGGCCGAAGCGCTCGACGGCCCGCTCGCTGACGACCACGGTCGCAGCCGCGCCGTCGGTGATGCCCGGTGCGTTGCCGGCCGTCACGGTGCCCTCGGTCGCGTCGCCGCGATCGCCCGACTCGACCGAGGGCAGCGCGAAGACGGGCTTGAGGCGTGCGAGCGCTTCGAGCGTTGTGTCCGGGCGGGGCCCCTCGTCCGTGTCGACCGTGGTCTCGCGGCCCTTTGCGTCCAGCGCGACGACGGGCACGATCTCGTCTTTGAAGCGGCCGTCGTCGATGGCCGCGACGGCCCGCTGATGCGACTGCAGCGCAAACGCGTCCTGCTCCGCACGGGTCACGTGGTCCTTGATCGCGACCCGCTCCGCGTGGGTGCCCATGTGGCACTCCTCCACCGAGCACCACAGGCCGTCGTGCACGGTCGAGTCGACGAGCTGGCCGTCCCCGAGCCGGTAGCCGAAGCGGGCGTTTGGCAGCAGGTACGGCGCCAGGTTCATGCTTTCCATGCCGCCCGCGACCACGACCTCGGCATCGCCCGCCTTGATCTCGGCCGCCGCGAGCATGATCGACTTCAGGCCCGAGCCGCAGACGCGGTTGATGGTCGTCGCGCTGGTGCTTGCCGGAAGGCCGGCCTTGAGGGCCGCCTGGCGTGCCGGCGCCTGACCGACGCCGGCCTGGAGGACCTGGCCCATGAGGACGTCGTCGATCGGCGTGCCTTCGGGGAGGCCGGACCGCTCGACGGCGGCCCGGATTGCCACTCCACCAAGGGCGGTCGCGGGCGTCGTGGACAGCGCTCCTCCGAACTTGCCGATCGGCGTCCTGACGGCCGACACGAGGTAGACACGGCCGCTTCGATCGCCGTTTCCATCCACGTTTCGAGTCTACACCGGGCCCCTTCGCACCCCGGTCTCGGGCCGATAACCGCCGGTTGATTGGTCCGCGGCAGACTCGGGCGGTGGACATGAGGCGGGTTGGTGCCGCGCTGAGGGCAATTCGGATCCGGCGGCGCCTCAGACAGCAGGACGTTGCGGCGAAGGCTCGCGTCTCACGGCGTCTGGTCGGTGAGGTCGAGCGCGGATCGGGGACCCTGAGCCTCGTCGAACTCGAGGCGATAGCGGAGGTGCTCGGCGCGCGCCTTGACCTGTCGGTTCACTGGCACGGTGCCGACCT
>VBFZ01000013.1:0-7425 GCA_005880805.1 Chloroflexota bacterium | reverse complement strand
ACCATGCATGAGCACGCAGCGCGCGCTTTCGCTCGCCTCGAGGGCTGGACGGCAGAGCCCGAGGTCAGCTTCTCGATCTTTGGTGAGCGAGGCGTGATCGACATCCTTGCCTGGCATCCCGAGCGGCGGTCCCTGCTCGTCGTGGAGTTGAAGACCGAGTTGGCCGAAGTCCAGCTATTGATGAGCAAGATGGACCAGCGAACGAGGCTCGCGGCCCGGATCGCGCGCGAACGGGGTTGGGAGGCGCGCCATGTGGCGTGTTGGTCATCCTCGCCGACGGCCGCACCAATCGCCGCCGGGTCGCCAATCACCGAACGGTCCTGCGGTCGAAATTTCCCGCGGACGGGCGGGCTGTTCGGAGATGGCTCAGGGATCCGGTCGGGACGATCGCGGCGTTGAGTTTCCTGCCAGATGTGCAGCCTCGTGCACACAAAGCCGGGATCCCGACAGCCCGAAGGGTCCGGCAACGTCCCGAAGCCGGCGACCGACGTGCACCCTGAACTCGGCGAGGCGACCGTTCTCTCCCCACGAGGGAGGGCGGCGGGCGCAGCGGTACCTAATGGTCCCCGGCGAGCACATTTGGCAGTCTTCGCGGCTCGCGAACGGTGAAACAAGGGCGTCAGGCCGGCAGCGAGGCGGGACGGCGAGCGTACGATACGGGCGTGCTTCCGCCCGACCGTGGCCGGCGGCCGCCCGATGCCGGTTCGAAGAAGAACCAAGCGGCCACGTCGGCGCACAGCCACTCGGGGATGGACCCAGCTCTGGCCGGCGCAGCCGACGCCATCGTGGTGCTCGACGGTCCCGGCCGAATCCGTGCCTGGAATGCCGCGGCGGAGCGCCTGCTTGGCATTTCGGCGGGTAAGGCGATTGGCCGGACGTTCCACCAGCTCGCGAACTCCCCGGAGCTCAAGTCCAAAGCGTCGGGCCAGGCAGCCTGGCGCGGCCGGATCACCGTGCGCCCTTCCCGTGGGGCTCGCGCGGGCCAGGCGATCGTCGTCGAAGCGTCCGCCGCCCCCGTCGCAGACACCTCCGGCCAGGTCCTGGTGCTCCGCGACGTCACCGCCGCGGCGCGGCTCGAGGAGGAGCTGACCGGGCTCAGCATGCTCGGCGCGGTGACAGGCGGCTCGCGACCGCGGGAAGTGATCGCCCAGGACGCGGTGGAGCGGCTGTGCCGGGCGACCGAGGCCACGATCGCGATCATCCTCACCGCCACGGAGCGGGGCTACGTGATCGAGGCCGGCCATGGGCTGACCCCGGAGTTCAGCGAGCTCGTGCTCGGACTGGCGCTCCCGGACTCACCGCTGCTCCGGGCGCTCCGCCCGGTGGGCGCAGTCGTGTCCGCCGACCTCGACCACGCTCCGCTGTGGCCGGAGGTCCGCGGAGCGCTCCGCGAGCTGGGGATCGAGCGCCTGCGGCTCGTCGGGCTGCGCGTCCACGACGAGCTGAGTGGCCTCATCGGACTCGGCTGGGGACCCGACAGCACGGCCGAAATGTCCGACGGTCTCCTTCTCCAGGCCGCTGCGCACGTGGCCAACGCCCTCGAGAACGCGCGCCTGGTCGACGTGCTGGCGGCCGAGTACGAAGAAGAGCGGCAGCTTCGGTCCCGTCTGGTCGTCTCGGAGGAGCGCTACCGCACCCTGTTCGAGGAGTCGCCCGAGCCACTGCTCCTGATCGGGCGGGCACGGCAGATCCTCGATGCGAATGCCGCCGCGACCGCCCAGTTCCGGACGACACGGCAGGACCTGCTCGGCCGCCGGGCAGACGAGCTGACGATGGCGCCCATCGGCGACCGCCTGAGCCGACGAGACGTCGAGCGTCGACAGGGACGGACCCACTTCCACTCCATCGGCGTACGGCCCGACGGCACGAGCTTCCCCGCCGAGATCACGCTCACACGGGTCGACATCGCCGGCGAGCCGCGAAGCATCGTGCTGATCCGCGACCTCACCACGGTCGAACGCCTGCAGGCCGAGCTGCTGCAGGCCCAGAAGATGGAGGCGATGGGCCAGCTCGTCTCCGGCGTCGCGCACGAGCTGAACAACCCGCTCGCCGCCGTGATCGGCTACTCGCAGCTGATCAGCAGCAGCAAGCGGCTTCCGGAGGACATGCGCCACGAGGCGCAGCTCCTGGCCCAGGAGGCCGACCGCACGCGGCGCATCGTGCAGAACCTGCTCGACTTCGCGCGGCAGCGACCGCCGGAGCGGCATCCCACCGGGATCCGGGCGCTCGTCGAGAGCGTGCTCGGACTCCAGTCGTACGCGATCGCGGCCGGCCAGATCGACGTGCGCGTCTCGATACCGCCCGACCTGCCGCCAGTCGAGGTCGATCGCGCACAGATGCAGCAGGTCCTCCTCAACCTGACCCTCAACGCCATCCAGGCTATCCAGGGAACCGGCGTCCCGGGTCGGATCGACATCCGCGCCGACGCGGTCCGGGGAGACGACTCACGGCCTGAGGACGGTCGCGACCGGGTTCGCCTCGAGATCCGCGATACCGGCCCTGGCGTCCCGAGGTCGCTGCGTTCCCGCCTGTTCGTGCCGTTCTTCACCACCAAGGAGCCGGGTACGGGCACCGGGCTCGGCCTGTCCGTGTCATTCGGCATCGTGGCCGCCCACCAGGGCCGGCTGTGGTTCGAGGAACCGGCCGGCGGCGGCTCGTCGTTCGTGTTCGAGATCCCGGTCACGGCGGCAGCGCCGACCGATGAACGCATGCCCTGGCCTGCCGGTGTCCCCCAGCCGATGGACGGTCGCGCACGCGTCGACGCACTCCGGCATCCCGTCCGTTCGCGTGATGACGGACGCCTCCGGCCGGTCGAAACGCGCAGGCCACGGGTTCTGGTGCTGGACGACGAGCCGGCAATCCGGGCCATCCTCCAGAAAGCGCTCGACGTGGCCGGAATGGATCCGGTGGTCGTGGCCGACGGGCAGGAGGCCATCGAGCGCGTGCGGCGCGAACGATTCGACCTCGTGATGTGCGATCACCGGATGGCCGGCATGTACGGCACGGAGGTGCACGATGCGATCGCGGAGATTCGCCCGGAGCTCGCCCGGCGCTTCGTGTTCATGAGCGGGGACGTGCTCAATCCCGAGCTGCGGGCGTTCGCCGTGGACCGGCACGTCGGCCTGCTCGCCAAGCCGTTCGACATTGAAACGGTGACGCGCGCGGTGCGCCAGCTGCTGGCCGAAGTCGAGCTGGAGGGGGCCGCGACCGAGCCGCTCGGTTAGTAGGCCGGCGACGTCGCGGTCACGGCCTCCCGCGGGTGAGGCGCGCTGGGGGTTCAGCGAGGGTAGGTGTAAAAGCCGCGCCCGGTCTTCTGGCCGAGGTGTCCCTCTGCGACCAGGTCCTGGAGCACCTTTGGCGGCACGAACTGCTCGCCGCCGAGGCCCTCGTGTAACACCTTCATGATCCCGAGGCAGACGTCCAGCCCGATGAAGTCGGCCAGCTCGAGCGGGCCCATCGGATGGTTGAGGCCGACCCGCGCCCCGGCGTCGATGTCCTCGGCCATCCCGACTCCCTGCTCATACGCCCGCATGGCCTCGCCGAGGAACGGCATGAGGATGCGGTTGACGATGAAGCCCGGGCGATCGGTCGACACGATGACCTGCTTTCCGAGCTCGCCGGCGAGCTGGCGGATCGCGGCCTCCGTCCCGTCGGACGTCGCGCTTCCCCGGATGAGCTCCACGAGTGGCATCACCGGCACTGGGCTGAAGAAGTGCATGCCGACGAACAGCGCCCGTCGCGCCGGCCGAACCGCCAAGGCCAGGCGGTCGATCGAGATCGAGCTGGTGTTGGTCGCAAACAGCGTCTGCTCCGGCGCCAGGCGGTCGAGCTCACGCCAGAGCGCGGTCTTGACGTCTGCGTCCTCGAACACTGCCTCGACGACGAGGTCGGCATGGCGGACGGTCCCGGGATCCCCCGTGGGCTCGATCAGGACGAGCTGAGCCTCGCGATCCTCGCCGCTGATCCGCCCCTTATGCACCAAGCGGTCGAGGCTCGCGGCGATGCGCTCCTTGCCCGCTTGCGCCCGCTGGAGCTCGGGCTCGTACAGCGTCACGTGCTTCCCGATCGCGGCGTGGACCTGGGCGATGCCATGGCCCATGAGGCCCGCGCCCGCGACGAAGACCCGCTCGATCGGCACCGCTGCAGCCTAGTCCCTCGCCGCTGCGCGGCTCAACGTTGGGGGCGGAATTGACACGCGGTTTTGATGCCGAGATGGCGTGATCCGGAGTTAGCCTGAAGCCACTGTCCCGGGGGAGTTTTCGATGGGAGGACCCAGCATGCGAATGCCGGTTCGTCGCGCCCTGCCCCTGCTGGCCGCCGGAGGATTGCTCGGCGGCCTCGTGCTGTCTGCCCCGACAACGCTCGGTGCAGGGCAATCCGCCACCTATCTCGTGGTCTACAAGTCCCAGTCCGTGCCCTCCGACGTCGGGGCGGCGGTCCGGAGCGCCGGTGGCACGCTGGTCGCGAGCTACGGGGCGATCGGCGTCGCCGTAGCCAGGTCGAGCAGCGCGACCTTCAAGCTGAGCCTGTCGGGTGACAGTCGCATCGCTGCCGTAGCGGCGACGGCGAGCACGGCGGTCCGGCTGCGCGACGAGGACCTCGCCACGGCCGGTGGAACGGCCACGACGGTGGACTCGCCGGTGACCGACTCCGGCGAGAACCTGTTCGGCCTGCAATGGGATATGACTCAGATCAAGACGCCCGAGGCGCACCAGATCACTGGCGGGAGTCCGAGCGTGGTCGTGGGCGACATCGACACGGGCCTCGACTACACGCACCCGGACCTCGCGCCGAACGTCGATGACGCCAACAGCGTGAACTGCGTGAGCGGCGCGCCCGTTCCGGGCAAGGTCGCGGCCAACGACGACAACGGCCACGGAACCCACACGGCTGGCACCATCGCGGCGGCGGCCAACGGGCTGGGGATCGTGGGCGTCGCGCCCAACGTCAGGATCGCCGGGATCAAGGCCGGCAACGCCAATGGCTTCTTCTTCTCGGAGGCCGTGGTGTGCGCGTTCGTGTGGGCCGGCTCGCACGGCATCGACGTCACGAACAACAGCTATTTCGCCGACCCGTGGCTGTTCAACTGCAAGAACGATCCCGAACAGAAGGCGATCTTCTCGGCCGAGCAACGCGCGATCCGCTACGCCCAATCACAGGGCACCGTTGTCGTCGCCGCCGAAGGCAACCAGTCCGAAGATCTCGCGCACCCGAGCGTCGACCGCACGAGCCCGGACGACACCAGCCCGGTTGTCCGCGACATCACCAACGCTTGCGCAGTGGTTCCCGTCGAGGTGCCGGGCGTCATCGGGGTGACCGCTGACGGCAATCTCGGCCTCAAGTCTTACTACTCGAGCTTCGGCGTCGGCTCAGCTCAGGTGGTGGCTCCCGGGGGAGATCGCATCCTGCAGGTCACTGCTGCCGCAGCAAATGGCCGCGTGCTCTCGACATATCCCGCTGCGCTCAATCCCGGAGGCAGCCTGGCCGTCCTCGATTGCTCGGTCAGCCCCTGCGCCAGCTACCGCTATCTGCAAGGCACCTCTATGGCCTCGCCTCATGTGGCGGGAGTGGCTGCGCTGATCCGCAGCCAGCATCCGGGCTGGTCGCCGGGCGCAGTCGCTGCGGCGATCACATCCACAGCAGACCCGAAGGCCTGCCCAACCGACATGTCCATCTACGCGCCTTTCCTTGGGTTCGATGACAAACAACCGCAGGTTTGCACCGGCGGAAAGGCTTACAACAGCTTCTACGGCCACGGCCAGGTGAATGCCCTCAGCGCTGTCTCCAAGTAATCCAACGCCGGCAGATAAGGCGCCGGCGGCCCTCGGGCCGCCGGCGTTTCGTTTGGCCGCCTGCTACTGCACGTCGCCGAGCAGGCGATCGGCCGCTGCATAGGGGTCGAGCTCGTGGTCCGCGACCGCCCGCAGCGTGGCCTCCGTGGCCTCTCGATGTCGATCGTCGTGCAGTTGAGCCCGAACGCGGTCCCCGGCGATCGCCCAGACCTGGGCCTCCGCGCGCGCCAGCCGGGCGGCCGCGCTCCCCGAGTCGTGGTCAGTAGGGCGGTGCCGGTCGAGCACCGCGAGGAGCTCTGGCACGCCCACGCTGGTCGAGGCCGTCGTCAGGAGCACCTCCGGGCGTTTCGGTCGCGGTCGCTCATCCCCGTCGCCGGGCCGCGGCGCAATCGCGACCAGCATGGCCCGCAGCTGCGCAGCGGTCCTCTGCGCTCCCGGGCGGTCGCCCTTGTTGACGACCACGATGTCGGCGACCTCGAGAAGGCCGGCCTTGATCGCCTGGACCTCGTCGCCCATCTCGGGAGCTTCGAGCACGACGGTCGTGTCGGCCGCGGCGGCCACTTCGACCTCGCTCTGACCGGTGCCCACGGTCTCGATCAGGATCAGGTCGAACCCGCACGCGTCGAGAACCGCCGCTGCTGCCCCCGTTGCCGCGGCAAGGCCACCGGCGTGCCCTCGTGCGGCCATCGACCGGATGAAGACGTCTCGATCTCCGGCGTGTGCCTGCATCCGCACCCGATCTCCGAGCAGCGCCCCACCGGTGATTGGACTCGAAGGATCCACGGCAATCACCGCGACCGGCCGCCCCGCCTCGCGCACGTTGGCGATCAGCGCCGAAACAAGGGTGGATTTTCCCGAGCCTGGCGGTCCGGTGATGCCGACGATGTGAGCCTGCCCGGCCTGCGGGTAGAGGATGCGCAGCGCGGCTTCGGCCACGGGGGTCCGGTTCTCGATCGCGGTGAGGAGCCGGGCCGTCGCGCGACGATCGCCGGCCAGCGCGCCTTCCGCGAGCTCCCGGCCTCTGGCCGCGGGTTCGGGGCCCGGCTCCCCCACCCTAGTCGCGCGGGTTGGCGTTGGCGCGCAGGTAATCGGCGACCTCGCGGATCGTCGTGCCGGGCCCGAACACCTCCGCGATGCCGGCCTCCTTGAGCGCCGGGATGTCGTCGTCGGGGATGATGCCGCCGGCGGTGATGAGGACGTCGTCCAATCCCTCGTCACGCAGGAGCTTGCAGATCCGCGGCAGGAGGGTCATGTGCGCGCCGGACAGGATCGACAGGCCGACCACGTCCACGTCCTCCTGCAGCGCGGCCGTGGCGATCATTTCCGGGGTCTGTCGCAGGCCCGTGTAGACGACCTCGAACCCCTCGTCCCGCAAGCCGCGTGCGAGCACCTTCGCGCCGCGGTCGTGACCGTCCAGGCCCGGCTTTGCGATGAGGACCTTGATCGGGTGGTCCGGCATGCCGGCGATTGTAGAGGTCGAACGAACGGCTGAAGCAGGCGTCCGATCGGGCGACCCGCAGGCGACACCTGGGCGAGGTCAGGCGCCGGGCGCTTTCCTCTCGAGGTGCGCGAAGAACTCCGCGCGCGTCTTGTCGTTCGCGCGGAACAGTCCGAGCACCGCCGACGTGGTCAT
>VBFZ01000254.1 GCA_005880805.1 Chloroflexota bacterium | reverse complement strand
CGTCGATGTTGACGCCGGCCTGGCCGAGCGCCTTGGTCACCTCGGCGAGCGTGCCCGGCCGATCGGCGAGCGACGCCGTCACGAGCTCGATCGGGCGGTACTGCCACTGGCCCTGGGTCAGGGCCTGGCGGGTTCCTGCATCATCGCTCGTCACAAGGACGGCCGTGCCGCTGTCGCCGCACGTCGCCCCGCTGAAGCCGGTGATGTTGATGCCCTTGGCGGCGATGGCCTCGGCCACCTTGCCGAACTCGCCGGGCTTGTTCTTGAGGTCCACGATGAACGCATTCATGCGGGTACCTCCATGGCAATGCCGACTCGGGCGACGGACTGACTGTGCGTCGCACGCGGGCCGGGGGAAGACTTAATTCTACGCCCGTGTGTCGACAGTTGCGATGAAAGCCTCGTCACGATTTGCCCGATGGTGCTGGCTGACAATGGCTAGCCGGTGGTCAGTTCCGCCAGTGGCCCGGTATCGGATAGACCTTCCGATCCATGGAACTCCACGATCGTCGCGCGCCGAGCGGTCGAACCGGCTATCTGGTGAGCAACGACGACGTTGCCCGACACGGCGCCGCCGTCTTTCATGCGCCCGGTGAATTCGCCATCGTCCGCGACCGGGCGGGCTCGCATCACGACTCGGGCGATCCACCGCGCCTGCCCGGCATCGTCTTCCCAGGAGTCCACCGTCGCCCCGGGCAACGGCTGCCCCGCAAACGTGACATCGCACAATGCGAAGCGGCGGTGATGATGGGCCACGTTGCCACGGTAACAGGCTCTCTGACTGGGTTGATGGTCACGATGCCGCGAGGGTGTCCATTGTCCGCACGGATTGAACCTCGCCATCTCGCGCGGACTCGCAAGGTTTTTGGAAAGGTCAGAGCGGCCTTCACGCACTCTGAGCAAGATCGACTGCCTCCGCGTGCCGCGCGCCAACCTCAGACACCGACAGGCTATCTGACCAGGATGACCGTGGTCCGGCGCCAAAAAATGCGCCGTACAGCCTCGTAGAGCACGGCGACCGCTACTCCCAGGAACAGGAGGGCGTTTCTGCGCCTAACGCAAAATCAGACATGTAACGCGCTGTCGACCACTCTTCGCACTGGAGCGCCACGAAAGTGATGGGCCTACTGCGGCGGCTGCACCGAGATCGGCCCGTTCAGGTCTGAGAAGGCGTGATCCATGATGTGACCCTCGGCACGCATCTCCTCGCGTTGGATGATGCCGCCTGACTCACTCACCCAGACCCTAAACCAGGCCGGCACGTCGGGTCGGACGAACGTGATCATCTGGGACGGCACGCCGTCGACAGTTTCGGTGCCGACGACTCGGGCCGCCGCGGCGCCCTGCCAGAAGTCGCGGTAGTAGCCGGTCGGCCACGAGAAGCCCGGCGCGGGGAATGTCGATTTCTGCCACGGACCGCCCCCTTCGCGCCTGAACTCCTGCTGGCCAATGAGGATCTGCGTCGTGTCCTTGAGCGTGATCTGTGCCCTGTCCGGTGCCTGGAAGCGGTATGTCGAGACGTAGGTCGGGCCGCCAACACTGCCGCTCAACGTCTCGGTCATGACCGCGGTCTTCAGGGCCTCTTCAGCCGACAATGTCCGAGCGAGTGCACTCGACCCCTCCGGCGCCGGAAGGGGCACCCTTTCCGAAATCGAAATCGCGCCACGATTGGAGTCGATGTCGACCTTCAGCTGCCAGAGGCCTGCGTTCCCCAACATGCCGTGACCTGCGAAACAGCCGAGCCCGCATGACTGGCCAAGGGGAATCTGCCTGGACGCGCCGGCTGCGCTCAAAGTCAATCGCGCGTTACGGAGGCCGTCGCCAGGGTCCACGCCCAAGACCTGGACGCGTATCTCGGCCGGACCGGGCTTGGGCGGCAGCACGGTGAGCCCGACGACGAACGGTCCTGAGGCGTCAGCGATCGAGAGCGCGTCCCGCTGCCCGAGCAGGGCAAGCACCGGATCGGTCGACGTGAGCTGCGATGCGGTCGCCTCGGCCTCGCGAGGCGGGTT
>VBFZ01000012.1 GCA_005880805.1 Chloroflexota bacterium | reverse complement strand
GGGTGCCGTGCCCAGCCAGAGCTCGGCCTGACCTGCGGTGCCGAGCAGGCCGTGTGCACGGAAGCGTGACAGCAGCCGATGACGCCGCTGCTCGTCCTCGGCTCGTCGGTCAGCGAGGAGCTCCCCGGGAAAGAGGCGTTCGGCCAGGTCGTAAACACGCCGGTTGCCCTCGCGCCGGCGGATACCGAGGATGCCGGCCTCGGCGAGTGCCTCGAGGATCGCGCGGACCTGGTTCGTTGGTCGCCAGTACCAGTCGATGGACGCCCGGGCCTCGACATCCGTCGACGAAAGCGGACCATTCTCCCGAATCCGCGACAGCAACTCTGCGACGAGCGGGTTGTGCTCGTCGAACGTGGTCTCGCTGTGGCGTGCGAGGTTGCGGTCCCAGGTGATGCGGTACCACGGCATCTCGGCCGTCGGCAGGATCGACAGGCCCTTGTTGTAGGACTCGTACAGCCGCCGCTCCCGGTACAGCAGGTCCTCAGTCCAGTCGCGCCGGTAGCCGGCGATCCGGGCCAGGAGCACGAGGTCGTGATTGCGTCCGGCGACGTCGATCGGATCGAACTGCAGCGACCCGAGCCGCTCCATCACGCGCATGACGCTCTCCGATTCGGCGGGCAGCGAGCGCGGAGGCGCGAGCAGATGACGGAGCACCAGGAAGCGACGAGCCACTTCCTGGCTGACGTTCACGGTCGGGGGCACGAGGCCGATCATATCGACCGGGCCGTCAGGAACTGTCTGGTTCTGCGGCGCGAGTCGGGCACAGCCCGGCCGGCCGTCAAAGGCAGCAGGCCGCTGCGATGAAGGTGCAAGGCTCCGCAGAAAGCGCTCGGTCGGCTTGCGAGCCGCCCGGAAGCACCATGGCCGGGTCGGCTCGGCGGCCGGTCATGTTCTCATGACGACAGGCGGCCGAACCGTCGCTGCCGGAGGTGTGTCATGTCCGAGATGAGCCTTCGCGACGTCCGGCTTCCCAAGGTCCGGATGCGCAGGGTCAGGTTGCCGGAGATCCTGGTTCCCGAGTTCCGGAGCGGGGGCCCACGGCTGTCGGACGTGAAGATCGCTGATAAGACACTTGGCCAGCTGGCCGGGGAGGTGAGCGTGCCTGACGTGAAAATCCCGGACCTCAAGATGCCCGACGTGAAGGCGTCCGACATCAGGATGCCGGACGTGAAAATCCCGGACGTCAAGCTCTCGGAGATCAAGCTCGGCGACATCAAGCTGTCGGATGCGCTGAGCGCCATCTCGATGCCCGATATCCGGGTCCGGGACGTCCCCGACGCCTCGGACGTCAAGGAAATCCTTCCCCGCCGCGAGGCGCCATCGCCGATGCCGTTCATCCTGGTGGGCGCAATGACGGGCATCCTGCTCGGACTCTGGCTGGCGACGGTTGCGCCGACCTCGAACTGGATCCGGATGACCGCCGAGGACATGAAGCTCAAGTTCGATCGCTGGCGGGCCGGCACGGCCGACACGGTCGGCGAGCGGATGGACGAATACCTGGCGCCGTCCGAAATGGACGGCATGCCCACGCAGTCACGGACGGACACGGCCGCGTACTCGGGGACCTCATCGGACAAGACACCGGAGTCGACCTCTTCCTACTGACGACCGACTGACCGCCGTCCCCGGGCGGCGTCAACGCGGAGGCAAGATCCGGTCCCGGATCCGCGTGCCGGCCCACCGAGTAAGACTCGAGCGCGACCCCCACCGGACCGCCGGGGGAACGGTGCCTCAATGGGGGCCGCACCCCTGATAACGAAGCGGACAGCGATGTGTTCGCGTCCCGGCGCGCGACCAGCGCGCGCCGAGCTGATTCACACGGCCGCGAGGGGCGGCGCGCCGCGATAGCTCTCGGGGAGCGTGGTTCCTGTTTCGGCCGTCTCGATCTCGACGATGTCGGGGCGCATCGGCCCAAGGACGCCCAGCAATTCCCCCTGCTCCACCCCCGGCACGTTGAACGCGTTGAGCGTGGCGACGAGGTCCTCGACGAGCGCGTCGAACTCGCCGGCGGTAACCCGCATTCCGTCATGCGTCTCGCGCATCGATCGACCACCGTAGGTGCACGGCCCACCTGCCGCCTCGCACACCTGGTCGACAAGCATCGTCTTGAGGCGGGGAATGTCGGAGCGGGAGAACTTCTTGTTGATCCTCCCGTCGCCGGCACACCGCCCGACGAAATCGTCGATCACCGCAACGATGGCGTCCTTGCCTCCGAGCCGGTCGTACAACGAGCTCTGCATGGCACTCGCTCCTCCCTGGCGGCGATTCAGTTGTCCCGCCGACGATACGCCCGCGGTCCGGGTCGATCAATGCTCCGAGAGAAACGCGCGCACCTCCGGGACGATCACGTCGGCCCGCGAGAACGTGCCGAAGTGGTCATCGCCCGGAACGATCACCGTTCGGGAGTACTCGGGCAGCGGCGGGAGGGGATCCGGACGTTCGTGTTCTCCCCAGATCGCAAGGATCGGCTGGGGTAGGTCGTGCAGCTTCCGGCCGATGGACTTCACCAGCGTCTGGGCCCGAACCAGCGATGCCATCGCCTTCGAATCCGACCGGCCGATCGCCTTCGCCCAGTCATGACGACCAGCCTCCAGCAGCTCAGCTTCGAGGAAGGAGGTGCCCGACCGGCTGAGACGGGTTGCGATGCTTCGCGCCTGGGTCGCGGACGGCCGCGGAACATCATCGAAGCCAACCAGATCGGCACGCGTGCCGACCAGGATCAGGGCCTCGACACGACCCGGGTGGAGTGCGGCTGTCGCGAGTGCTGTCTCGCCGCCGCGTGACCAGCCGAAGAGGGGCGCAGACTCGAGCGCCAGATCGTCGAGCACCGCGACGACGTCGGCTGCCAGCGCCGGCGTGACGTACGCCTTCGCCCCGGTTGGTCGTTCGCTTCTGCCATGCCCGCGCAGGTCGACGAGGACGAGCTGGAAGCGGTCGGCGAGGCGCTCCGTGTAGCCCGCCATTCGCCAGGACTCAGTCGAGCCCATGCTCCCGTGGAGTAGCACGAGGGGACGCCCGGTCCCGACAAGCTCGTAGTAGATCCGGAGGCCGGAGCCACGCGCGATCCCCAAGGCTGAAGCCGGTCAGGCCTCGGCTACTTCGGCGGCCCGGCAGTCGTGGCACAGGCCTCCGACGGCGAGATGCGACAGGTCGACGGCGAAGCCAGCGCCGCCGAGCGAGGCCACCAGATCGTCCACGTCCGCGTCGCTCAGCTCGCGCACTTCGCCGCAGCTCTCGCAGATGGCGTGCCCGTGCTCGCTCGACGGGGCGATGTGGAACTCCTGCCGGCCGTCACGGCCGTGGGAATGCTTGATCAGCCCGATCTCCTCGAGGACCTCGAGCGTCCGGTAGACGGTGGATGGGGTCGTCTCGGGGTCGCGCCCCCGACACAGCTCGACGAGCTCGGCTCCTGTCACGTGGCCGTTGGTTGCCTTGAGCACGTCGATCAGTGCGCGGCGCTGAGGCGTCCAGCGCAGCCCCGCAGAGCGAAGCCGGCCCCTCACGTCCCCGAAACCCTGTGACGCAGATCGCGTGCGAACGGTCATCCGTGCAGTCATTCCGGACGAACTATGCCATGCGAGGCTCCTCCCGTCTGCATCGACGTGTTGATGCAACTCATTGCAGAAAGAACTGCGCATGGCTAGCATGGGAGGCTCTCGTTTCAGCGCCAGGAGATCGATGCTCTCGACTGCCGTACGACTCGTTCGCACGGAGAGCGACCTCCGAAACCGAATCTTCCGTGTGTACGGCTTCCTGATCGCGTTCAACCTCGGGGCGTGGGCCCTGGCGCTGGTCGCCTCAGCGGCATACCCCATCCTCCTGCCGACGGCCTTCCTCGCCTACACGTTCGGCCTGCGTCACGCCGTCGATGCCGACCACATCGCCGCGATCGACAACACCACCCGCAAGTTGATGCAGGACGGCCAGCGGCCGGTCGGTGTGGGGCTGTTCTTTTCGCTCGGCCACTCCACGATCGTGGTCGCCCTGTCGGTCCTGCTCGCGATCTCGGCCGGCATCGTCAGCGACATCCCGACCTTCAGGGAGATCGGCGGGCTCATCGGCACAAGCGTGTCGGCCGTCTTCCTGCTCGTCATCGGCCTGATCAACCTCGTCGTGCTGATCGACATCTACAGGATGTTCAGGCGGGTGTCGGCGGGCGGGACCTACGACGACGAGAGCCTCGAAGACTTCCTGAACAATCGCGGTCTCCTGGCGCGCGTCTTCCGGCCGATGCTCAGGGTCATCCGCAAGAGCTGGCACATGTACCCGCTTGGGGTGCTGTTCGGACTCGGTTTCGACACCGCCAGCGAGGTCGCGCTGCTGGGCCTTGCCGCCACGTCAGGTGCCAACCACATCCCCGTGCAGTACATCCTGATCCTGCCGGCGCTGTTCGCGGCCGGCATGTCGCTCGTGGACGCGACCGACGGCATCCTGATGCTCGGCGCCTACGGCTGGGCGTACGTGAAGCCGATCCGGAAGCTCTACTACAACCTCAACATCACGCTGGTTTCGGTGCTCATCGCGTTTGGCATCGGCGGGATCGAGGTCCTGAGCATCGTCGCCGACCGGCTCGGCCTGCACGGCGGCGTCTGGGACTGGGTTGGCGAGCTCGACTTCGGCGTGATCGGTTTCGCGATCATCGGCGTCTTCGTGCTGAGCTGGGGACTCTCCACCGCCATCTATCGCTGGAAGCGTTACGACGACCTGCCGATCCGACGCCGGCCTTCGGCGACGGCACCACAGGGCTAAATCGCGCCAACCTCGATTGCAACGTCCGACACAGGGACGTCGGTACTGAGGGATGGCAACGGTCGGTGGATGGTGCGCGTCCGCACGATCGTCGAGGATTGCCGCGTGGCCGTACCCCCCGACGCACTCCGACAACAGCTGACCCGCGCGCGATGGCGCCTCCGCATGGCCGCGCCCGGCTCGCCCGAATGGGATGCCGCGCTGACCGCAGTCGAGGAGCTGGAGCGCCGACTGACCGTGATGAAAGTGCGGCAGGGGCCCGCGCAAGGCTCGACCGCCGAACGGGTGCCGACCCCCGAGCGGTAGATCCGCAGAGCGGAACGGCGGTCGGGCTGCGGCGTCAGTCGGCCGGCGCTTCGCCCTCGTCGACGGCCGTCGCACCGAGGGCATCGGCGATGGCCTTGATCGCCTCCCGCTCGAACTGGCTGACCTGCTCTCCGCCGATTCCGAGGACGCCGCCCTCGCGGGTCGCCTCGGCCACGCGCTGTGCGATCGACAGGTACCAGGCCCGCGCTCGCTGCGCCTCCGCAGGATCCGGCTGGACGTCCAGGATGGCCCCAGCCTTTCTCGCGGCCTCGATGCCGCCCATGTACGGATCGCTCCCCCGGGCGTCCGGGAGCCCGCCGGCGAGCCTCCCGTAGGTGTCCGCAACGATGTCGCCGAGAAGCCCGGCCGGCGCATCCGCCGCCGCCTGCTCCACGATCTGGACGAACGCCCCGAGCTCGGTCTCGGTCTGCCCCGATGAGCCCGCCGTCGACGCGATCGCGCGTGCGATCGCGGGTCCCGCGTCGACGAGTGCGAGCCACTGTTCCTGGCTGAACGACTCGCGATTGGTCATGCGGCCCTCCGGCGTGCGGGCGTAAAGACTTCAGCGCGAGTATCGCCGGTTGCGAGAGCGAACGACGGCCTGCTCTCGCGCGAGCAGTGCCCGAGCGTGGAGCAGGGCGGGTGCCGGTCGCGTACCCGAGGGTCGGGCGACCGGCTCCCTTCGATCAGTGCAGGTTTCTGGTCGAGAGCTTGGTCGAGGAGGGCTTCGCCCGCAGCTGGGAGAGCCGGACGTGGACGTGTGCCGCATGGCCTCCAGCCGCCGTGCGAACCGCCGTCGCGCTGATTCGCGCATTGCGGCGGATCGTGGCGAGCCGACCCCGGTCGAACTTCACGGCCCGAAGCCGTCCGGTTGTCAGAAACCGCTCGCGAGCCTGCTGGCTGAGCTTGATGCCATTCATCTCAGTTCAGCACCCACCAAAAGACGTACGACGCGCTCGTGACGCTGGTGTTGAGGTAGATCGTGAACTTGCCAGCGGCCGAGACCACGGCACGCACCCAGCGACCGGAGCGGTTCGACGCGAGCACCGCGAACACGAGGCTGCTCGTCGATACTCCCGCGAGGGTGATTGCCTTCGAAGAGGCACCCGCCGAGATCGTGGCCCGGCCCGATCTCGTGAACTGCGCCTTGCCCGTGACCTTGAGCGCGACACGGTCGGTCGAGGCCGCGAACGCCTGGACCCCGATCGTGCCCGGGCCGCCGGCGTAGCCGAAGACACCCGTGCCGCCGGTGCCGAAGCCGTCGCCCTCAACGCCGAAATTTCCGAGCCCGAGCACGCCGAGGCCGCCGGTTCCGACGACTCCTGCATCCCCGCTGTCGCCCCACACGCCGCTGCCAAAGGCAGTGGGATCCGCTGGCGTCGGCGTGAAGCCGTAGATGCCTGTTGCGCCGGTATCGCC
>VBFZ01000011.1 GCA_005880805.1 Chloroflexota bacterium | reverse complement strand
CTGCGATCCCGATCGCTTGTGGGGCGCCGAGCCGGTCTGCGGACGCCAGCAGCAGGGGCATCCCGACCGCGAGCCCCAGCTCGAACACGAGCGCGCTGAGCGACAGGATCGTCGCCCGCTGGGCACTGGGGATGACGTTGTTGAGCCGCGTGAGCAGGAGCGGCCCGAGTAACGCCGGGACCAGCGCGACCAGGAGCATGAGGGCGATCGACGGGATCGACGGGAACGTCGCGAGCAATACCTGCGCGACCAGAAGACCGCCCAGACCAACCGCGACGGCCCAGGTGAGCTCGAAGCGACGGCCGGCACGGTCGGCGAGCCACGAGGCAATCACGCTCGTCAGCTGCACGCCGGCGACGACCACGCCGAGCGTCGCGATCGGCAGACCAACGCCCAACGCATATGGCTGGAGGAGCACGTAGTACACGATGAGGGGCAAGGTGAGCACGGTGGCGTACAGGAGAAGCAGCGCCCGGACGACCGGACGTCGCGCGGCAATGCCGAGGGCGGTTTTCAGGTTCTTCCAATAGCCGAGCGGAGTAGAGCCGTCCTCCTCGACGTGCGGAGGCTCCTTGATCGTGAGCACGAGCGCCGTGGCAGCCAGCGACCCCACGCCGCACAGCGTGAAGCACAGCGTGATGTCAACCGTCGCGATCGCTGCTCCGATCACCGAGGCGACGCCCTGGGATCCCTGTTGGATGGCGGCGTACCGGCCGGCGTGCCTGGCGGCCTGGTCCACACGGCCGTCAGCCTTCAGCGTGTCATACAGCAGCGCCGAGTCCGAGCCGCTCACGAATGCCATCGACGAGTTCCACAGTGCGTAACCCAGCAGGAAGGCGGGCGACAATGCCTTGGCGAGGATCAGGAACATCGCCGCCGCGTACAGCACTCCACCGATCGCGATGGACGCCTTGCGGCCCCAGCGGTCGGCCACAGCGCCGGTGGGCACCTCGAGGAAGGCCGTGAGGAGCCATGCGAAGCCTTCGAGCACCCCGATCTGCGTCAGGCTGACACCCCTGCCTTGCAGGAACACGACCCAGATCGGCACCCACAGGATGAACATGAACAGCGCCTGGGCCGTGAAGAGGCGCCAGATGTTCCCCCCGTAGAGGACCGGCCGCGCGGTGACAGGAGCGGCGGCCTCGACGAGCGGCGTGATCGCCGCCCGGCGTACGCCCTCGGACCTGATCGGATCGGTCATGGGCGGCGGATGGTCCCGGTCCAGGCCGGCGGCAAGGCAGCCTCGAGTCCGAACCCGTCCAGCCGGTCCGCAAGCTCCGTTGGCCTGCTGAGCGCGACAAGGTGGCCGCCTTCGATCTGGTCCGCCTCAATGCCAAGCCGCTCCCGGGCCACGCGCCGCTGGAATTCCAGCGGGAAAAGGCGGTCCTGGCGACTGGCGAGTACGCGCGTCGGCACGTCGGGCCACGTATCGAGTGGCCATCGCTGCGTCATCGGCGTCCACGACTGAGCCGGCTCGCCGCGACGAAACGCCTCGTCGACGACCTCTTGCGAGACGTCGTGGAAGTAGATGATCCTGTCATCGTCCGCTGACTCCGGCGGCAGGCCGATCTGCGCAAAGTACGCCTGCTCCGCCTCCTTCCGATCGGTGTTCGACCCCCAGGCCTCACCGGTCTCGGCGGGCATCGGGATCATGGCGTTGAGGAGCACAAGGAGGGTGACCTTTCGGCGTGCGCATACGAGCGGGGCGCTGAAGCCGGCCAGGGATTGGGCGACGAGGATCAGGTCGGTGCGGTCGCCAATCGACCGCTCGATAGCGTCGGCGTACTCCCCCCAGCCGGCCGAGTCGTCGCCGGCCGGCAATTGGACCGCGATTGCCTCATGGCCGCGGGCTTCGAGCTGCGGCGCGGCGAGGTGCCAGTACCAGGCATCGCCCCCTGCGCCGGGGATCAGCACGTAGGACGTCATCAGTTCTACCCCGTTGGACCGGCCGCGGCGACCGATTTCATCGAGTCGCCGCCCCGGGGAGGGCCCGCTGCGGAAAGGCCCAGACCTGGCCGCAGCTCCGGCAATCCACGGACCGCATGCTTGGTGCGGCGGGCCCCTCGCCAAACGGGTCAGGCGGCCGTCGTCCAGGCCACCTCGAAGGCAGGCATTGGCGAGTCGAACCCTCTCAGGCGCACCTTCCCGCGGTTGCGGAACGTGAACCCTTTTCCGAGGGCCAGGTCGCGCACGGCGCTCGAGACGAGGATGCTGCCGGGCTCGGCCTTCGCGCACAGGCGGGCCGCCAGCTGGACGGCTGCGCCGAACAAGTCGTCTCGCTCCGTGACCGGCTCTCCCGCCGCCAGCCCAATGCGGACCCTGACCGACGGCCCCTCGGCGTCGTTGCGTTCGGCCAGTCGCTGCTGGATCTCGACCGCGCTCTGGATTGCACCCACGACAGACAGGAATGCCGCCATCAGCCCGTCACCGGTGTGCTTGACCTCCGAGCCGCGGTGGTGACGGACGGAGTCGCGAATGACCTGGTCGTGTGCGCGCAGGAGGGCCATGGCGCGCGCATCCCCCAGTCGTTGGGTGAGACGCGTCGAGCCTTCCATGTCAGTGAACAGGATGGTCCGGAAGGCAGTCTCCACATACGGCTCACCGGGCTTGTGCTCGACGATGCCGCCCATGAACCGTTCCACCATCGATTGGTCCACCTCGATGACCTGGGTCGGAATGGCACCGTGGGATTCGCGGTGGAGCCCCTGGACCGCGTCACCGCTATCGGCTTTCGCCAGACAAAACGCAGTCTGGCGGTCGTAGTCGAACCAGTAGGTAAGTAGCTGGACACCGAATCTGTCCTGCACCTGGAGGTCCTTGAGGTGCATGTTGGCCGCGTCGAGAGCTGTTAGACCCGAGAACTCGTGGCGATCCATGAAAAACGGCACGGCCGCAAGGATGCGCCAACGTCCGGGTGCCGGACAACAGCCACTGGCAACTGTCGGGAAGTTGCCATCGGCGAGCGCGAGCCCGCAGCTGGGCTCATCAACGGGCAGCAGGGGCGGGCGTCTTCGCGACCTCGCTGATGATGGCGGCGACCTCCATGGGCCGCGACCACATCGGCCAGTGGCTCGTCGGCAGGTCGACCCACGCCACGTTGCGCAGCTCTGGAATGCCCGCCAGGAAGGACCACTCCGGGTGGTCGCGGGCGTAGCCTTTGTACTGCTCCGAGGTGTAGCCGGTCGCGATGACCGTGCTTGGAATATCCCGGCGGGCGTCGTTCGTAAGCTCGATCGACTCCCGAAGCACGCCGCCCGGCACGGGCACGGCACGCCTGCGGAAGGTCTCCTTCTGCTCGTCGGTCAGCCCGTCGAGGTTCTCCTCTTTCTCGATGTCCTCCCACACGAGAGGCTTCTCGGCACCCTTGAAGTCCGGGTCCAGCGCACCCTTCCCCGGCGCGGTGTCGACGTAGACCACGGAGGCGATGCGCTCGGGTACTCGGTCGCTCGCGGCGTAGCCGCTGAACCCGCTCGCGCTGTGGACGACGAGCACGACCGGGGCGTCGGCGGCGCGAACCGCATCGACGATCGCGTCGACATGGTCTGACAGCGTGATGGCCGATCGGTCGGCTTCGGGCGACTCGAGGCCCGGCAGCGTCAGCGCGGTGACCTGGTGGCCGTCCGCGCGCAGTGCCTCGGCGACTTCATCCCATGCCCAAGCGCCGAGCCAGAACCCGGGGACGAGGATGATCGGTGCGTTCGCCATCGTTCGGAGCCTCCCTTTCTTGAACAGCGTTCACGGGGACCGCGGACCGCGCACGTCCACCGAGGGCTGCGGAGTACGGTAGCCGACATGAGCACACCGACGATTCGGCCATTCTTCGACATGTGGCCCCAGTACAACCGCCGGCTGCGCCAGGTCGTCGCTTCCATGAGCGATGAGCGGTTGGCGATCCGGCCTTCGCCAGACCGCTGGCCGATCTGGGCAACCGTGGGCCACACCGCAGCTGCGCGCGTGTACTGGCTGTGCGAAGTGATCGGCGAGCCCGGCGCGGAGACCACACCCTTTCAGATCGGCACGGAAGAGGGCTGGGAGGACGATCTCGATCATCCCCGCGACGCCGAGGAGTTGGCCGAGGCGCTCGACTCGACTTTCCGGTTGGTCGAGGGCTGCCTCGACCGCTGGACCCCGGAGATGGTTGACGACGAGATCGATCGCGAATACCTCGGGCGGCACCAGGTCCATCGACGAGGGTGGATCCTCCAGCGGCTGTTCAGCCACGACGCCTACCACTGCGGCGAGCTGTCGCAGACGCTGGGGATTCATGCGCTTCCACAGATCGATCTCTGGGCGCCCGAATAGCGCGGGTCGTCGTCAGGGGCCCCCAGAAGGGTATCCCGTCGCCCGTCGTAGACTCGCCGGAATGGGAGGCGGCAGCGGTTCGGCTGGCGGCGAGCGTCGGCTCGCGGTCCTGGCCGAGGGGCAGTTCAGCTTTCACCACGGCAAGACCGCCATGGGCGTGATCCGCTACGGCAAGGACCCCGTCGTTGCCGTCATCGATTCGACGAACGCCGCCCGGTCGGTCGCCGAGTACCTCGGCCCGCGGTTCGACATCCCGATCGTCGACTCGTTCGACGACGCACTGGCGCTTCGGCCGACGGCCCTGCTCATTGGCATCGCGCCAACCGGAGGCCGCCTTCCCGCGGAGTGGCGGCAGGTCATCCGGACCGCCATCGACGCCGGACTCGACATCCTGTCCGGTCTGCACACGTTCATCGGCGACGATCCCGACTTCGCGGCCGCAGCGCGTGAACGTGGCCTCGAGATCGTCGACTACCGCCGTCCGCCGACCTGGATGGAGACCGCGGTGGGCCGACCACATCGCCCTGGCAAACGGGTGATCCTCACGGTCGGCACCGACTGTGGCATCGGCAAGATGTCGGTTGCCCTGGAGCTCGTCCGCGCCGCGCGCGAATCGGGCGAGTCCGCGGCCTTCGTCCCAACCGGCCAGACCGGGATCATGATCGAGGGCTGGGGGTTTGCCGTCGATCGGGTCATCAGCGATTTCGTCCAGGGCACCTGCGAGTGGCTGGTCGCCCAGGGCGAGGAGCGAGGCGACTGGGTCTTCGTCGAGGGCCAGGGCTCCCTGGATCACCCGGCCTATTCGTCAGTGACGCTCGGCCTCATCCACGGCACGACGCCGCACGCCATGGTCATGGTCCACAAGCCCGGCCTCGTCGAGCACGACTTCGACCACGTCCCCGGGCTGTCCGCTCCGATCAAGCCGCTGCCCGAGTTCATCCGCGTCCACGAGGAGGTCGCTGCGCTGGTCGCGCCTTCGAAGGTTGTGGCGGTCGCCCTGAATACCTCGCTGATCGAGGACGAAGCAGCCGCCCGCCGCTTCGTCGAGCAGACCGCGGCCGAAACCGGTCTGCCGTGCGACGACCCGTTCCGCTTCGGGCCCGAACGGCTCTGGCGCCACATCCAGGCGGCCGTCGATGCGATCGTGCCGGCAGTCGTGCTGGCGGTCCTGCCCAGCGGATGAGGTTCTCGCTTCGGCACGAGACGCTTGTGCTGCCGCTACGCGATCCGTTCGTGATCGCGCGCAGCTCCGAGGGCGAGGGACGAACGTCCACCACGATGATCGTGGAGCTGCGGATCGCGGGAGAAGACGGGCTCGTTGGGATCGGCGAGGGATATCCCGACTCCTACTACGGCGAGACGCCCGAGACCATGGCAGTGGTCATGCCCCGCCTGCTGGCATCGGTCGATGACCTCCCGGGCGGCCCCGACCGATGGACGGTCGACGACCTCGCTCGGGTCTCGGCTGCCTTCGACGCGTCGATTGCCCACAACGGAGCGGCCAAGTGCGCGCTCGACATCGCGCTGCACGACCTGGCTGGCAAAGCGCAGGGGCTGCCTCTGCATGCACTGCTGCGGCTGACGTCCGAGATTCCCCCGACCGACTTCACACTGGGCCTCGACGAGCCCACGGTCGTTGCCGAGCGAGCCCGACGCGCGGCGCGATTCCCGGCGCTCAAGGTCAAGGTCGGCGGGCCGGCGGACATCGAGACGCTGGCCGCGGTTCGATCGGTGTACGACGGGCCCATCCGCGTCGACGCCAACACCGGCTGGCAGCCCGGGCAGGCCGCGCACTTGATCCCGGAGCTCGTGCGGCTGGGCGTTGAGCTCATCGAGCAGCCCTTCCCGAGGCACCGACTGGACCAGCTCCGATGGCTGCAGGAGCGCTCCGAGATCCCGATCGTGGCGGACGAGAGCGCCGTGACGATCGACGACCTGGACGGACTCGCAGGTCTCGTCGCCGGAGTCAACGTCAAGCTCGCGAAGTGCGGCGGGGTAGGTCCGGCGCGACGCATGCTGGCTCGGGCGCGCGAGCTTGGCCTGCGCACATTCCTCGGCTGCATGGAAGAGACGTCCGTCGCAATTGGCGCGTCCGCGGCGGTCGCATCGCTCGCGGAGTGGGTCGATCTCGACGGCTCGCTACTCATAGCCTACGATCCCTTCGAGGGCCTGGACCTGGGCGAAGACTGCCGCTGGCGACTGACGGAACGGCCCGGGCTGGGGCTCGGACGGCGGGCGATCCGGGCCGGCGCACGCCCGTCGAACGAGGCCGCGGAAGAAGCCCAGATCGGCTCTACTGCATCCATCTGAGAACGCGCGTTCGTGTGGATAACTTGGTGGACGAGATGGTGGACAAACCCCCTTCCCCGATCGGCTACGGCCGCCCTACGATGCGCGCCTGACCGGTCGGGAGAGGGTCACCGAGCCGAGCGGTCGAGGACCCCGGGGGCTCGGGCAACTGCCCAAATTCCGCGGTTGTTCGCGCCCCCGGCCCGGTAGGGAGAGCCCTTGGCACGGCTCATCGAGGGGAAGGAGGCACGCCATTCATGGATTCCCGCAGAGCAGCTGAGGCCGAGTCCTCCTCGGAGGCAGCGGACTTCGTTCGCTTCTGCTATCGGCGCCGGCGCATGGGTTGGCCGGATCTGTACGACGAGATGTGTGCGGTCGCTGGCCGCGGTCTCTACCAGGGTTGGGGCTTCGAAGAGCTCGCCGAGCACGGTATC
>VBFZ01000252.1 GCA_005880805.1 Chloroflexota bacterium | reverse complement strand
CTCGATGCCTGTCCCGACGTTGAACACCTCGCCCTCGGCGCGCGGGTGGATGGCCGCCAGGAGCGTGGCGTCGACCGCGTCGTCGATGAACGTGAAGTCGCGCGTCTGCTCGCCGTCGCCGTGGATGGAGATCGGCTGGCCGTCCTGGGCCATCGCCAGGAACTTCGAGACGACGCCGCAGTACGGGTTGTCCGGCCGCTGGCCCGGGCCGTAGATGTTCGAGTAGCGCACGCTCGCCACGGGCACGCCGTAGCTCTCGTAGAACGCGGAGCAGTAGTTCTCGCCACCGAGCTTGCTCACGGCATAGGGCGTCAGCGGCACGAGGAGGTCGTCCTCATTGATCGGGATCGAGCGTGGGTTCCCGTAGATCGAGGTTGACGAGGAGTAGACGACCCTGTCGGTCTTCGCCTCGCGAGCCGCCATCAGTACGTTCAGGGTGCCGCCGATGTTCGTCGCGAAATCGTCACGCGGATTCTTCGTCGAGGCGATGATGTTGCGCGCCGCGAGGTGGAAGACGAGCGAGTGGTCGGCGACGAGCTGGCCCACGAGCGCGGCGTCGGTGACCGAACCCTTCACGAACTGGGCTCCGGACGGGACGGTCTCAGGCAGCCCCGTGAAGAGGTCGTCGAGGACGGTCACCTTCGCGCCGGCGCCAACCAGCCGTGTGGCGACGGCTCCACCGACGAAGCCGGCTCCGCCGGTCACCAGGATCCGGCGGCCGCGGAAGGCCTGCTCGAAGACGTCCTTCACGGGCGGACCTGGCGGGTCGGTCGCCGTCTCTCGGTCATCGCTTGACTCCCGTTCTCAGCAGCAGGGCGGGCCGGAAGAGCCGCCACCAGTCCCGCAGGCCACGCATCTTCGTGTAGCCCTCGCGGGCATGGTAGACGACCGTGCACGGGTACTCGATCACCCGGTAGCTGCGACGGATGGCCTTGTAGAGCACGTACGGCTCGAGGTCGTAGCTGTCCAGCCAGCTCTGGCCGATGTTGATCGCGGGGTCCGACAGGATCTCTGCGCGGAAGATGCGGAAGCCGTTGGTCGCATCCGTCACCACGCGGAACGTGAGCACGCTGAAGACGAGCGAGTAGAAGCGCGTGCCGAGCGCGCGTCCGCTCGACGGCCCCCGGACGTGGCCGCCCTTCCGCCAGCGCGAGCCCTGGACGTAGTCGGCCTTTGCGGTAAGCAGCGCCTCGAGCGCCCCAACGAGCTCCGATGGCTCGTGCTGGTCGTCGCCCGACAGGAGCGCGAGGTACGGCCGCCCGCGGGCGATCCCCGCTTGCCAGCCGTCGCGGATCGCGGCCCCGACCCCCTGCCTGACCTCGTGCCGGATGACGAGCGCGGCTCCACGCTCGCGGGCCTCCTCGCCCGTTCGATCGCTCGACCCGTCGTCCACGACGATCGCCTCGAATCGAGCGTCGCGCGGGAACTTGTCGAGGACGCGGCCGATTTTGCCCTCCTCGTTGAGGGCCGGGATGACCACGGCGACGAGTGGCTGGTGCGTGTCGGCCGCTGGGTGGTCGGTTTCGGTTGGCACGCGCAATCCTCGTGCGGGCGGACGGCTTACGGGGTGGCGCGAGGCGCGCCGACGAGGGCCGATGGTACCGCTGCGTTGAGGCGCCGGGAGGTCGTAGCATCCCCTGGCGATGACGACGCGCACCACCTCCCTTGATGGCCGGCTGCGGGCGCTGACGCTGGTCGGCTTCGTCGCGACGGTCGGAATCCGGCTCGTGCTGCTCCCGACCGAGGGATACCGCGGCGACCTCGACCAGTTCGTGAAGTGGGTCCACGACATCGCCGCGGCGCCGCTGGGGCAGGCCTACCGCCTCGACCTGGGTTTCCCGCCGGTCATGACCTACCTGTTCGCGGGCATGGGCGCGGTGATCGGCGCCTTCGGTCACGTGATCGACGCCGCGGATCCGTTCGCCAGAGCGGTCGTGAAGACGCCGGCAAGCGTCGCGGACATTGCTCTCGCCGTGTGCGCGGCCTTTGCCCTCCGAGAGCGTCGCGCTGAACCCGGTGCTGATCTACGTCAGTGCGTGGTGGGGCCAGTTCGAGTCGATCTACGTCCTGGCGGTCCTGGTGAGCGTCCTGCTCGTGACCCGCGGCCACGTCGACCTCGCGGCCGTCGTCCTCGGGGTCGCGCTCATGACGAAACCGCAGGCCGCCTTCTTCGTCGTGCCGATCGCCGCGTGGCTGCTGGGCGCGACCGGCTGGCGCTCGACCTTCCGCTTTGGGCTGATCGCGCTGGCGACGGTCGCCATCCTCTGGCTCCCCTTCGTGCCCGGCGGCGGCATCCAGGGCTACGTGCGAAATCTCGACGCGTACGGCAACCAGACCTTCTCGATCGCGTCGCTCCGAGCCTGGAACGCGTGGTGGATCATGCAGGAGGCGTCCGGCGGCCAGTTCCTGGCCGATACGGCGACCCTGTTCGGGCCGATCACCGGCCGGACGATGGCCTTCGCGCTCGCTGCCCTCGGCGAGCTGGTCGTGTTCCTGGCCGTGCTCCAGTCGCCGACCAGGCGCAACCTCGCGCTCGGCGTCGCGACGTCGGTGCTGGTCTGTTTCTCGCTCCTGACTGCAATGCACGAGCGCTACGCGTTCGGGGCGCTCGTCTTCCTCACCCTGGGCTTCGCGGAGCCGCGGATCCGGGCGATCTGGCTCGTGTTCAACGTCGTGTTCATGGCCAATCTGCTCGCGGCCACGCCGGCGAGCACGGCGATCGCGGACATCCTGCCGGAGGGCGGCCCAGTCTCCATCGTTGGGTCGCTTGCGATCCTCGTCCTGACAGCCGCCAGTCTGTGGGTCCTCGTCCATCCGGCCGCGCAGCCGGAAGGAGAAGCGACGTCAGCCGGGCAGCAGCTTCGCGAGCCGGCCGCGGAAGGCCGTTCCATACCAGCGCAGGTAGTGCGGTAGCCAGGCACGCAGCTTGAAGTTGCTCTGGCCGGCCGTGCGGTCGCGCCAGGTCGTGGGCACCTCATCGACGCGTCTGCCCGCGAGCGTCGCCTTCACCGTGAGCTCGAGCGCCAGTTCGAAGCCGGCGCGGCTCTCGATCCGGACGCTGTCCAGGAACCGCCTGCTGTAGAGCTTGAAGTTGTTGGTCGGATCGTGGGTGGCCACGCCGCCCAACCAGTGCAGGCTCAACCCCGCGGTGCGACTCATCAATCGCTTCAGCAGTGGCCCGCCGACCTGCCGGCCACCCCTCATGTACCGGCTGGCGGCCACGACGTCCGCGCCCGATCGGGCGAGCTCCACCATCCGGTCGACGATCGCGGGTTCGTCCGAGCCGTCGGCCATCGACACGAGAACGTATGAGCCGCGCGCCTCACGGATGCCGGCCTTCAT
>VBFZ01000063.1 GCA_005880805.1 Chloroflexota bacterium | reverse complement strand
GGGCGATCTCGGTTTTCCAGGCTCCCGAGTTGGCGACGAGTTCGTGCGCGAGCCAGACCGAACCCGGGCCGACCGGGTCGGCGGCCACGCCGACGAAGTCGCCCCACCGGCCGTGCGCGCCGGTATAGGCGGTCGTGCTTTGTCCGAGCGGAACCTCGTCGGTGAACGAGTCGGCGCTGGTGCGCAGCTGCGTGGAGACGTAGTCCGTCGTCGACGAGCGCGAGTAGACGACGAACAGCGTGCCGTTGCCCGAGAGGCCGATGCCGCCCATGAAGTCGTCCGCCCCGTCCTCGTTCAGGAGGAGGTCCTGGCTGAACGTTGGCGTCGTGGCTGTCGTCAAGAACTCGGTGACGCGGACGCCGTCGAACGTCTTGGCCGAGCCGTTGACCCATGGCCGTGTCGACACGAACCAGAGGTGGCCGTTGCGCCAGACGGCATCCGTTGCCCGCCCGTCGATGGCGCCGTCCGCGATCGTTCCGCCCGGCTGCCGCGGGGAGATGGGCTCCGTGAAGGCTTTAAGCGTTGTGCTGGAGGTGATGTCGTCGATCGTCGTCGGCGCGACGATGTGGCCCTGGATCTGGCCGTACAGGATGTTGCGGGTAGCAATGTCTTCCCAGATCAGGTGGACGTAGGGCGACGTCGAGAGCACCTGCGCGGGTCGCGGATTGAACGCTGCCGACGAGACGAGCTGGACGTAGGGGACCGTTGTCGGTGCGAGCAGTGCACTCCAGTCGACGATGGTGAGCCTCGCTCCGTCGAGCGTGGTGAGGCTGGCTCCATAGTCCGTGTCGGTCAGCACCACGGAGGCCGAGCTGGAGGCGATCCCGGGATAGTCGGGGAACGTGTCGCCGAACGAAAACGCGAAGACGTTCCAGGCGCCCAGCGGATCCGAGGACTCGGACACCGCGAGGTTCAGAAAGTCGTCCGTGTCATTGAAGTTGTAGCTCGCGATGACGCCAAGCCAGCGGGAGTGAATGGCGTCCCAGATGAAGCGCGGATCGGTGGCGTTCTGGCTCGCGGGCAATGCGAAGAGTGCATCGATGGGCGCCGATTGCACGACCTGGCCCGTCCTCGTGTGGATCCGGACGAGGCTATTGACCGAGTGCACGACGTAGACCGAGTTGGCGGCCGTCCACGAATCGGGTGGCTCGAAGCCGCCCGCCTCCGCTGCCTGGATGCCTGCGAAGCTGGTGGGCACCTGTGCCGGGATCCCGGTTATCGCGGTGCCGGCTGGTCTCAACGCGGAACGCCGTCCGGAAGTCACAGGCGGCGTTGTGTGCCCAGCAGCCAAACGCTTGCGGACGGGGCGAGGGTGCGAGTGACGAGGAGTCGCCGCCGCAGCCCGATCGAAGGTCGTGTGGCCACGCTTCACTGCAACTCCACCGGCCTTGTGTTGCCACTGGACGGCATTTCGCGGAGTGACCCCTGCAGCCGAAGCGCCTGCGGCTCCACTCAGGAGCCAGAGCATGGCCGTCGAAACCACCAGTGCCCCGAGCCTGGCAGCGGCAGACAACCTCACCCGCCGGCTTCCGTCGTTCGGCCGCGTTGACACCAGCACGCTCCCCAGCTTGCAACAGAAACGCCGCTCCCGGGTATCCCGGTCGTGCGGCGTCGTCCGATTCTGACACCCGCGAGGCAGCCGCGCCTCGCCGATTCGCGGGCCTGATGGGCCTGCGAGTCCACCTTCCTCAGCGACCCTTCGCGAAGAGCGCTCCGAGGCGAGCGATCCCCTTCAAGGACGCGCGACCCGGCCGAAAACCCGCGCCTGGTTTCCCGACGGACGCCAGGCGAGCCTTGACGACAGCCTGCTGCCGTCGGCCGGGAGCACGTGCGGGCTGCCGGGGGACGAGGGCGATCCGCGGAGCCTTTGGAGGTTTCATCCAGGCCTCCTCAATTGATGACCAGGTAGCCGACTACGGTGTTTCCGCTGACGGCCTTGTTCAGGTAGACCGTGAACGCCCCGTTGCCGGGGACGGCGGCCTGGACGAAGACGCCCGATCGATTGGTCTGCGGGGTGGCGATGATCCAGCTCGTCGGGGTGACGCCGGGCTTGCTCACCGTCCGGCTCGACTTCCCGCTCAGGATCGTGAGCCTGCCACTTTGGCTGAACTGGCTCCTGCCCACGACGCTGAGGGCGAGCTGGGACGAAGACTCGGCCCGGGCGAGCACGCCGATGCCTCCGGCCACTGAGGGAGCGGGCGACGCCCCCGTGTTGCCGTACACACCGATCTGGTCGGTGTCCGCCGAGCCGAAGACTCCCCAGGCTCCAAAGCCTGCCACGCCTGCGGCGCCGATTCCGATCACGCCCCAGCCCTGGTTCGTGTGCCCAACGACGCCCACCGAGCTGTCCGAGAGGTCCGCGAAGCCGTAGACGCCGGCCTCGTCCGTGTTCGCGAAAACCCCGCTCTCGCTGCCGACCGTCGCGAAGACGCCGTTGCGGTGCGAGGTGCCGACAAACGTGCTCGGCGTCGAATCCGTGCTCTGCCCTTTTACGCCGATCCCGCTGGCCTGGATGCCCTTGAGCGAGACCTCGCCCCCATCGGTGTTCTCGAAACTGGTCTCGGCCGTCCCGGTATTGGCGACTCCGATCAGGGCGTTGCCGCCTTGTGCGGCCTCCGCCTCGTCCGCCCGCCCGAGCGCACCGGCCAGCAGCGCACCAAGACCGCCCAGCGCCGCGGCAAGGACGGCGCGTCGAGACTTGAACGCGTTCCGGTCGACCGCCATCGTTCCTGCCTCCTCGTGTCCCCGGTTTGAACGATGGCGCGGGGGCCGCCATGGGGCGCCGTGCTGGCGAGGATTCTGACAAACGGAGAGGCCGGAGGAATGCCCCCAATGACGTACTTCGAGGGAGGCGTTTCCGTCGTCCGGTCGGTAGGATGGCTATTCCCCGCGCACTCGAGGACCTCCTTGCCAACGATCCGGCCGTTCCGCGGCCTGCGCTACGAGCCAGACGCTGTCGGCGATCTCGCGCGCGTCGTCAGCCCGCCCTACGACGTCATCTCCCCGCCCGAGCAGCGAGCCCTTCTCGCGCGGCATCCACGCAACGCGGTGCGCCTGGACTTCCCGCCACTCGAGCCCGGCGACCGACCCGACGACCAGTACCGCCGAGCCGCGCGGGCGTTCGCGCAGTGGCGATCGGATGGCACGTTCCACAAGGACCCCCGACCGTCGCTCTACGTCTACGAGCAGACCTATCGCGTTCCCGGCACCGCCGTCGAGCGAACGCAACGCGGCTTCTTCGGCCGCCTCCGACTGGAGTCGTTCGGCGAGGGATCCGGGGTGCTGCCCCACGAGCGCACGATGACCGCCCCGAAGGAGGACCGTTACAAGCTGCTGCGCGCTACCGGCGCGAACACGAGCGCTGCCGTCGGCCTGTTCCGGGACCAGAGCGGTCGAGCAAGCGAGCTCCTCGAGCGTGTCGCGAAGCGCAAGCCTGACGTCGACCTCGTCGACGGCGAGGGAATCCATCATCGGTTGTGGGTGCTCCCGGAACCACCGGCAGACTCCCCGGACGACGGCGTGACCGACCGAACCGTCGCCGAGCTCGTCCGCCTCGCGAACGCGGGTCCGGTCACGATCGCCGACGGCCACCACCGGTACGAGACGGCGCTTCGCTACCGGGAGGAACGGCGGATGACCCTGTCGTGCGAGGAGGACCCGGCCTTCGACTACATCCTGATGCTGTTCCTCGAAGCGACCCACGAGCCACTCACGATCCTGCCGACGCATCGGGTCGTCCGGGCGCTCGAAGGTGACGCCTCAGGTGCCCGCCTCCTCCAGGGCACGGCTGCGCTGTTCGACGTCAGATCCGCGGCACGCGGTGAGCTGCTGGCGGCGTTCGGCGGGGAGGGTCTGGGTCCCGGTGGTCGCGGGAGCTTCGGGCTGTGGACTCGTGAAGGAGGAGCGTTCCTGGAAGCGCGCCGCGAGATGTTCGGCCGCTGGTTGCCCCCCGGTGGCGAAGCTGTTCGACACCTCGACGTGAGCCTGCTTGGTGTCGCACTCGAGCAACTCGCCCGCATCGCCGCCTCCGACCTGGCAGCCGGCGAGCGCGTCGGCTACACGAAGTCGGTCGGCGAGGCGCTCGACTGGGTGGACAGCGGAGCCGACGGCGCCGACGCGGCCTTCCTCCTCGAGCCCACGCCCGTTCGGGATGTGCTCGCGGTCGCGACCGAGGGCGACGTCATGCCGCAGAAGTCGACCTATTTCTACCCGAAGGCCCTGACTGGCCTGGTCATCAATCCCCTCGAGTGGTGAGCGCCCGCTACACGGCGCGGAGGTCCGGATGCCGAACGTAACCCCGGGAACCATTCCCATGCCCGCCCAGGTCCCGCCCGCACGGCCGATCCGCAAGGACGAGATCGAGCTCGCGGAGCGCGGGCTGTACATCGAATCCTGGCTGCCCGAACGCCGATCGCGCCGCAAGCCGCTTCTGTTCCTGCACGGCGAGCTCGCCGGATCCTGGCTGTGGGAACGGTTCCTCGGCTACTTCGCGGGACGCGGCTGGGAGGGCCACGCACTGAACCTGCGCAACCACTACTGGTCGCAGACGGCCGATCCCACGACCCTTTCGTTCGAAACGTACACGGACGACGTCCTCGCCGCGATCGACCGCTTCGGCGAGAACGCCGTCGTCGTCGGCCACGGCATGGGCGGCCTGCTGGCGCTCAAGGCCCTCGAGCGGCGGCGTGTTGCGGCCCTGGTGCTGCTGAGCTCGGAGCTCCCCGCGGGCCTTCGAGGCCCAGCCCTTCCGCATGAACTGCGCCAGATCCCGGACGTCTATGGCAAGGAGCTGCTGGGCTGGGCGACGCTGCCAGAGAAGCTGCAGCGTGACCAGCGCGACCTCACGCTGTCGGACGTCCTTCGGATCCAGCATCTCCTCGGCCAGAAGCCCCACGAATCGGGCCACGCGCGGCGCCAGATGCTGCGCGGCATCCCCGTCGACCGCGAGGCCCTCGAGTCGACCCCGACGCTGGTGGTCGGCGCCGGCCTCGACCGCGTCGTGCCCGAGTCAGGCAGCGAGCAGCTGGCCGAGTGGCTGTCCGCGCGCTACGAGCCGTTCGGGGCGCACTCGCACTACGGGCTCGTCCTCGGCGAGCACAGTCACACCCAGGTCGCCGACGCCGTGCGCGCCTTCGTCGAGAGCCACAAGCTCTAGCAGGCGCACGGCGCGCGGATTACGCCTCCGAGCGTCAGCCCCGGCCTTGTGGCGGCAGAAGCCGATCCCTGACGTTCCCGTCCGGTGTCAGGAAGTGCGGGCGACCATGCGTATCGGTCGCGCGCCACATGGGAGTGAACGGCGAGAACGTGTCCTCGGACCAGCCCCAGGCGAGCTTCAGCGACGCGACCTGGACGCCCTTTCGACCGAAGGCCTGGCGGGCTGCAAACGCATTGGCTCGCTTGTACTGCGAGGTTACCGGCGCGAGGCCGCCGAACTCGAAGCCGCCGGCGACCCTCGTGAGATAGGCGAGGGCGACGACCCGCCGACCCTTCATCACCTCGACGAGCTCGTACGACGGGAAGCCCGGCGCCATGCTCTCGACCTGGTCGGCCGAGCCGACGCTGACACCCTGTAGATCGACGCCGAGGTTGGCGGCGGACGTGTCGAGGTTGTTCGCGACGATCCCCTCCGTGACGGCCTGGCGGTAGGCGCTGTAGGGGTAGGTGGCGGGCGCTTCCGTATCGCCCGATTTCGGAGGCTTTTGCGTCGGGATGGCGAACGTGTCGCTGAATTTGGGTGGCATCGTGTCGTAGGTCTTCGTTGGCTCGGGCGAGCCGTCCGCGGCCCGCAGGACGGCGACGTATTTGTTCTCCCAGATCGTGTAGCGACCGGTGGCCCTCCTGTAGGGCCAGTCATGGTAGGGCGTGAACCACGAGGTGTTCCACGAGCTCGCGGTGATGTAGTAGTTGGGCCGCACCCCGATGTAGGCACCGCTCACGGTGATGCGGCTGTTCGGGTACCACGGGTCGACGAGGAAGAAGCCGAGGATCGAATAGGGCGGGTTCAGCGGGTCGACGTTGCTCTGGAAGCCGACGACGTCGACCCCGTGGCGGCCGTTCGCGACCAGCACGCCGACGAGCTCGCGGGTCGTTAGAATGCCGAGCGTGATCCTGCGGTTGACCGTGAGCTGGGACGAGCTCCAATAGTCGTGGAAGACGTAGGCTGGCGTGACCGGCGCGTGGTTGGAGAGGAGCCAGGCCCAGCCACGCGGGTCGAGTCCCTTCTCGATCCGCGTGTAGTTGTACTTGTCGTGGAAGTCGGCCGTCGCGGACCGGACTTCGCGATACCACGCCAGCGCCGTGCTATGGCTGTAGCCCGTGGTCTTGCGGAGGATGTAGTTGATGTGCGTTAGCGCGCTTGCCGAGACGCAGGTGTAGTTCTCGGGCGCCTCGGTCGTGTAGGAGCCGTTGTAGCTGTTGACGATGTAGGCGGCGGCCGCGGCGGGCGGGAAGACTGCCTCACCGAACCAGATCAAGGCCGCGAATGCGACCAGGGCGGTTCGTCGCATGTTCAATTCCCCAGGCTGTTCCCCGGAAGCTCCCTGCACCCCGGGTTCGGCAGGCGGCAGCTGCCGCGCTTCGAGGGTAGACCCCCGAATCAACCCGGGCGGCGACCAGGATGGGCTATCGCGCCTTGGGCAAAGGGGCCAGAACGGGGTCGGCGGTGCGCCGCATCAATTGCCAGCGGTTTCCGGCCGCTGGTATCATCCCGGCCCGGCGGGATCCCTGTTCAGGCTGGTCCGCCAAACCCTTGCCGCATTCGTCTAGAGGCCCAGGACACCGCCCTCTCAAGGCGGAGATCACCGGTTCGAATCCGGTATGCGGTACCAAACTTGTCCGTATACGTTCAGCCGGGTCAAGGTGCGACCCGGCTGAACCCTTATCTGAACCCTTATCGTCGACGGCGGGCTCGGGCGCGCACTCGCGACGAGCGCGGTTGGCCCTAGCAGGTCACGTGAATGACAGCCGCAGCGTCTTGCGGGCCGACCCTCGACAGCATCCGGCAGGCCTCCTCGGTCGGGACGGCAACGACCTCCACACCTCGCCGCTGGGCCTCCTGGTACAGCTCCGGCATGATCGGAAGCTGGCCACCAGCGCCGGTGCCCACGATCAACTGGGGGGCCGACCAAGGGATCTCCTCGTCGGCTGACAGCGGCGTGTGACCGTATCGATCACGGTAGGACTTCGACGGCTTCTTCTTCCGACGGCGCACGTTGCCACCCTCGAGGACGACGTCGCGATCGAAGCGGCGTCCGTCGATCTCGATTAGTCCGAAGCTGATGAGCTTGGCGTCCATCCGAGGAGACTGCGCATTCGTGCGATGGCTTGGCGCGAACCGAAACCTGGTGGAATGAAGGAGTCGAACCTTCG
>VBFZ01000062.1 GCA_005880805.1 Chloroflexota bacterium | reverse complement strand
TCCGTGCGGCAGACCCCGGTGACTTCGGCACCCCTCGTCTTTGCGATCTGCACCGCGAACGGGCCGACGTTGCCGGAGGCCCCGTCAATGAGGACCTTGTCGCCCGGCTTGAGCGTCCGGCCGTTGCCGAGCCGAAGTCCCTGCAGAGCCAGGACGGCCGAGTGCGGGAGGGTCGACGCGTCTTCGAATGACATGCCCTCCGGCATCAGCTCGAAGATCTTCTCGCGGCCGGACACGTACTCCGCGAAGGCGCCCTGGTTGGCGGCGTTGAGGCCCAGGGTGAACAGGTCCGTGAACACTTGGTCACCGGGCTTGAACCTCGTGACACCCGACCCGACCTCTTCGACGACGCCGGCAACGTCAAAGCCGACACGAGGGTTGCGCGGCGCACGGACTCCCATGAACAACCGGACGAACTGCGGTCGGGGTGCGAGCCCGTCCAGGTCTGCCCGGTTTACCGACGCCGCCTGAACCCGAACCAGGACGTCGCCATCGCCCGGGACCGGACGCTCGACATCCTCGACTCGCACGACCTCCGGCGGGCCGTAGTGGTCGTAGACCGCAGCCTTCATGACTTCCTCCCCTCCACTTTGGCCCACACTGACACGTGCTCGCGGGTCTCGCTCGTGAAGGGTTCCCGCTTCCAGCCCGCCCAACGCTCCCGGAGCTCCAGGCCGGCCAGTTGCGCCATCAGGTCGAGCTCGGCGGGCCAGACGTACCGAAACGGGATGGATTGCCGATCGAGTTGGCCGCGGACGATCCGGAGGTGGTGCGAGATCAGCCCCTGGCTCGCGACGTCGTACTCGTCGATCCCCCAGTGGCTGTCGCTCACGTCGAATACCTGGAACGTCTCTCCGGGCGGCAGTCGCTGCAGTCCCGGCACAAGGACCTCGATGACGAAGAGGCCGCCTGGCTCGAGATGTTCGGCCACGTTTCGGAAGCAGGCGACCTGGGCGGCTTGTGTCGTCAGGTTCATGATCGTGTTGCGGAGCAGGTAGGCGAGCCGGAACGTGCCATCGGCCCTGGCGGTCGAGAAATCCCCGATCGTGATCGGGATCCCCTCCCCGCCCGGCTTGGCATGCAGCCGGGCGGTCATGGCCCGCGACAGCTCGATCCCGTGAACTTCAACGCCGCGCGCCGCGAGCGGCAGCGCGATCCGCCCCGTCCCGCTCCCGAGCTCGAGGGCCCGACCGCCGGCGGCCAGCTCGGCCAGGTAGGCGACCGCGGGCTCGACCACACTCGGATCGAATGTCTCCGCGGCGGTCTCGTCATAGATTTCGGCGACGCGCTCGCCGAAGTACCCGTCTTCGTCAGTCATCGACTCAATGTATCGAACCGACCGATGATTCTTGGGGCGCACGGCCGTCGCTAGATTCGAATGATGGCGACCAGGCACGAGCTCGAGCTTTACGACGGTCGGCGCCTGGTCGTCCACGACGCCGGCCCGACCGGCACTGCCGACGAACTGGCGCTGATCTGGCATCACGGTACGCCACAGACGGGAGCCCTCCTCGAGCCCCTGGTGACGTGGGCCACCGAGCGCAATATTCGGCTCGTGTCGTACGCCCGGCCGAGCTACGGTGGCTCGAGCCCGAAGCCTGGGCGAAACGTCGCGTCGGCGGCCGGCGACGTGGAGCAGATCGCGGAGGAAATGTACCTCGGCCGGTTCGCGGTCATGGGCGCGTCGGGCGGCGGTCCGCACGCGCTGGCCTGCGCGGCGCTGCTTCCGGATCGCGTGATCGGAGCGGTCGCCCTCGCGAGCCCGGCTCCGTTCACCGAGGCCTTCGACTGGTACGCGGGCATGGTCGCCCCCGGCGGTCTGGAGGCTGCTGAGGATGGCCGGGACGCACGCGGGAGTTACGCCGCCACGGAGGTCTTCGACGAGAACAGCTTCACAGCCACCGATTGGGCGGCGCTGCGAGGCACGTGGGCATCCCTCGGACGCGACGCGGGCCAGGCAGGTGCGGCGGGGGCGGACGGCGCGATCGACGACGACGTGGCCCTCGTCAATCCGTGGGGCTTTGACCTCGCGGACATTCGCGTGCCGGTCCTGCTGGTCCAGGGCGGCGAGGACCGGGTCATCCCGCCGAGCCACGCCGAGTTCCTCCACCGCTCGGTCCCGACGTCCAAGCTGTTGATGCGACCCGGCGACGGCCACATCTCCGTCCTGGATGCCTGCCTGTACGCGATGGACTGGCTTTCCGAGGTCGCCCGGCGACCTGTTCGCTAGGACGCCGCCGGCCCCGCGAGTGAAAGGACCGCCTCCTCGAGCTGTTTCGTGGCGACCTCCGGATCCGTGTCCGAGTCGAACATCAGCGGCTTCCCGAAGACGATCTCGACGTCACCCCGGATCGGCTTCCCGCGTGCGTCGAAGCGCGACATCGTGTGGATGACGAGCTTCATCGGAACGACGGGCGTCGCACCCTCGACCGCGAGCAGGCCGGCGCCTGATTTGAACGGCTGGGTCGGCCCTCCCACGGTCAGCTTCCCTTCCGGGTAGATGAGGATGCTGAACCCACGGTCGAGGCGCGCGCCGAGGAGTTCGAGCGATCGCCGGATCGAGCCCTCGCGCCGCAGCGGGAACGCGTTCGCGAGGATCGACGCGAGGAAGCCGCGGACGGGGTTGCCATAGATCGTCTCCGCGCCGGCCGCCACCGACAGGTGCCAGCGCCAGTCGAGCGGGAGCTGGGTGAGCACGATCGCGTTGTCAGAGTGCAGGCAGTGGTTCGGCGTGAAGAGGACGGGGCCCTCGAGGCCCTCCAGGTTCTCGGTGCCGCTCCGGCGAACCCGATAGAACAGGTGCACGAGCGGGACCATCACCAGCGCCTGGAAACCCAGCCCGAACAGCCGGACGCCGGGATTGAGCGGCCACCCGTAGATGCCGGTCTCGCGCTTGGCGTCGTGCCGCTCCTCGATCATCGTGACGACAGCCTCGACGGTGGCGTCGGGGTCGAGGTCGGCGTCGTCGATGTAGACGCCCAGCTCCTCCTCGATCATTCCGAGCAGTTCGACCCGTTGGAGCGAGTCCATGTTGAGGTCGCTCGACAGCCGGAGCGCGGGCAGGACCGCTGACTCGGGCACCTGGGCGACCTCGGCGACGAGCTCCCGAAGATGGCCGAGATGGTCCTCCGGCTCGTTGCGCGCGAGCGGCGCATGTTCGGGGCTGGTAGCGACCGAAGCGACCGCCCCGGCGGTGGCGGCCGAAAGCACCCGTGACTCGCTCTCGACGCTTGCCGGCATGGCGACCCGTTCCATTTCGGCGAGCCGATCCAGGACGAGCTGTTTCCGAACCTTGAGCGTGGGTGTGCGCGGGAGGTCCTCGTCGGGCCAGATCGTCCAGCCGCGGATCTGCTGGTGCGCGCCGAGGTGAGCATTGGCCGTCTTGACGATGTCGCGCACGACCGAGTCGGCGCCGCCGTTCGAGCCGCTGGCATCCACGCCGTCCGCCAGCACGATCACGGCGTGGACCTTGAGGTTCTCGCCAAGCGGCCAGCCGACGACGGTTGAGCCCTTCAGTCGCGAGTCCTCGTCGAGGACCTCCTCAACGTCCTCCGGGTACACCTTCTGGCCATCCGGCAGCGCAAGCATGTCCTTCTTGCGGCCCCGCAACGTGAGGAGCCCGTCCGCGGAGAGCTCGCCGATATCCCCGGTGTGGTACCAGCCGTCGGCGTCGATCGCCGCGGCGGTCGCCGTCGGGTTCTGCCAGTAGCCGGCAAACCGACCGGGACCGCGGACCAGGAGCTCGCCGTCCGAGGCCACCCTGATGTCCACGCCCGGGATCGCCTCGCCGACCGTGCCAAGCACGTTCCGCTCCCGGCGGGTGAACGTGACGACGGGGCTCATCTCGGTCATGCCGTAGCCCTGCAGGACCTGGATCCCCATCTCCTGCCAGCGCTTCGCGAGATCCGGCGGGAGTGGCGCCGAACCGACGCCGATTGTTCGAAGCCGGCCGCCAAACTGGTTGTGGACCGACCGGAAGAGGAGGCGCCGCAAGGGCCATGGCAGTCGTCGCGCGATCGCGTGGGCGCGCTCGAACGACGCTCGCTTGCCCGCCTGGTCGACCTTTCGCTCGATCGCGTTATCGAGGAGCCGGAGACCCTGGGGAACGATGAGAAGCACTGAGGCTCGGAAGTCGTGGAATGTCCGGACAAGGATCGCCGGCTGGCGGCTGACGGGATAGACGACGCTCGCCCCGACGACCAGCGGCGTGATGAGCCCGAGTCCCTGCTCGTAGAGGTGCGAGAGGGGCAGGACGGAGAGAAGGCGCTCCTCGGGACCGAGGTGCAGCACCTGCGCCATGGCCTCCGCGACGGCAAGGAGGCCGCCATGCGTGATCATCGCGCCCTTCGGTTCGCCGGTTGTCCCGCTCGTGAAGACGATCTCGGCGAGGTCGTCGGGCGCGACCGCCAGCGGCTCGATCGGCTCGACGTGGCGGGCTCGGTCAGGCAGGGTCTCGATGAAGACGACCGGTAGGCCCAGACGCCGCGCCTGCTTCTCCGTCTGCCGGCTGGCGAGGACGAGCTTCGCGCCGGTGCGCGTTGCGACCTTCGCGGCGAAGTCGTCTGCGTGCCGGACGTCGAGGGGGACGGCAATGGCACCGATGTGCATCCCGGCGAGCCAGCCGACCGACCACTCGGGCCGGTTGACGGCCCACACGATGTAGCGGTCGCCCTTTCCGAGACCGGCGTCCCGGAGGACGCGCGCCGCGCGGGGCACGACGTCGGCGAGGTCGCGATAGCGCCAGACGCGAGTCCGGAAGCCCGGCCGGATGAGCAGGGCCGGCCTGCGATCGTGGATTCGGCCGCCCTCGGCGACGAGCTCGATCAGGGTGTTCATCGCGTCCCCTCCCTCATCCCTGCCTCTGCCACTTCTGCTTCGGCGGCCAACCGCCGGAGCGTGCCGTTTGCGTCGTCGCCGCGAGGCGGGTAGTGGCTGAACACAATCGTGTGGACGTCGAGGCGAGCCATTCGTTGCACCGACGCCCGCGCCATGTTCCAGTCGTCGCTGTAGAGCCGACTCGCGAACCCCACGCGGCCCAGGCGCGCCTGGAGCGCGTCACCCACGAAAAGCAGGCCCGACTCGGGCGCGTACAGGCAGATCGATCCCGGCGTGTGGCCCGGAACGTGCACGACTCGGAGGCCACCAAGGATCGGCAGCTCGAAACCGTCATCCAGGGGCGTTGCGCCGTCCAGTCGGGGGGTCAGCGCGACGAACAGCCGACGGCCAGGTCTTCGCGCCACATCCACGAGGGTCGTCGGCAGGATCGCGAGGTCGGCCGAGTGCATGAGGACGTCGACCCCGTCGCGGGCCGCGAGCTCGGCCGCGCCTCCGGCGTGATCGAAGTGTCCGTGGGTACAGATGACTCGGCGAATCTCGGACGGTTCGCGGCCGATCGCCCTGATGGCCCGGTCGATCGCACCCGAGGAACCGGGCAGCCCGGCGTCGATCAGGGTGAGCGCCTGCTCGGCGATGAGGTGGACGCGGACGCGCCGGAGCAGGATTTCGAAGACGTTCGGGGCGATCTCAGTGGGTGGCGCGACGCGACCGTCCGCCCGAACCTGGCCCGAGGACGCCGTCGAACGACCGCCCACCGTCGCCTGACCCCTCCGCCTCTCGCGACGAGCCCTCCGCGTGTCCGCCGCGAGGGTCAGCTTACGCCCGCGCCGTCACCCAACAAGGGGAGCGATCGACAAGCCAGATGAACCATGAAATTCGGAGGAACACTAGACCATCGAGGCCGAGAAGAGCTCCCATTGCCCCGGCACGCCGCGCAGGCTCACCGCGCCCAAGGGCTCGAAGGAGAGGTCGGTTCCGGTCGCGAGGTCGCGGACCGTCCGCGTCACCACGACCGTCCCCTCGTCCGCCTCCGCGAGGGCCCGGGAGGCGATGTGGATGCCGATCCCGCCGACGTCGTCCTTGCGCAGCTCGACCTCGCCGGTGTGAATAGCAGCGCGGATGTCAAGCCCCACCCCCGCGAGCGCTCCCCGGAGGGCGAACGCGCAGCGCAGGGCACGCGTTGGCGCGTCGAACCGGGCGAGGACCCCGTCGCCGGTCGTCTTCACGAGCTGGCCGTGCCACCGTTCGATCTCGGCCCGGGTGATCTCGTCGTGCCGGTCGAGCAGCTGGCGCCAGGCTCGATCGCCGAGCTCGGCAGCCCGGCGGGTCGAGTCGACGATGTCGGTGAACATCACCGTCGCCAGGACGCGGTCCGTGTCGCGCGCCGCGTGCAGTGATTCGACCTGCTCGCGGGTCCACGAGTACGCCTCCGTGAACTTGCCGGCAGGCGCCTCCGCCACCGGTTCGTAGGTCAGCAGGACGATCCCCGAGGCGAACGTCCGGGCGTCGACCAACCGCAGGTGGTTCGTGTCGGCCTCGTCCCGGAACAGGCGCTTGCCACTGCCCAGGATGACCGGAAACTGCATGAGCCGGTATTCGTCGACCAGGCCCAGGTTCGAGAGCTCGGCTACGAGATCCGCGCTGCCGACTACGAGGATGTCGCCGTCGACCTCCTGCCGGAGGTGCGCGACCTCCGCGCCGACCTCGCCCGACAGGACGGTCGTGTTGTTCCAGTGCGCGCGCGTAAGCGATCTGGAGACGACGTACTTCGGCATGGCGTTGACGCGCCGGCCGAACGTGTCCTCGTCGGCGAGCGACGGCCAGAAGGCAGCCCAGATTTCGTAAGTGGTCCGGCCAAGCAGGACCGCGGCCGCCTCATACAGCTCGTCGCGCTTGAAGCGCTGCATCTCGTCGTCGCTGAGCCGCAGCGCCCAGGCGTTACGACCGCTGCGATGCTCCTCGAAGCCGGGCGCCTCCATCACGCCATCGACGGTCACGAACTCGGACACGACGATTCGGCCCATCGATCAGTCGGCCTCGGTCACGATGTCGCGTAGCTGAACAGTCGGCATCGGCGCAATTCTCAAGGCTTGCGAGCGCTACCGTACGAGCCGTGGCTCGCTACACGTTTACGACGCTGGTCGCCGCACCGGTAGAAGTCGTCTTCGACCTGTGGACGAACCTCGAGCGGATGCACGAGTGGGTGGGCGGCGTCACGAAGGTCACCGACGTCACCGGCACGCCGGACTCGGTCGGCCGGCCCAGGCGTCAGACAGGCTCGTCGGCTCGCAGCCGCACGAGGTCCCCTTCGAACTCCTTGCGCAGGGCTCTGCGGTCGGATTCGTCGAGCCAGGTCGAATCGATCCCCTCGAGCGCGAACAACCCGAGCTGCTCGGCGCCGAGCGTGTACGCCTCGGCGACCCGCCTGTACTCCTCGCCCAGGTCGAGGTCCATCATCGCGGGGTCGTCGGTGTTGATCGTCACCAGGAGACCCGCGTCCCGCATCGCCAGCAGCGGGTGGTCCACGAGGGACCGGAATCGGTTGGCGATCACGACGTTGCTCGTCGGGCAGACCGTGATCGGGATCCGCGCGTCCGCCACGCGCGCCATGAGCTCGGGATCCTCGGCGATCGCCACGCCGTGATCAATCCG
>VBFZ01000061.1:9272-19243 GCA_005880805.1 Chloroflexota bacterium | reverse complement strand
CGACCGCAGCCCTGCTGCAGGCCTATGTCCCAAATGAGGGCGACCTGTGGGACTTCACGGTCGACGCCCTGGGCGACTACCTCGAGCGGGCGGTGGCCGGCGCCTCGCCCCCGGAGACCGGCTCGACGTCGTCCGCGGCTCTCCTCGAGCGGGCGGCCGGCGACGTGGCCGAGGAGGCACGCGAGAGCATTGGCGCCTACCTGGACACGGCGGGCCTCGTCGGACAGCGCACCGCCGAACTCCATCGGGCGCTGGCGTCCAGCACCGAAGATCCCGCGTTCGCCGCCGAGCCCTTCAGCGGGATGTACCAGCGGGCGCTCTACCAGTCGATCCAGTCGACGGTCCGCGGATCGCTCCGGGTGCTTGCGCGGCGCGCCCCCGAGCTGCCCCCTGAAGCGCGGGAGGAGGCCGACGCCGTGCTCGCGCTGGAGCCGGCGGCCGAGGATCGCTTGCGCGGGCTGCTCACTGCCCGCCTGTCCGGGATGCGCATTCGCTGCCACGGCGACCTTCACGCCGGCCAGGTGCTGTATACGGGCCGCGATGTCGTGATCACCGACTTCGAGGGGGAACCGGCTCGGCCGCTCAGCGAGCGACGTCTCAAGCGACCGCCGCTGACGGACGTCGCCGGCATGATCCGGTCGTTCCACTACGCCGCGAATGGGGCATTGCTACGCGCGAGGCGCGGCGGCGCCGTCCGGCCCGAGGAGTCGGCTGCGCTCGACCTGTGGGCCCGCCACTGGTACGCCTGGGTCGCGGCTGCGTTCCTGCGTGGCTATCGACGCACCACGGAAGGCACCTCGTTCGTGCCCGCGACCGAAGAGGAGTGGGCGGTCCTGCTCGACGCGCTGCTCCTTCAGAAGGCGTTCTAAGAGCTCGGTTACGAGCTCAACAACCGGCCGGACTGTGTTGACTCCGTGACGTCCGCGGTCAGCGCGGTCGTGTTCGACCTGGGCGGCGTGCTCATCGACTGGGATCCGCGCTACCTGTACCGGCAGTTGTTCGACGGAGACGAGGCGGGGATGGAGCGATTCCTCGCGGAGGTCTGCACGCCCGCCTGGAACGCGGAGCAGGATGCCGGTCGGCCGTGGACCGAGGCGGTCGAGCTCCTCGTGCAGGAATACCCCCAGGAACGCGAGCGGATCGAGGCGTACCACGCGCGCTGGGAGGAGATGCTGGGCGGCGCGATCGACGAAACGGTCGAGGTGCTGAGGGAGCTGCAGGATCGACCGGTCCGCCTCTTCGCGCTCAGCAACTGGTCCGCTGAGACGTTTCCCATCGCGCGACGCCGTTACCCGTTCCTCGGCTGGTTCGACGGGATCGTCATCTCCGGGGAGGTCGGCATCTGCAAGCCCGACGAGCGGGTCTTCCGCCACCTCATCACCACGCATACGATCGAGCCTGAAACGACGGTGTTCGTGGACGACTCGAACGTCAACGTAGAGGCCGCGCGTGGGGTTGGCATGATGGCCATCCCGTTCACGGGTGGCCGGGAGCTTCGAGAGGAGCTCGTACAACTGGGGGTACTGGAGGCCGCGCCGGCTGCGGGAAGGGGTGCAGGCCGGCGGTCCTGAGAGGGAGTGAAGACCGGTGACCCGGGCTATCGGTCGCGGCGGATGTCAGACCTTTTCGCGATCCAGATACAGCATCACACCCAGCAGCACCACGACTGCCAATGTCTCGATCATCGGGGTCAGCGTGCCTCGAGGCGGCCTGCAGCCGCGCGGGCAGGTCGTGGCCGGAACGTTGACAGCTCCGTTCAGACCAGCGCCGGGCACATTCAGCGCCAGGCCCGTTAAGCGCCGGGCACATTCAGCCTTCACCCTCCCGGCCAAACCAGCTATCGTGTGCCCGCCGGCTGATCGCCGGGGGAATGATGCGGGGCCGGAGATCATCTCCGGCCCCGCTTTCTCTGCCCACCCTGGCGCCCCGGCGCGCCACGCCCCCGTTACGGAGCAGAGAACGAGATCGACCCGAACAGCCCGTGCGACTCGTCGTCGGGCCCGGCCGCGAAGTAGAGGACGTGCGGGTCGCCCGACCCGTTGACCGCCCCATTCCCGAAGCCGATGCCCCACAGGCCGTCGATGGAGATCGGGCGATGGTCGGTTCCCTTCAGCAGGCCGCGCGCTTCCCAGCCGTCAGCCGTGAGCCGGTGGCCGGTGATCCGCCCGTCGCCGAAGTTCCCGACGAGCAGGTGCCCGCTGAATCGGCCGAACATCGTCCCGCCCGGAGCCCACGCGAGACCCCAGGGGGCGTTCAGCTCGCCGCGCGACGCGACGCGGGCCATGAACGTGCCGTCGGTACCGAACGCGCTGACGTAGCCCAGCCCCGGGCCGGCGATCTCGTCCTCGGCGTCGGCGTCCTGCTTGGCGTAGGTGACGTAGATCACGCCGTTGAGGTTCTGGATACCGAACGGCGCGAACCCCTCCGGGATCCCCGGATCGTCGAACGATCCCGCGAGAGTCGCCGGGTGGAAGTCCTTGTCGAAGACGTCGACTCGCGCGTGGTGGAAGTCGGTGGCGTACAGGTAGTTGGCGCCGCCCGAGCTCCCGATGGCCAGGCCCTTGTAGATCGCACCGGCCGTCGACGTCCCCTGGATGGCGTCGGTGTTTCCCATCGCCGGGACGTTGGGGTTCCAGCCCAGGATTGTGCCCTCCTCGGTCGCGAAGATGAACCGCGCGGGCCCTGAGGCGCCCCCCGAGGAGACGACGAAGTCAGCCGTCCCGTTGAAAACCGCGCCGGTGGGCGCGTTGTGAACGCTCACGACGAGCGAGCGGGCCGTGCCGTCGCCGTTGTAGAGCGTCGACGTGTTGGTGCCGTTGTTCGCCACCCACCACGGTGTCGTCGGGCCGGCCGTCAGGCCCCAGCCGTTGACGAGGTTCGGGTCATGGAGAGTGCCCGGCACGAAATTGTCCGAGACGAGGTTGTGGACCGTGTACGTGTTCTGGGCGTTGATGCTTCGTGCATCGACCGATACCGCCGTCGCCAGCAGTAGCCCGAGGCTCGTGACGACGATCAGGGCGCGTCTGAGCATGGATCGATCCTCCTGAATCATCCTGTGGCGGCCGCTTCAGGCCGCACATGTCCACCCCGTACTCGATGAGGTACGACCAGCAGATGCAGGTGGTTTTCCGGGTGGAATCGTTGCCGGGGGAAAGGCGTCAGGCGAGGAGCAGCCTGACCGCCACCGCCGTGCCCACGACCACGATGAAGCCGCGCAGGACCAGTGGCGAGAATCGGCGGGCGAGGACCGCACCGAGCTGTCCACCGACGATCGAGCCCACCGCCAGGAGCAGCGAGACCGGCCAGGCGACCGGCGCGAACAGGATGAAGAGCACGGCCGCGACCGCATTCACCAGCGTCGCGATCATGTTCTTCAACGCATTGAGCCGCTGGAGGTCGTCGGCGACGAAGATCGCCAGGAGGGCGATCAGGATGACGCCCTGCGCCGCGCCGAAGTAGCCGCCGTACACGCCGGTCAGGTACACGCCGAGGTCCAGCAGCCGTGAGTGGCTTTCGGCTCTCGGCCGACGTCGTTCGACTTCTGCCGACAGGCGCGGCTGGAAGGCGATCAGCAGGCAGGCCGCCAGGATCAGGAACGGCACCACGCGCTGGAACGTGGTTGCCGGAAGCGCAAGCAGGAGGACGGCGCCGGTCAGGCTGCCGGCCACGGCGACCGCGCCAAATCGCAGGATGCGGTATCGCTGCCCGGCGAGCTCGCGGCGGTAGCCCAGCGTCCCACTGATCGAGCCGGGAACGAGCCCGACCGTGTTCGAAACGTTCGCGACGACCGGTGGGTACCCGAACGCCAGCAGCGTCGGAAACGTGATCAACGATCCCGATCCGACGATGGTGTTGATCGTTCCGGCGGCGACGCCTGCGCCGACGATCGCCGCGACCTCAGCGGGCGTCATCGCCTTTTCCCTTACGGCATGCTCGGGAGGTCATTTGCGGGATTGTGCCGGGCGGCAGGACCCGCCGATTCGCCCTCCGAGGGCACGCTAGGCTACCTACCGTGGCGTCCATCGATCTCACGGTTCGCAACCCGAGCGGCCTGCACGCTCGACCGGCCGCGCGCTTCGTTCAGGCCGCAGGCAGGTTCTCCTCGAAGATCACGGTGGAGAACCTGGATCGGGAGGGGAGCCCGTCGATCGACGCGAAGTCGATCCTGCTGGTGATGACGATCGGGGTGGGCAAGGGCGACCGCATCCGGATCACGGCGCTGGGCGACGACGCCGAGCCGGCGCTCGAGGCACTGCGCGAGGCGGTGGAGAGCGGCCTGGGGGAACCGGTCGGGACCTGAGCGCGAGGCAGGCCCGCGGCCGATCAGCCCTGCGCGACTTCCGGCAGGTCGACCGTCAGCAGCACGTCCTGCCCGGCGCGGACCTCGGTCGCGGAAGTCTTCTCGAGGCGGGCCCCGGGATCCAGCTGCGGCAAGACGATCGGCGACAGCGGCGAGAGGTGGGCGCTGCGGATCGCTTCGATGTCGAAGCGGACGATTTCCTGGCCGGCCCGGACCTCCCGGCCGACCTCCGACAGGCGCGTGAAGCCCTTCCCTTTCAGGCCGACGGTGTCGAGGCCGACGTGAACGAGGACGCCGAGTCCTCCTGCGGCCTCCACGGCGAACGCGTGACCGCTGCTATGGAAGACCAGCAGCGTCCCGTCGACGGGGGCGACGGCGCGTCCGTCGGCTGGTTCGATGGCCAGCCCGTCCCCGATCATCTTCTCGGAAAAGACAGGATCGGGAACCTCCTCGATCGGCACGACACGGCCGGTCATGGGCGCGAGGATCGCGACGCGTGTCACCGCTGCTTGAGCAGTGTGTTGATCTCCGACCCGATCAGCTCGGCGTAGGTGCCGACCACGACCTGGACGCCCTTCCCGAGGACGATCGGACGCCCGATCATGCCCGCCTGCTGGAGCTTTCGGACGTCCACCTTGCTGGTATCGACGAGGGTGGCACGCAGGCGCGTAATGCAGCCGTCGATGTCCTTGATGTTCTCCTTGCCACCGAGCGCATCGAGGTACGCCCGGGCCTTGTCCTGCAAGTCACACCTCCGCAATGGGGCAGAAAGACGACGAGTGGCCGATCGCTCGGCCACTCGTCGTGCGCGGGTCCGATGTCAGGCCGGTGCGGGTTCGGCTGCGACTTCGCCGAATTCCTCAGCGGGCTCGGGCTCCCGACCCGGAGTGGGCACGTTCAGGGCGTTGATGATGAACACGAACGACACGTAGTAGATCACCGCGAACACGGCGCCGACCACGAGGAGCAGCACCGGGTTCTTGGCGATGCCGAAATTGAGTAGGTAGTCCGTGAGGCCGGCCGAGAAGCCGAAGCCGTCGCGGATACCGAGGCTGATCGTGATGAACGCCGACAGGCCAGTAAGCACGGCGTGCAGCAGGTAGAGAACCGGGGCGACGAACATGAACGCGAACTCGATCGGCTCGGTCACACCCGTGATGATCGAGGTCAGGGCAGCGCTCAGCAGGATGCCGCCGATGATCTTCTTGTTTTCGCTGCGAGCCGTCGTGTACATCGCGAGGGCAGCGGCCGGAAGGCCGAACATCATGATCGGGAAGAACCCGGTCATGAACTGGCCGCCTGCGGCACCCGGGACGCAATCCGGCGTCTTGAACTGGTTCGTGCAGAAGAAGTGGTACAGGTCGCCGAACTGGAACCAGACCACGGAGTTGATGACGTGGTGAAGGCCGACCGGAATCAGCAAGCGGTTAAGGAACGCGTGCACCGCCGCCCCGGCCGGTCCGGCATTGGTCAGCGTGCTCGCGAAGTCGTGCAGCCAAGCCTGTGGGAAGTGCCACACGACGCCGAACACGACTCCCAGCACGAGCCCGCTGAACGCCGTCACGATCGGAACGAACCGGCGGCCTCCGAAGAACGCCAGCCATTCCGGAAGCCTGATCGAGTGGTAGCGCTCATAGAGCGCGGCCGCGACCAGTCCCATCATGATGCCGCCCAGCACGGCAGTGTTGAGCGCCTCGTCCTTGCCGTATACCAGGACGCCAATGTCGACGAGGACCTTCGAGAAGACCCAGTAGCCGACCGCTCCGGCGACGGCCGCCGTGCCCACGTCGGCCGTGAACCCGGCTGCGACGCCAACGGCGAACAGCAGCGGCAGGTTGCTGAAAATGGCATCTCCCGCATCCGCCATCCATGGGATGTTCAGGAGATCCGGTTGACCAAATCGGAGCAGGATCGCGGCTGCCGGCAGCACCGCAATCGGCAACATGAGCGCCCGTCCGATTCGCTGTAGATAGGCAAACACGTGTGTTCCACCTCCAAGAGCGTTTTGCGATCGCGAGGACGGCTCCGGGCCGTCAACCTTGCTCGGGCGCTGGACCACCTCCCTTCGGGGTTGACGGTCGGCGGGACGCGCCCCGCGGACTGCCCGGGCCTCCGAGGACTCGGGCGATTCGCCCGCGGAGCCCGGCCAGCGCGAACCCGAAGCCGAGGTCCGCGCGAAGGTTTGCGATGTTGAGGACGAACGGCACGTCCATGAGGACCCGCCAGACGGATGGCGTGCGCCCCGTGAGACGGACGATCCGCGTATAGCCCTTGTAGGTAGCTCGCGACGTGTCGTCCATGAAGATGATCGCGGCGGTATCGGAACCGGGTGGCGGCACCTCCTCGACCGGCCCGATCACGAGCACGCTCTCACGCGCCTTTCCGAGCGAGATGCCGGCCCGAGCGAGGACCGCCAACGCCTCGCGAAGCGAGCCGGCGACGCCGCTCTGGCTTGCGCGGGGCGATCGGAAGACCTTCAACTGCGTCGGAAGGTCCGCGGCTTCCGGTCGGGGGTCGATGCGCTGCACGCGCCGGCCGCGCTCGGCGAGATCGGCGGCCGACAGGTCGCCCAGGATTTCGACATCCGAAAGGCGGCCGGGGTGGACGGACTGGCCTGCGACCCGTAGGAATTCGAGCTCCGACTCGGGCACACCGAATGCGGCCGCGCACGCGAGGTCCACGGCGACAGGATCGGTTCCGATGATCAGCAGGCCAAGGTCGACCGGTTCACCCGACAGCTCTCCTCCACGATGGAGGGCGCTGATCGCGTCGACGACGATCAGGCTGGGCGGCGCGGCTTCGGTCAGCCCGGCGATCACGTCCGACATGCGGTGCTGCTCGGCGAGCTGCACGTCGGCCGGGAGCAGGTTGTACGCGAGGCGCAGCGCGCCGGCAAACGGGAGATACGTGCTGCCGCTCAGTCGCGGAACCGCGACCCGGAAGGACGCATCGAGCCAGGTGGCTGGCAGCGGGAAGCTGGCACCCGTGCCCGGGGACGGCGTGTCGCGATGGTGGTCTTCGTCGAACGCGAGGAGACGGGCGTCAATGCGCCTGGCCAGTCCGTCGTAGCCGGCCCGGCCGAAGCCGATTGAAACGGCTGCGCCCTCGCACGCTCGGGCCACGCCCTCGAGGACCGCCGGAGCGGTGTGGGCATCGGGCGCGTAGCGCGGATGCGTCCAGGGCAGGCTTGGCTGCAGCAACACGTCGCCGGCCGACGGGGGGACTCCGAGCGCAGCACTTGCCGCTCGGACGTGACCAGCAATCACGTCCGGGTCGTACCGTTCGCACGATGCCACGTAGACCGAGGTCATCGGCCCTGTGCTCCCTCTCGCTCAGGGACTCCGGCGTGCCCTCTTCGGGATTCGGGCCCTCCCCCGATCCCGGCCGGATTCGCGCGAGCCTAACAACCTGCGCTGGGAATGTACATACATTTCCCTCCCTAATGATTGTTCACAAGGACGGGATCCGCGATCCGTAGGCCTCAGCCAGGGCTTGTACGCGCCGGTCGCCGCCGGCGATGTTCGAGCTGATCCAGACCGGCAGGTCGACCCCCACCGTGTCCGCGCGCTCGGCCACCGCGACCAGAAGCAGGTTCCAGATATGCGCTCCCGCGATCGTGGATAGGGGCGCGAGGGCCGGCCCGCCAGACCCAGGGACGAACGCGGCATCACCGGCCGGCACGTGGGTATCGATGACGACATCGGTCACGTCCATCAGCCGACGGCCTTGAGCCTCGCGGCTCGGGACGCTCGACGAATGTTCCACCGAGGTCACCGCGATCGTGGCGGCTCCCGCATCCTTGGCGGCCAAGGCGAGCTCGATCGGGAGTGGATTGACCCCGGATTGGCTGAATACCACCAGTGTGTCCGCAGGCTGTATTCCTGCCTTGGCGGCGAGTGATCGCCCAACGTCCTGGGTCCGTTCGAACGTCGTGCTGTTGCGGGCCCCGTTGAACAGGAGCATTGCCGGATCCCACACCGGATTGATGTTGGCGAGGCCCCCGGGCCGATAGAAGGCCTCCAATACGAGGGCAAGCCCGTGGCCGGTGCCGGCGACATGAATCAAGCGATCACGGACGATGGTCTCGAGCACGGCCTCGGCGGCTCGACCGATTGCCTCCCGGTTGGCCGATTCAATCGTCGTGAGCAGGTCGACGACGACCTCCGTGAGGCGGACGGAAGCGCCCCCGGTCACAGGCCGCCCTGGTTTGGCCCGCCGATGCAGAACGACGGTGCCCTGGCCACGCCGGCGCGCGACCACGCCCTCGCGAACGAGCTCCAGGATTGCCTGGCGAACGGTCGGTCGGCTGACACCGAACCGGGCAGCGAGCTCGACCTCGGGGGTCAACCGCGCTCCCTCCGGGTACAGACCCTGCTCGATCTGGTCGAGGATCGAGCGCTTGATCTTCGTGTACATAGGTGCCCGCGCCATCGCCCCCCGCGCCTCCTGAGGCCTTCACGCGCGCCGCTCGCCCTGATCCGACTGCCTCGGACCGAACGGGCCGAAGTTTGTAATGACATTTCGTGCCCGTCAAGGTCCCGCGTCTGGGGCGGCTGGTACTGTCGGACTGGCCCAAAGTACGGCTTGGCGACCGCTTCGGGCGACCCCTACGCTCCGCCCAGCAGCGGGCCGGACTCTACCCCTTGTCACCCAATGGGGACTGAGCGGCCGCAAGGTGCGCAGAACGAGGCAATCCATGGCAACGATGGCCGTCACAGAACTTGGGCCCATGCTCACGGCGAGCGAGGTGGCAGAGATGCTTCACCTCCACGTCAACACCGTGAAGCGGCTTGGGGATCGCGGCGAGCTCCCGTTCTATCGCGTCTGCAAGCGGGGCGACCGGCGCTTCCGCCTGGACGACGTGATGGCGTTCCTGGCCCGCAACAGGTAACCGGCGGTCGCGGCCACCCGGTCAGGGGTGGGCCGCCTTTCGGCCAGAAGAGTCTCGGAGAAAGCCCGCCCAGCGGCGGGCTTTCCTGCCGTCCCGGTCGTCGCACGCCTAGAATTCGCGCGTCCTGGCCTGACCCTGCGCCGCTCGTAGCCCGCGAGCCATCGGCGCGCCGCTCGGAGAGCGCCCGTCTGTGATCGACTTCACGCTGACCGACGAGAACCGGCTCGTCCAGCACAGCGCTCGTGCCTTCGTCGAGGCGGAGATCCTGCCCTCTATCCGCGAGTGGGACGAGAAGGGCGAGGTTCATCGCGAGGTCTTCGCCCGCATGGGCGAGCAAGGCTTCCTCGGAGCGCCCATCCCGGAGCGCTACGGCGGCGCGGGGATGGACTACATCAGCTTCGCGCTGCTATGCGAGGAGCTCGAGCGCGGCGATACTGCCTTTCGGGTCGTGCAGAGCGTCCACGTCGGCCTCAACTCGCTGGCCCTCCTGCAGTGGGCGACCGAAGAGCAGCGCCAGCGCTGGCTCGTCCCCCAGGCGCGCGGGGAGAAGCTGGCCACCTTCGGGCTGACCGAGCCCGGCGTCGGCACCGACGCGGCGAACCTCGCGACGACCGCGCGCCGTGACGGAGACGTTTACCGCCTCAACGGCCAGAAGATCTGGATCAGCCTCGCCGACATCGCCGACCACTTCCTGGTCTTCGCATCGGTCGACCGTGCCCGCAAGCACAGGGGCATCAGCGCGTTCGTGGTGGAGCGCGGAATGCCGGGCCTGACGACGGG
>VBFZ01000061.1:0-9139 GCA_005880805.1 Chloroflexota bacterium | reverse complement strand
ACCGTCGCCTCGGGGGCGGTCGGGCTCGCGCAGGCGTGCCTCGACGCCTCGCTCAAGTACGCCCACGAACGGCAGACGTTCGGCGAGGAGATCGGCCGCCACCAGCTGGTCAAGCAGATGATCGCCAACATGGCCAGGGGGATCGAGGTCGGCCGCCTGCTTGTCTTGCGGGCCGGCTGGCTGAAGAACCGGGGCCTGCGCAATACCCGCGAGACGTCACTCGCGAAGTGGCACGCGACCGAACACGCGGTGCAGAGTGCGCTGGACGCGATCCAGATCCACGGGGCGAACGGCTACTCGAACGAGTTCCCCGTCGAACGGTACCTGCGCAACGCGAAGGCGGCCGTCATCTACGAGGGCACCAGCCAGCTCCATACGCTGATCCAGGCCGATTACGCCCTCGGCTACCGGGAGGATCGCCCGCTTCGCTGCGAGCCGTGGCCCGCGCAGGGCTTCGAGCCTGGCTGAAGGCGGCCGGCGTTCGCGAAGCACCCGGCTTCAGGCCGCAACGGCCGGCCGGCACACCTTGCAGGCGCGATACCCGCGGGTCGCAGCCTCCCGCTCTGAGTGGAACCGCACACGATGGGCAGCCGTGACGCGGCGTGCGTTGCGGCACGTCGGCAGGCAGAAGATCCGTGTCGTGTCCGAGCCGGTGTATCGAAGCCCGGAGCCCGCCAGCCGCTCGAGGCCGTCGACGTCGACGCCTTCAGCCTGGAGGATCGTTCGCTTGTTCTTCGGCCCGCCGAGCCCGTACTCGCCGATGTGGCCGTCGACACGTACGACGCGATGGCACGGGATCACGAGCGGAATGGGATTCCTTGCGAGCGCGGTGCCGACCGCGCGAACGGCCTTCGGTCGCCCGATCTCGCGCGCGATCCAGCTGTAGGGACGCACCTCGCCGGCCGGAATCTCGAGCGCCTTCTTCCAGACCGCCTGTTCGAACGACGTCCGGCCGCGCCAGTCCACCGGCACGCGCGCCCTCCGATCACCAGCCAACCGAGCCGCTATCGCCCGGCCGAGTGCCGCGGGCATGGAGGTCGCCCGACGGATTGGACGCCCGAAGGCCTGCCGGAACCGGGTCTCGAAGGCGGTTTTGTCGGCGGCCTCGGTGATCGTGGATACGCCTCGGCCGTTCCACGCGACGAACACGGGACCCAGAGCCGTCTCGATGACGGTGTACTGGTCGGCCAGGCCGGTTCGGCAGGAGGGCGGCGGGCGCCGGCGTTCGCAGCTCGACAAGGGCGGCTTCGACCAGCGCCAGGCTTCCGTCGTCGTGTGGGTGCTCGGTCGCGAGACCAGTCATGCAGTCAGCTCCTCTCGTTCCGCGGCGTCGTGAGCGGCCCGGAGCAGGTGCAGTCCGCGGTGTACCTGGGCCTTGAGCGTCCCGGACGGCATGCCCAGGACCTCGGTCATCTCGGGATAGGTGAGCTCGTCGACGTAGCGCAGCACCAGCGGCACCCGGTAGCGGTCCGGCAGGTCGGCCAGCAGGCGTTGCCAATGCGCGGCGGTCTCCCGCCGGGCGAGCTCGACCTGGGGTGTGCCCCCGTTTGCCCGCGGAACCTCCGCCTGGGAGAGCGAGTCGATGTCCGACGCCGCCGGACGGTGTCGCCGAAGGCGGTTGCGCGCCAGGTTCACCGCGATCGTTGCGAGCCAGGGCCGGAGCCGCAGCTGACGCGCACGTTCTCGTGTGTAGCCGGCCAGCGCGCGGTAGGCACGCAGGAAGACGTCCTGCGCGATCTCCTCGGCGTCACTGGAATTGCCGGTGATACGAAGGGCAATCGTGTAGACCCGATGCTGGTGCTCGCGAACGAGGCGCTCGAAGGCGCCATCCAGATCGCGCGCCAGGAGGCCCGGGAGCTCGTCGTCCATCGACCTGTTCAACACGGGTAGCCGCCGGTTGGTTGCATTGTCGCCCGGGAACGGCAACGGAATTGCGCTGCGGGCGTCACACGCCCCTGGTTTCCGGCGCGTCGATGTCGGAGGTCGGCTGCAACAGGAAGATCCACACGTCCCAGGTGACGTGGCTTACGACCAGGGCGCCGAGGGGAACGCCCGCCGCGTACAGGGCGCACCAGTGGGCGCCGGCGACACTCGCCGCACCCAGGAGGGTGAAGTTGCCGGTCACGACGTGCACGCCGCCGTAGGCGAACGCCGCCATCAGCGCGCCCGACCACCGCCCGTATCGGCGCATGAGCGACTCCTGGACCAGGCCACGCCAGAACAGCTCCTCGGCAGGGCCGATGATCGCCGCGAGTCGTGCCGCGATCTCAGGCCGGGGTCGAAGGCTGCGCAGGGCATAGACGTCCCGGATGTCGGCCGCCCCGCCGGGCACGAGTCGACGTGCGAATGTGTCACCCGCGAGGAACGTCCCATACAGGACGCCGGCCGAGCCGAGGCCGACCACGATCTCCCGGGGCCCGATGCGAATCCGGCGGGCCGGCGAAGACGTCGCCAGGGCCAAAGATCCCAGCCCGATCCCGGTCCAGGTCATGCGCGTCCAGAAGCGTGCGCGGGGCCCGCGAAACGTCGCCGTGAACGCGGCCGTGGCGGCCAGCAGGCCGACGGCGGGTCGGAACAGGCCCGGCCCATCGTCGCGGCGAGGTCGCACCCGGCGGCGCGACCCCTCAGCCACGGATCACGCCGGAGAGCAGGATCCCGGCGACGAGCAGCGCGCCGAAGGCAAGGTGCAGGCGGGCGGTCTGCAGGTCGATCATCGCGATCGCGCGCGCCTGCCCGGTGGCTCCCAGCTCGGCGGAGCGAACCACCTGCGCCAGGAGCGGCAGTGACAGGATGGCGAGCAGCGTCGCGGGCGGCAACAGGCGGAACGCCACTGCCAGTCCGAGCGTGATGTACGCACCCAGGACGAGCGCGACGTACAGGTAGTGCGCGTACTCCTTGCCGATCCCGGCCGACATGGTCACGATCCCGGCCCGGGTGTCCTCGCTGATGTCGCGCCACTCGTTGCCGTGCAGGATCGCGGCCACGAGGAGTCCCACCGGGATCGACACGACGAGGGCCTGGAACGACCACTCGCCGGTCACCGCGAAGTAGGCGCCCTCGACCATCAACGGCCCCATCAGGAGGAACACGAGCGGGACCCCGAGTGCCCGGTACTTGTACTGGAATGGCGGCGCCGTGTAGAAGTAGCCGCCGGCCAGGCCAAGGGCACCGAGCACGAGGATGGCCGGACCCCTGACCGAGATCAGGTAGAACCCGACGATCACGGCGAGCGCGAAGCTGGCGAGCGCCAGGGCGAACGCAGCACGCTCCGTGATCCTGCCCTTCACGAGCGCGTGGCTCGCCCGCGGCGATGTGATCGAGTCGATGCCCTGCCGTACGTCGTAGATCTCGTTGATGACGTTGGTGCCCGAGTGGAGAAGCACCGCGCCGGCGAGGGCGGCCAGGAAGAGACGTGGGTCGAACAGGCCGTTGACCGCGGCCAGGGCGCCGCCCGCCAGGACCGGGATGACCGATGCGGTGTAGGCGAAGGGCCGCAGGATCTCCCAGACCGCGCCGCTTCTGCGACGGACGACCTCCCAGCGCGGGAGGTTCTGATCCGTGCCCGCGCCCGGGGTCGTGTCCGTCTCGGCCTGTTTGGACGGCTGGCTGCTCGTCCCGGCCGCAACGGCTCGCCCCGCGCGGTCGGCAGCGGGCAGGCCCGCGAAGATCGCGGCCGCCTCGATCAGCTCCCGGATCTGCGCATCTTCCTGGAGGACAGGCTGGAGCAGCGGCAGGCCCAGGCCGGCGCTCGTGTGGAAGGCCATCGCCCCCTGCGCGACCTCGTCGCGCGTCCCGCACAGCATGAACGCGTCGAGCAGCTCATCGGGGATGAGGTTGCCGGCACTCGTGTAGTCCTCGGCGCGCCACGCGGCGGCGATCCGATCGCGCAGGTCGCGGTCGAAGCCTGCCCGCCGCAGCGAGACGTCCGACAGGACGGACATCATGTAGATGACGAAGGGCTCCCGTTTCGCGCGGTTGAGTGCGTCGCGCCGGCTCCGGTCGACAAGACTGAGCAGGTAGCCGGCCGTCTCGATCGAGTTCGGATCGCGCTCCGCATCGAGCGCCGAGCGTTCCAGGCGCTCGAGGATTCCGTGTAGAGACGGAATCGACTCGGCGGGCCGAGCCAGGTAGCCATCCGCCTTCTGCCCAGCGAGGGCGACGAACTCCTTTCGATAGGCGGCGATGAAGAGGGGGATGCGGTGCGTCGGCGGGAACATGGGCTGGATCGGCGGCAGGCCCGCCGTCACGGACGGGAGGCGCTCACCGGCCCAGAGTTGCCGGAGCTGATCCATCGTGTCGGAGACGCGTTGGACAGCCCCCTCGGGCTCGTAGGGGATGCCCATCTGCTTGAGCCGCAGTGGCAGGCCCGTGCCGAGCGCCATCACGACGCGGCCGGGGAGCAGCTCGTCGAGCGCGGAGCCGGTCATCGCCAGGACGACCGGATGACGCGTAAAGGGATTTACCGCCCCGAGAGCGACCCTGAATCCGGCCTCTCCCTCGACGGCCGCCAGACCGTCGGCCGCGAGCGCGCTGGCGAGCGTGGAGCCGAAGCTGATCGCGTCGCGCTCGTAGTAGCTATCGTGGATCCAGACGGAGTCGAGGCCGGCGTCCCGCGCCTGACGGGCCCAGCTGATGACGTCTTCAGGGTCGCCCCGGGCGGCGAGCCCGAGGCCGATCGGGCGGGCGAGCGTGCGCATCGGTGCGCTCCATTGACGCAGGTCGAGTCGACTGCTCGATCATACGTCGTTCCGGGCAGACGTGCTACCGGCAGGGAGCACGTTCTTCTGACCGAGTCGCGGAGGTGGGCGTTGCGCCTCGCGGGGAGGCGCGCCGCGACCGCTAGCCGGTGACGGTCACGGTGGCCTTCATGTTCGCGTGGATCTTGCAGTGATAGGCAAAGGTTCCAGCCGTGGTGAACTGGTGATCGAAGGTCTTGCCGCCGTCGAGGTTGCCGCTGTCGGCCGAGTTGTCGTCGAACGTCACCGTGTGCGCGAACCCGTCGCTGTTCGTCCAGGTCACCTTGTCACCGACCTTGACCGTGATGGTCGTCGGGTTGAAAGCCGTGTTCTTGATGTCGACCGAGGCTCCTCCGCCAGCGGCAGCCGCCGACGGCGAGGCCGCGGTACTCGCGGCGGCCGCGGAAGGCGTCGGGCTGGCGCTGCCCGAGCAGGCCGCGATCACAAGAGCAGCAGCCGCGACGAGCGCCGGCAGTCGTAGCTTCGACATAAGAGTCCTCCTGGGCAGTCGTAGGGGAGGTTGCCGGCGCACATGGCGGGCGCCGATGGAACCAAGTCAGATCTTCCAACGATACGCGCGAAGGCCGTGGACCGGTTTCAGGGGTCCGCGACCCGAAGGGCGCCGCGACTATGGTTGGTGCGTGGAATCAGGCGATCGAGATGTTCCGGGTATCTCCGTTCGCTGGCTATCAGCGGATCATGGCGGCCTCCTCGAACACCTCCGCGAGCTCGGACTGGCGATCACCCCGGAGGCGCCGCGCATCGCGTTTCCATCGGCTGATCTCGAGATCGTGCCCGTGAATGTGGCAACCCCGCCTGCCCGGAAGGCGCCCGACCGCCTCGAGCTCGACCCTGTGCGAAACCAGCCATCGCCGGTGGCGCGGCCGTCTCCGCCCCGCTTCGACCTCATCGCGATCGGCTGGGCGACGGTCGATCTCGAACGGGCTGCTTCGGCGTTTCCGGGGACCACGTTCGCCAAAGCTCCGCCCGACGACCTCCTTGGCGCCCGTGCATGGGTGACCGAGCCCACCACCGCGACCGGAATCGTGCTCTTGGAGCCGGCCACCGAAGGTCGACTGGCGGCCTTCCTTGCCCGCCACGGCGAGGGCCCGGCTGCCCTCTACCTGGCAGTCCCGCTGAAGCCCGATGGCGGTATCAGGAGGCGTCCGCGCGCGCCAGCGACGCCCGGCGGAGGTCCGTTCGGCGCCGAATTGCTCGTTCACGCCTCGTCCCGCGAGGGGCCCTGGCTCCTGGTCGCAACGCGGGACGCGCGCCCGGCCACGGAGTGACGAGCGGGTACCATCGCGCCGTGATCGACCAGCGTTCCGTCGTCCTGCGGCCGGCAACGTCGGAGGACGCGCCGCGCATCGCGAGCCTGTTCACGGACGAGGGCTATCCGGCCGGTCCGTCGGACATCGTCGCGCGGCTGGAGCGGTTCGCCTCGGCGTACTCGCTGGTCATCGTTGCCGACCACGACGGCGAGCTGCTCGGCTTCATTGCCCTCCACGTACTGCCCCGCTTCGAGCACGATGATCGAATCGTCCGCGTGCTTGCCCTGGTCGTGGATCCGGGCGTCCGCGAACGCGGCGTCGGCCACCTGCTCATGGGCGAGGCGGAGCGGGTGGGCCACGAGGTCGGCGCTGCCTTCGTCGAAGTGACTGCGGGCCACCACCGGCCGGACGCGCGACACCTCTACGAGTCGCTGGGGTACGACGCCGGCGTGACCAGCTACCTGCGCAAGCGCCTTTAACGGACTCGCGGGATCCACGCCAGTGAGCGCACGGTGAGCAACGCGCGCGCGGGCGCCGAGACCGTGATTTCCGTCGAAGACCTGCGGAAGTGGTACGGAGAAGTCCGGGCGGTGGACGGCGTCAGCTTCGACGTCGGTCGAGGGGAAGTGTTCGGCCTGCTGGGCCCGAACGGCGCCGGTAAGACGACGACCGTCGAGATGCTGGAGGGCCTCCGCGAACCCGATTCGGGGTCGCTGCAGGTCCTCGGGATCGACGTCGCCAGGGACCCCGGTGCATTAAAGGAGCGCATCGGCGTGGCGCTCCAGACCGCCCAGCTCTACCCGATGCTGACGGTGACGGAGGTCCTCGAGCTGTTCCGCAGCTTCTACCGGCGGAGCCTGCCGTCAGAGCAGCTCATCGAGTTCCTCGACCTCGGCGAGCGCCGCAACGGTCGCACCAGCGAGCTGTCGGGCGGCCAGCGTCAGCGGCTCGCGGTCGCCCTCGCGCTCGTGAACGACCCCGAGGTCGTCTTTCTCGACGAGCCGACGACGGGCCTCGACCCCGCCGCCCGCCGGGCGCTCTGGGAGCTGGTGAAGCGCCTCCAGGAGCAGGGCAAGACGATCCTGCTCACCACCCACTACATGGAGGAGGCAGAGGTCCTGTGCGACCGGCTGGCGATCATGGACCACGGGCGAGTACTCGAGATGGGCACGGTCAACGAGCTGGTTGGACGGCACTTTCAGGAGCGGACGGTGTTCTTCAGCGCGATCCCGGGCCTGTCGGACGAGCGTCTGGCCGGCCTGGCCGATGTAACCGGGGTCAAGCACGACGAAGGCGAGGTGCTGCTCTACAGCCGTGACGTGCCGGCGACGATCGGGGCGCTCCTTGCTGCGACGGAATCGATCGGGGCGGAGCCCGAGAACCTCGGCGTCCGGCGGGCGACGCTCGAGGACGTCTTCCTCGACCTGACCGGTCGGGCGCTGCGCGACTGATCAGGGGACGCGGAATGGACGGATGACGGCACTCATCGCGCTGACCATCGCGAACATCCGCAGCTACCTGCGCAACCGGCAGGCGGTCTTCTGGACGCTGATGTTCCCGCTCATCTTCATCTTCCTGTTCGGGGCGATCTTCACGGGCGGCAACAACTCGATCAAGGTCGGCTGGGTGGACGCGGACCGCTCGGAGGCGTCGGCCCAGCTGCGGTCGGCGTTCGCGCAGGTCCCGATCATCAAGCTCGTCGACCTCGGGCAGAGTGACGCGCTCGAGCAGATGCGCCATGGCGACGTGTCGGGCGTCATCGTCGTCCCCGCGGGCTACGCGCGATCGGCTGCCGAGGCTCGCCAGGACCCGTCCCGGCAGGCGAATGTGATCGTCTACACCGACCCGAGCCAGATCTCGGCGCGCGGAAGCGTGATGCAGGTGACGAACGGCGTACTCGCGCAGGTCAACCTGGGAGGGAGGCTGCCCGCGATCGTCGCGACCGCGCGGGACCTCCAGACACAGGACCTGAACGCCGTCTCCTACCTCACCCCGAGCATCCTCGGAATGGCACTCATGCAACTCGGCGTCTTCAGCGCGATCCCGCTGGTGGCGGACCGGGAGAATCTGATCCTCAAGCGCCTCAACGCGACTCCCCTGCGGCGCTGGCAGCTCGTCGGCAGCAACATCGTGATGCGCCTGCTGATCGGGATCGTCCAGACCGCCCTGATCATCGGCGTTGGGGCGTTCGTGTTCCACGTCCAGATCTCGGGCAATCCGCTGCTCGGCGCGGGCTTCGCGCTGGTCGGCGCGCTCTCCTTCCTTGCGCTCGGGTATGTCATCGCATCGTTCGCCAAGACCGAGGACGCCGCGAACGGAATGGTCAGCGCCGTTCAGTTCCCGCTGATGTTCCTGTCGGGGACGTTCTTTCCGCTCGAGCAGATGCCGAACTTCCTGCAGGTCGTCGCGCGGGCACTGCCCCTGACGTACCTGTCCGACGCCCTCCGCCAGACGATGGTGAACGGCGCGGCGCTGTTCCCGCTGTGGGTTTGTATGGCCGTGCTCGTCGGCTGGTCGGTCGTCTGTTTCGGGATCGCGGCCCGCTTCTTCCGCTGGCAATAACCGGGCGAGCGTCGCCCGACCCTCGCCCTGTTCCTACCAACGCTCCTCGTGGAGGACCTTTGCGAGTGGCCGCCGGCCGCTACGCTTCGGGGGCGCACTGAGCGCGGAGGGGTCCGCGGGGTAGCCGAAGGACAGCAGGTACTCGCAGTGGTGATCGGCCGGGTAGCCGAGCAGGTCGCGCGAGCATCATGTTCCCGGCCGCCTGGCCGAGATCGAACATCACCGACAGTGGCGCGTCGGCCACGGACGGGTCGGGCGTCACGAGTGCCACCGCCACGGCTGCCCCGGCGAGGTGCCCGGCATAGGGTCCGATCGTTGCCAGCTCCCGGAGATGCGCGCGGTCCCGGCAGACGATGAAATCCCAGCGCTGAAGGTTCTTGGAGCTCCCGGCGTGCCGGCCGGCATCAAGGATCCGCTCGAGTTCCCCGGGGGCCAGCGACTGGTCCACGAAGCGGCGGATCATCCGCTTGGTCCGGATCGCGTCCCAGGTGTTCACGCTTCGGGTCGGCGCGTCGCAACCATGGCCCGGAGGACCGCCAGGCCGCGTGGTCGGCCCTCGACGGCGGGGAA
>VBFZ01000250.1 GCA_005880805.1 Chloroflexota bacterium | reverse complement strand
CATCAGCCGTCGATCAGGCGCAGGACTTCATCACGAACCATTTCCGCAGGCCCGACCACCGAAACCCGGTTCGCGACCTGGCCCTGTATACATTGCGATTCGTGCGCGCGCACATCCACGAACTATCCGGCGTGCCGCACATCCTCCTCACCGTCGGCGCTGGCCTTGGCGGACTGGTGCTGGCCGGGAGCGCCTGGGTCTGGCCGTGGCTCGCGAACGCAGCGGGATCGGTCGCCTTGGTCGCCTACCATCCCGTCCGGTCACCGCTCGATCGGTTGACCGCCCCCCTGTGGCTGTCCGTGGCGGTGGGTGCGCCGCTCCTGCTGAATCAGATTTGGCTGCGCTTCCAGCCGGTGATGCGGCGTCGCCTCGCAGGGGGCTCGGCGTAGGGACGGGTGGCCGCAGAGCCGCCTGGCTGACCACCGTGTGCCGTCGCTGAAGCCGGGAGCTGAGGGGCCCCGCTGCTATACTCCCGCGGTGCCCGACCGCTTGACGAAGGCAGCGGAGCCATGCGTGCCATGACCCGGAAACCGCTCACTGTCGCCGTCGTCGGAGCCACCGGCGTCGTCGGCCGGACGTTGATCACCGTCCTCCTCGAACGGGAGTTCCCGATCGCCGAGCTGCGCCTGCTCGCGTCCGGGCGCTCTGCGGGAACGTCGGTCGACATCGGTGGCAGGGCCCACGTCGTCCGCGAGGCAACGGCGGATGCCTTCGCAGGCGTGGACATCGCGCTGTTCTCGGTCGGATCGGATGTCGCTCGCGAGCTCGCGCCGCAGGCCGTCGAGCGGGGCGCCACTGTGATCGACAACTCGAATGCCTGGCGCATGGAGCCCGACGTTCCGCTCGTCGTGAGCCAGGTCAACCCCGAGGACGCGGCGGTCCACGAGGGGATCATCGCCAACCCGAATTGCTCGACGATGCAGCTTGCCCCGGTCCTAATGGCCCTGCGCGACGGGGTAGGGCTCGAGCGGGTCATCGTCGACACGTACCAAAGCGTCTCGGGTACCGGCGCGGACGCCCTCGCCGAGCTCGAAGGCCAGGTGAAGGCGCACGTCGAGGGGCAGGCGATCGAGGCCAACATCTATCCACACCAGATCGCCTTCAACGCCCTCCCCGAGATCGACGTCTTCCTTGACAACGGGTATTCCCGCGAGGAATGGAAGGTTGTCACGGAAAGCCGCAAGATCCTCCACCTGCCCGCCCTGCGGATCTCATGCACGGCCGTGCGCGTGGCGGTCTTCGTAAGCCACTCGGAGGCCGTCCACGTCGAAACCCGCAGCCCGATCACGCCGGAGCGCGCGCGCCAGCTGTTCGCAGCGGTTCCGGGCGTCGCCGTGCGCGACGACCCCGCTGCCCACGTGTATCCGCTGGCAACCGAGGCAGCCGGGCGCGACGAGGTCTTCGTCGGGCGCGTTCGCCAGGATCTCTCGATCCCGGACGGGCGCGGTCTCGCGTTCTGGGTCGTCAGCGACAACCTGCGCAAGGGGGCGGCAACCAACGCGGTCGAGCTGGCGGAACTCATCGTGGACCGTGGCTGGGTCGAGCCGGCCGCACAGCGCTCGGCAACGATTCCCTCGGCGACATCGACACGCACCCAGGCGGCGGCAAGGGTGCAGGGGACCCCCGTCGGGGGCACGACTTGACCTCTGGCGACCTTCCCGTCATCGCGGCGGAGCTGGAACCCGGGCCCCCCACCGCGCCAACAGCCGCGTTCGACCAGGAAGCTTCGTACGCGCGAGCCGCGGCGCTCGACGAAATCGCCGCACAGGTGCGGTCGTGCACCAACTGCCGGCTCCATGCCGGCCGTACGAATGCCGTCCCCGGTGAGGGCCATCCCGACACGGAAGTGATGTTCGTCGGCGAGGGACCCGGCTTCAACGAGGACCGCCAGGGGCGCCCGTTCGTGGGACGCGCGGGCGAGCTGCTCGTGCGCCTCCTCGGCGAGGTCGGCTGGCGGCGCGACGAAGTCTTCATTACGAACGTCGTGAAGTGCCGGCCACCGGACAATCGCGACCCGGAACCCGACGAGATCGCGGCCTGCGCGCTGTTCCTGCAGCGCCAGCTCGAGATCCTGCAACCGGCCCTGGTCGTGACGCTCGGTCGACATTCGCTCGGCCGATTCATGCCTGGTGCCCGGATCGGCCAGGTCCACGGCACGTACCGCGATGCAGCGGAGGGAACGGCCCCGGCCGGAACGACGGCCTACGCGATGTACCATCCCGCGGCGGCGCTGCGGACGCCCGAGAGTCGCCCGACATCGTTCCAGAGCCTGTATCGCCCGCGCCCGACCACCGGTCGTCGGGGCCGGACGATCTTCTCTCGTCCGATCCGGCACTGCTCACGGACCCCACGGACCAGCTCGGTCTCTTCTAAGTCAGCAAGGACCCCATGGCCAGCTCTCAGACGCCCCTGCGCATCATCCCGCTCGCCGGGGTGGGCGATATCGGCAAGAACATGACCGTCTTCGAGTACGGCGACGAGATCATCGTCGTCGACTGCGGCCTGATGTTCCCGGACGAAGAGATGTTCGGGATCGACCTCGTCGTGCCGGACGTGACGTACCTCAAGGAGCGCAGCTCGAACGTCAAGGCGTTCGTGATCACGCATGCTCACGAAGATCACGTCGGCGGCCTGCCCTACGTCCTGCCCAATTTTCCCGGCGTCCCGGTCTACGCCTCGACGCTGGCGCGCGGCCTGCTGGGCATCAAGATCAAGGAGCACAAGCTCCGCGACAACCCGCTCCTGGCGCTCGATCCCGGCGGCGAGATTACGGTCGGGCCCTTCACGGTCATCCCGTTCCGCGTCAGTCACTCGATCCCGGACGCGATGGGCGTCGTGATCCGTACCCCGGTCGGGGTCGTCGTCCATACGGGCGACTTCAAGTTCGATCACACGCCCGTCGACGGCAAGCTCTCCGACTTCCACGTCCTGGCGAGGATGGGGGAGGAGGGCGTCGTCTGCCTGCTGTCCGACTCGACGAGAGCGGAGAACCCGGGCTACACGCCATCGGAGCGGACGGTCGGCGAGGCGTTCCGGGAGATCATGGAGCCGCTCGACGGCCGGGTCATCGTGGCGACCTTCGCCAGCAACATCGCGCGCATCCAGCAAGTCATCGATGCCGCGGGCTCGTTCAGCCGGCAGGTCGCGGTCATCGGGCGCTCGATGGAGCAGAACGTCCGGATCGCCTCGGAGCTCGGCTACCTCCAGTATCCGCAGGACCAGATGATCCCCAAGGAGCGGATCAACGAGGTCGCACCTGGCAGCCTGGTGATCGCGACCACGGGCGCCCAGGGGGAGCCGATGTCCGGTCTGGCCCGGATGGCCAACCGCGACCACCGCTTCGTCGAGATCCAGCCGGGCGACACGGTGATCGTGTCGGCCAGCCCGATCCCGGGCAACGAGGAGTACGTCTCCAGGACCATCGACAACCTGTTCAAGGCGGGCGCGAACGTCT
>VBFZ01000060.1 GCA_005880805.1 Chloroflexota bacterium | reverse complement strand
CGCGGCCAGTGCCAGGACCGCATACAGGTAATGGAGCGGATCCGGGGGAGGTCGCCCGGAGATCGGTCCCGGAAGGCCCGAAAGCGCGCTGATCGCGACGAGCGCAGACTGGACGAGGATCAGGCGGTCGAGCCAGGGCTGCCCCGACCGGCCCGAGAGGAGCGCCACCCCGGCGACGGCGAGCGCCGCGGCAACGGAGAGCGCGGCGACTGCAGCAAAGGTGTAGTGAGGCACGGCGCGCTGCGGCCCTCGAGACAGGGAGTCGGAAGGATCAGTGGAGACCTTGGGCAGCCAGGGCCGGGAGGGGCCTGGGTCGATGCTAGCAGCGGGCGAGCGGCTTCGTCCGTATGCCGCCCTTCTGGCGGTCATCGCGGCGATGCTCGGCTGGTGGCTGGTGGAACAGGCGGACGCTTCCAGGGCAGCCTCGTCGGTCGGCGTCACGCAGGTGGCTTCTCTCGACACCGGCCGGTCGCTGTACCTCCAGGGCTGCGCCGCGTGTCACGGACCTTCCGGGGAGGGGAGTGCGTACGGCCCCTCACTGGTCGGGGTCGGGGCCGCCGCAGCCGACTTCCAGTTGCGCACCGGCCGCATGCCCCTGTCGGCACCGGGCGCACCCGCGGTGCGCCAGTCGCCGGCGTACAGCGAAGAGCAGATCGAGGCGATCGACGCGTTCGTGGCCTCGCTCGGTCCCGGGCCGGCAATTCCGAATGTCGTTGCCTCGAACGGCGATCTGGCGCGAGGCCGGCAGCTGTACCTTGCGAACTGCGCCGCGTGCCACGGCGCGACCGGCGCAGGAGGCACGGTCGGCGGAGGGTTCGTCGCGCCGCCACTCGATCGGGCAGACTCGCGGACGGTCGGGGAGGCCACCATCGTGGGTCCTGGCCCGATGCCGGCGTTCGCCTTCGATCAACAACAACTCGATGACCTCGCGGCATACGTCGAGCTGCTCCACCACCCGCCGCACCCGGGTGGGCTGCCGGTTGCGGAGGTCGGACCCGTCGCCGAGGGCTTCCTCGCCGGAGCCGTCGGGATCGTGACGCTCCTCGCCGTCGCCCGCTGGATCGGGCGGGGTGCCCGATGAGCGAGGAGCCCCCCAGGCGCAATCCCGGCCTGCTCGGCAGGCCGGCCGCGCTCGTGCCGGCACGGAGCGATGCCGGGATCCCGGAGAACCCGGCAGCCGAGCGGCTCGCAGGCCTGGCCTTCGTGGCCGCGCTGCTGGCCGGAATCGGGCTCCTCGTCGTCTACGTCCTCGGAGGGCAGACGCAGATCGAAGCGGTGCTGTTGACGGCCTGCCTCGGCGGCATCGGCTTCGGGATCATCGTCTGGGCGCAGGCACTGCTGCCCAACGCGCCCGTGACCGAAGTTCGTCATCCGCTGGGCTCCGAGGAGAGCGCGGCTGACCCGGGGGATGCCCTGGCGGCCCCGGCGATCACCCGCCGGACGATGCTCGTCCGCCTGATGCTGGGCGCCTTCGCCGGTCTCGCGGCCGCTCTGGCGGTGCCGGTCTTCTCGCTCGGCCCGGCGCCCGGCCGCGAGCTGTTCGTCACGCCCTGGCGCAAGGGGCTGCGGCTGGTCGACGAAACGAACATACCCGTCCTCGGTGCTCAGATCCCGGTCGGCGGCCTGCTGACCGTCTTTCCAGAGGGGTATCCCGGATCGGCCGACGGACAGACGCTGCTCATCAACGTGGGGCCTGGTCGGCTGCAGCTGGCGCCCGATCGGGCGAGCTGGGCACCGAACGGCTTCGTCGCGTACTCGAAGGTCTGCACGCACGCCGGCTGCCCCGTCGGCCTGTACCGGGCGACGCTCGAGAGCCTGATCTGCCCCTGCCATCAGTCGACGTTCGACGTCCTTCGCGGGGCGGTCCCGACCGGGGGACCCGCCGTCCGGCCGCTGCCGCAGCTCCCCATCACGCTTCAGCCGGACGGGACCTTCGCCGCCCTCGGCGACTTCCCGGAGCCCGTCGGGCCGAGCTTCTGGAATGTGCACAGCGGTGGCTGACGAAAGGGCCTCCGGCGCGCCCGGGCGAGCGATCGACGGTGGCCCGGTCCAGGAGCCGCGGCGCCCGACCGAGCTCGAGCGCATCGCGATCTGGTTCGACAGACGGACGGGCTTCGGCCGTTACGCCGGCACCGTCCTCCGAAAGGTTTTCCCGGACCACTGGACGTTCCTGCTCGGCGAGGTCGCGCTGTTCTGCTTCGTGATCCTGCTCGCGACCGGCGTCTTCATGACGTTCTTCTACACGCCCGACTCGCGACCGACGACCTACCACGGACCGTACGCCCCGCTGGACGGCACGCAGGTATCTGCGGCCTTCGGATCCGTGATGCGGCTGAGCTTCGAGGTGCGGGCCGGTCTGCTGATGCGCCAGATCCACCACTGGACTGCGTTGGTTTTCCTTGGCTCGATCGCCGTCCACCTTGCGCGGGTGTTCTTCACCGGCGCGTTCCGCCGGCCGCGCGACATCAACTGGGTGGTCGGCGTGGGCCTCCTGCTCCTGGCGCTCGCCGAAGGGTTCACCGGCTACTCACTGCCCGATGACCTCCTGTCGGGAACCGGGCTGCGCATCGCGTACTCCGCGGCCATCTCGATCCCGTTCATCGGCCCCTGGCTGGCGTCGCTGATCTTCGGCGGCGAGTTTCCGACCCTCGACCTGATCAGCCGGCTGTTCGTCTTCCACGTGATGCTCTTCCCGGGCCTGCTGATCGCGGGCATCGGCACGCACCTGCTGTTCGTGTTCGTGCAGTCGCACACCCAGTACAAGGGCGGCACGCGGCGCGAGGACAACGTGGTGGGACAGCCGTTCTGGCCCGGCCAGGTCTTTCGTTCGGTCGGCCTGCTGTTCATGACGGCGGCCGTGATCTCGCTGATCGCCGGGCTGATCCAGATCAACCCGATCTGGCTGTACGGGCCGTTCATCCCGTATGCCGTCAGCAGCCCGGCCCAGCCCGACTGGTACGTCGGCTGGCTGGAGGGCGCGCTCCGCCTCGGGCTGCCGATCGAGCCAACGATCCTGGGCGTGACCATCCCGGCGCCGTTCATCCCCGGGGTCGTGATCCCAACGATCCTCATCACCGGCCTCCTGCTGTGGCCGTTCATCGAGGCTCGCCTGACGCACGACCGCGCGGAGCACCACCTGCTTGACTGGCCATGGGAGTCGCCCGTGCGAGTTGCCACGGGCGCGGCGGCCATCAGCCTGTTCCTCGTGTTCACGCTCGCCGGCGGGAACGACGTCATCGGGGTGTTCCTGAACGTCCCGGTCGAGTCGTTGACGATGGTCTTCCGAGTGCTCCTGGTCGTCCTGGCGGTCGGCACGTGGGTCGCGATCTACTGGCTGGCGTCCGCCCGTCGCAGGCGAGGGGAGGTCGAGCGGGCGGTCGAGACGGCCCCCGGCGGGATCGCCCTCCGCCGAACGCCCGACGGGGGATTCCAGGAGGTCGAAGGGTCGCCGGGCGGGCAGCCGACCCAGGGCGGTCCGCCGGCATGAGCATGCCGAGCCTGGCCATGCGCAGGACGATGTTCCTCGCGCTGGCCGCCCTCATCGCCAACGGCTGCTTGCCCGTCCCGGCAACCCAGCAGGGCCGGCAGATCGCCGATCTCTATGGCATCTTCGCCGCGGGCAGCATCGTCGTGGCAGGGATCGTGTGGGTTGCCGCGAGCGTGGCGCTGCTGGGCTCGCGTCGCGCGAAGGAGGGGCTGCCCCGGCAGGTCTCGGGAAACCTCGTCGTCGAAGGGATCTGGACGGCCATCCCACTGGTGACAGTCCTGGCGCTCTTCGCGCTCACGGTCGCGACGCTGTCCGGCGTGGACGCCCGTGGGAGTGGCGGCGTCTCCCTCCACGTGACCGCGTTTCGCTGGGGCTGGACGTTCACCTATCCGGACTCCGGCGTGGCGATCAGCGGACTGCCCGAGAGCCCGCCCGAGATCGTCGTCCCGGTCGGTGAGCCGGTCCACGTCACGCTCGACGCAACCGACGTGAACCACGCGTTCTTCGTGCCTCGGTTCCTGTTCAAGCGCGACGCGATCCCGGGTCGGCCCACGACGTTCGACTTCCTCGTCCAGGAGGCCGGCACGTATCCGGGCGCCTGCGCCGAGTACTGCGGAGTCTTCCACGCCGCGATGACCTTCTCGGTCCGCGCGGTCAGCCGCCCGGAGTTCGATAGCTGGCTCGCAAGCGCCAGGTCCTCGCCCTCGGCCGCGGCGTCGGCGGGAGGGTCGCCGTCGGCGTCTCCATCGCCCTCGGTCCCATGAGTGCGTCTGCGCCGGCAGTCGCGATCCGGCGTACCGAGCCCCCCGCGCTTGTCGCGTGGCTTGCCACGACCGATCACAAGCGGATCGGCGTGCTCTACATGGTCACCGCGTTCGGCTTCTTCCTGCTCGCCGGACTGATGGCGATGGTCATGCGCAGCGAGCTCGCCCAGCCGGGCCAGCAGATCGTGAGTGCCCAGACCTACGACCAGCTGTTCACCATCCACGGGACGCTGATGATGCTGTTCTTCGCGACGCCCCTCGCGATCGGGTTCGCGAACTACATCGTCCCGCTGCAGATCGGCGCGGCGGACATGGCTTTCCCGCGGCTCAACGCCTTGTCGTACTGGCTGTTCTTGTTCGGCGGCGTGATCGTGCTGCTCGGTTTCCTGACCACGTCCGGGGCAGCCGACATCGGGTGGACAGGCTATGCCCCGCTGAGCGAGGTCCGCTACTCGGCCAATGTCGGGGTTGACCTGTGGATCGTGGGGCTCGCGCTGTCGGGCGCCTCGTCGATCATGGGCGCGGTCAACTTCATTGCCACGATCTACGCGCGCCGCGCCCCGGGCATGACGATGTTCCGGATGCCGATCTTCACCTGGAACATGCTCGTGACTGCGACGATGATCCTGTTCGCCTTCCCGGCGATCACGGGGGCACTGGCCCTGCTGTACATCGACCGCCACCTGGGCGGCTCGTTCTTCGATGCCAGCCGGGGCGGCGACCCGATCATCTACCAGCACCTGTTCTGGTTCTTCGGTCACCCCGAGGTGTACATCGTCGCCATTCCGTTTTTCGGCATCGTCAGCGAGATCTTCCCGGTCTTCAGCCGCAAGCCGCTCTTCGGCTACCGGCTGGTGATCCTGGCGACGATCCTGATCGCCGGGCTGTCGATGACGGTCTGGGCCCACCACATGTTCACGACCGGCCGGGTCAACCTGCCGTTCTTCAGCATCATGTCCCTGCTGATTGCCGTACCGACCGGGATCAAGATCTTCAACTGGATCGCGACGATGTGGGGCGGCCGGCTTTCCTTGCGGGTGCCGATGTTGTGGGCGATCGGCTTGATCTACGTTTTCACGATCGGCGGAATCACCGGGGTGATCGTGGCCTCGCCGCCGCTCGACTATCAGTTCCAGGACACCTATTTCGTCGTCGCCCACCTGCACAATGTGATCATCGGCAGCACGGTCTTCGCCGGGTTCGCGGGGATCTACTACTGGTTCCCCAAGTTCACCGGGCGCTTCCTGTCCGAGCGCCTGGGTCGGCTGCACTTCGCCGCCTGGATGGTGGGCTTCGCGCTGACCTTCGTGCCGCAATACCAGCTGGGCGCGGAAGGAATGCCCCGCCGGATCGTGGACTACGCGGTGAGCACCGGCTGGGGAGCGCTCAACCTGCTGTCGACGCTGGGGGCGTTCCTGCTGGGCCTGGGCACCATTCCGTTCCTCGTCGCGGTTGCGCTCGCGCTTCGTGGACCGGCGACCGCAGGGGACGATCCGTGGGGCGGCAACTCGCTCGAGTGGGCCACGTCCTCGCCGCCGCCGCACCACAACTTCCGCCGCCTGCCACCGATCCGCTCGGAGCGACCCGTGTTCGACGAGCGGCTCGCGCGGGCCGGGATCGACCCGGCGGCGGTTGGCGTCGAGCCTGACGTGGGCCCCCCGGGCGCCGGCGCTGCGGACGTCGCGGAATGATCGAGCGGCTTCGGCGCCAGCCCGAGGAGGTGCTGTTCTTCGCGCGCAGTGCCGCATTCGCCCTGGTCGTGGCGACGGTCTACTGGTTTGTCAGCTACGAGCCGGCGGGGACAACCCTGCTGGGGTTATTCGGCGTGGCGAGCGCGTTCGCCGCCATCCTGCTGGCCCGGGGCCAGCGGCGTGCCGCTCCCGCGACCGACCCCGAGGCGATTGGGGGCGGACCGTTCGCCGACGAATCGGGCCGTGTCCCGACCCAGACGTTCGCGCCGCTCCAGGTGGGTTCCGGGCTGGCGATCGCCGGCCTGGGCCTGGTGTTCGGGCCGTGGCTCATCCTCGCCGCACTGCTGCCGATCGCGCTGGGCGCCGTGACCTGGCTGGGCTCGGTGGGCGCGGAGCTCGAGGCGACCGAGCACTCGGACACGGCGTTGGCGGACGGAATGGCCGGCCTGCCACCGTCGGTCGACGGTTAGTTCTCGGTGGTTTCCAGCTCGGCCAGGAGCTTGGCGATCTCCCGCGCGTTTGTCGCACCGTAGTTGGCGTAGCAGTTGTTCATGAGGACGTGCGTCTCGCGCGCTGCCTTCGAGGCCTTCTCGATGCGCGGCACCCAGTCGCGCAGCTCGTCCGCTCCATACAGGTAGCGGAACCGCTCAACGGTCGGGACGCCCTTCGCCTCCCACGTCTCGGCGCGGCGCCCGTGGAAGCGGACGACGGCCAGCTCCGGTGAGGTCACCCAGTCGAGCGGCGGGACGCTGCTCTTGAAGCCCTGCGGTCCGTCGA
>VBFZ01000251.1 GCA_005880805.1 Chloroflexota bacterium | reverse complement strand
CCTGGCGACCCTGGGGACCAGCGTCTCGACGATCCTCTCGAAGGTCGGGACACCGGCACCGTGAAACGCAACTGGTGGCCCTCGGTTGGCCCGGTCGCGCTCGTCGCGATCCTCGGCATCTGGATAAGTCTGGCGCTCCTGGGGACCAGCGTGTCGACCGTTCTCTCCAAAGGTCGGGTCGCCGTCGCCGCGAGAAGGTTCATCGAGGCTCACGCGCCGGCGGTCGCATTGGTCGTGCTCCTGGTACTGCTCGGCTTCTTCCTGGCCTTCGCGTTCCTGGGGACCAGGAGGCGCCGCGTCGCTCTTCTCGCCGTGTCACTGGTCCTGGCCCTGGGGCTCGGCGTCGCCGTCGGCGTGCGTATTGCCCGGTGGGAGTGCTGACTGCATCGTGCGGAGAATTCGCAGCAAGCAACGCCTTGCCGCCATGCCAGCCTAATGACGCGCTCGCGTGTTCCGACATTGACGGGTTCCCGATCGGCCAGCTCGCGGATTGCTCGGCCCTCGACACTGGCTGTGCGCAGGTTCTCCTTCAGGCGCAGGCAGCCCTCGATCGCCGCGATCCCAGTCACCGTCCAGTCGCGAGGGACCAGCTGTACTTTGGGGACATGGCCAGAGTCTGCGGTCCCCAGGTGTGTGGGTTCAGCGGCCTTCACCGTATCGTGGTGTTCACCTTCGCCGACGGATCCCATCGACCGATCGGCTTCGAGTGTTCTGGGATCGCTCCGTGCCGCGCAACGTTTCGTTGGGGCGCCTATGGCGGAGGCGTGGAGGTACCGGCGCCTTGAGCGACGAGAACGGCGCCGAGGTGTCCTTCACTCTGCGCGGTGACCGAAAGCCGACCAATTTGTCTTGGATAGAGATTGAGGCTGCAGCGGAGAGCATCGAAGCCTGGGCGCGCGATCTGCTGCAGCGATGAGGCGTCGGGAAAAACCCCCGGTCGGCCAGGCGGGGAATAGGCTTGGGTAGGCGGTAACTCAGACGCAAGATGTGCCGACGCCGTGCTTGTCTCGGGGATATGGGGGCGCCGATACCGTCGCGACCATGGCCATCGATCAGTGGTCGAGGCCGGCTGCGCTTGAGCTCCGACCGGGGGAGCAGAACCGATGCCTGATCTTCCACCTTCACCGCAGACTGTCGAGCTCGGCGACAAGACCCTGAAAGCCCTTGCGGGGATCGTCCGGGAGGCCGTTGACGCATCGATCGATGCACACTTCGGCGCCGGGAGCCAGGTCGACTTGCAAGGCATCTCCGCGCCCGCGTTCTTCGATCTGGGCCTTTGGCCGGGCCCCGCGGAGCTCCCGGGGCCGCCGCGAGCCGCGGCTACCGGTCAAACCGAACGACGATAGGCCGCTTCGTAGTCGATCGATTCGGCGGCCCGCCTCGTGACACACTCCTCGCTCAGGAGGAGTGGCCCAGACGGACGTCCGGAAACGAGCTCGGTTGCTCGTGGCGGATTGGCGGGCGCATCAGCGGAACACCGCCGCTGATGCCGTGATCGCGGTGCCCCGGGACCAGGCGCCGCTGGAGCGCGGAGACGTCGTCGACGTCGAGGGCCTCGGGCTGTGCATCGCCGACGTGATCGAACTCGAAGATCCCGAGATGAAGCCCGAATGGCATCTCGAGCCCGAGGAGCGGGCCGTCAGGCTCGACCTGCAGAGGTTCGACTGAGGGCGCGCGCGTCCGGCCGGCCATTCTCTTTGAGCCGCTGCGGCGCCTAACGACGCGGAGCCGCACACGTTCTCAGGCGATGGAGGGATGCGGGTGGAGAGCGTGTCGTTCCCCCGGCGGTACGGTCCGGCTCCTGGGCATCCCTCCGACTTCCGGACGGGCACCGGGCGCGGCGAGGTCTCATTTGTTCGATTCCCCGCGCTCCAGGCGCTGACACTTAAAGCAGCGCGGCTTCTCCGGCAAGCCCTCCCCCCACAGCGATGGCCATGGCTGCGTCGTGACGAGGATTCCGCAGCGCGTCCGAGCCGTCGTGGCATCGCTGTCCGCTCCCCGAGCGAACAGGTGCGGAATCCCGTTCCAGCCTCGATACCAACCCCGCCGCACGCCGCGCGAAAGCGGTTCCTCCATCTCGCTCGGCACCATTCACTCCGTCGAGCGTCCCGACTCGGAAAATGCTCCGACGGACGGCGGGAAACGGGCTAGTAGCGGTTACCGGGCGGATGGTGCCAACAGCGTGACAGGCAAACGATTTGGCCCTCGGCATCATCGGCTTGTCGAACCCGCGAGGGTACCGGCGGTGTCGGGAAACGAGGGCGGGAGACGGTACCGCGAGGATCACTTGGGCTCACTGCGGACGGCAAGAGGCCCCCGGCCGCAATCCGGCCTGGTCCGGTCGTCGTACCTATCGACGCACCGCCGGGTCAACCCAAAGGAGGTTTGCCATGGGTCGACGCATCCTCGTTGCGCTCTCCGGGGCCGCGCTGTTGCTATCGCTTGCCGGAGGCACCGCTCTCGCCGGCAATCCGAGCGGCAGCGGTCAACCAAACGCATCGTGCGAGATATCGACAGCTGCCCAACCCAGCGGGTTCGACAGCGTCGGCTTCGCCAAGGCCGAGCTGCACTATGCGGGTGAGGGCGCCCCATCTACGAACGCCAACAGCGACGCGGCCGTCTCGCAGTACGACGTTGCCTGCTATCAGCTTAGCCTNNNGAGGCCCCCGGTCGCGCCCGATACGACTGGTCGCTCGCAGGGGGTACGAGCAGGTTCGTCGCCGGGCTGCGCACTCGGGGGCCCTCTCAGGGTACGGGCGGTCGCAACCGCAGAGAACGTATCCCCAGCCGCCGAATGGGTACCTCGATCCGTGGTCTTACGGATGACGCGTCCCTGCCACCTCTGAGAGCTTCCTGAGTCCTCGCGTCGCAGGGGTCGGAGCCATCCCTTGGGTTGCGCTCCGCGGCGCGAGGCTCCACTACTCGCGTGGCCCCGGTCGGCCTCGGCTCATTGAGGATGCTTCGTCACGCTGACACCTCAGTTGAGGCGTTCTGGCTCA
>VBFZ01000059.1 GCA_005880805.1 Chloroflexota bacterium | reverse complement strand
GTTTTTTCGCTGCACCAGCTACCACTCTTGAGAACGCCAATGTGGCGCCGGGCTCTGGCCGGCACGGCGCCGCTCGCCACCGTTCCGCATCACGTCGTCGAGCCAGGCGTCGGCGTGGAGGAGAACCATGCTCGAGGTCAATAACTTCTCTGCCATCCGTATCTCGCTCGCCAGCCCGGACCAGATCAGGGAGTGGTCCAAGGGCGAGGTAACCAAGCCCGAGACGATCAACTACCGCACGCTCAAGCCGGAGAAGGACGGCCTCTTCGACGAGCGCATCTTCGGTCCCACCAAGGACTGGGAGTGCTACTGCGGCAAGTACAAGCGGATTCGCTACAAGGGCATCATCTGCGACAAGTGCGGCGTCGAGGTCACCCGCTCGAAGGTCCGCCGCGAGCGGATGGGCCACATCCAGCTCGCCAGCCCGGTCAGCCACATCTGGTACTTCAAGGGCACGCCCTCGCGCCTGGGCATCCTGCTCGACATCAGCCCACGCAACCTGGAGCGCATCCTCTACTTCGCGCTGTACATCGACACCCATGTCGATGAGGAGGCGCGCAAGCGGGCGCTGCTCCAGCTCGAGGAAGAGGCCGAGGGTCGCGGTGGGACGGCGGGCAAGGCGCTCACCGAGATGGAGGATGAGCTCCGCGCCGACGTCAACCGCAAGAAGGACGAGCTGAACGCGACCCTCGCGGCGACCCGCGCCGATCTGGAGAGCCAGCGCGCCACGCGGACCGAGGAGATCGTTACCGCCGCGCAGCAGGTCGAGGCGCGCCTGGCCGAGCTGGGCACGAAGGCGGCCGAGGAGACGATCGCCTTCGAGCCGACCGGCGAGGTGGTCGTGGCGGCCGGCGACAAGGGCGGCCGCGAGGCCACCCGCCGCCTGCAGAAGATCGTCGGCGCCGAGACGGAGCGCGTGAACGAGGAGCTCCAGCAGCGCGAGGCCGACGAGGCCCGCGCCACCGAGCAGAAGGTCGCCGACCTCCAGGCAGCCATCAATGAAACGCTGCAGGCGGAGCGCGATCGGCTCCACCAGGAGGCGCAGGGCCTGCGCGACGACATCCGCAAGCAGCGTGACGAGATCGAGGGGCTCAAGCCGCAGCAGCTCCTGCTCGAGACCGAGTTCCGGAATCTGGACGAGAAGTACGGCTCCGGTGCCCGCGGCGGACGCATCTTCTGGGCCGGCATGGGCGCCGAGGCGATCCGCGACATCATCACCCGCATGGACCTGGAGGTCCTGGCGCGCGATCTCCATGTCGAAGTTCGCACGAGCTCGGGGCAGCGCCGCAAGAAGGCCATCAAGCGCCTGCGCCTCATCGAGGCGTTCCGCCGTTCAGGCACGCGGCCCGAGTGGATGATCCTCTCGGTCCTGCCCGTCATCCCGCCCGACCTGCGGCCGATGGTCCAGCTCGACGGCGGACGCTTTGCGACCTCCGATCTCAACGACCTGTACCGCCGCGTCATCAACCGCAACAACCGACTGAAGAGGCTGCTGGAGCTCGGTGCGCCCGAGATCATCATCCGCAACGAGAAGCGGATGCTCCAGGAGGCGTGCGACGCGCTGATCGACAACGGCCGGCGCGGTCGCGCCATCGCGGGCACCGGCAACCACCGGCTCAAGAGCCTGTCCGACATGCTCAAGGGCAAGCAGGGCCGCTTCCGCCAGAACCTGCTTGGGAAGCGCGTCGACTACTCGGGTCGCTCGGTCATCGTGGTCGGCCCCGAGCTCAAGCTCCACCAGTGCGGGCTGCCCAAGAAGATGGCGCTCGAACTGTTCAAGCCGTTCGTGATGCGGCAGCTCGTCGAGAAGGGCTTCGCCCACAACATCAAGAGCGCCAAGCGCATCGTCGAGCGCGTGCGTCCAGAGGTCTGGGACGTCCTCGAGGAGGTCATCAAGGACCACCCGGTGCTGCTCAACCGCGCCCCGACCCTGCACCGCCTGGGCATCCAGGCGTTCATGCCCGTGCTCGTCGAGGGCTGGGCGATCCAGATCCACCCGCTCGTCTGCACGGCGTTCAACGCCGATTTCGACGGCGACCAGATGGCCGTCCACGTCGCGCTCTCCAGCGAGGCGCAGCGCGAGGCGCGCGAGATGATGCTCTCGACCGCCAACCTGCTGTCGCCGGCGAACGGCGAGCCGATCGTGTCGCCGACCCAGGACATGGTTCTGGGCTGCTACTACCTGACCATGGACGAGCCGGATCCGGCCAAGGCCAAGCCGCGCCTGTTCGCGGACGAGGACGAGGCGATCCGCGCCTATCAGCTGCGGACCGTGACGCTCCACCAGCCGGTGGAGGCCGAGGTCCAGACCTGGGATCCAGAGGCCGAGCGACTGGTGTCGGCCCGCCAGAAGACGACGGTCGGTCGCGTGATCTTCAACCAGATCCTGCCGGATCGCCTTCGCTACAACAACGAGGTCATGAAGCGGAGCGAGCTCAAGCGACTCGTCGACGAGTGCTACCGGCTGCTCGGTCCGGAGGAGACAGCGCACCTGGTCGACGGCATCAAGAGCGTTGGCTTCGAGTTCGCCACGCGAGGCGGGATGACGATCGCAGTAAGCGACATCCCGACGACGGCCGACAAGGGCGCCCGGCTCGGAAAGGCCGACGCGGCCGTGGCGCAGATCGATCGCCAGTTCCAGCGCGGCCTCATTACCGAGGACGAGCGCTACGAGCAGGTCGTCGGCATCTGGCAGGACACGACCAAGGACATGGCCGACGCCATGATCGATCCGCACAAATCGGGCGGTCCGGTCACGATGATGACGACGTCGGGCGCCCGAGGGAACAAGGGCAACATCGGCCAGCTGGGCGGCATGCGCGGCCTGATGGCCGACCCGTCCGGCCGGATCATCGAGGTCCCGGTGCGGAGCAACTTCCGCGAAGGGATGACGGTCCTCGAGTACTTCATCTCGACTCACGGGGCCCGCAAGGGCCTGGCCGACACCGCCCTCCGGACGGCGGACTCCGGGTACCTGACCCGACGCCTCGTCGACGTGGCGCAGGACGTGATCACGCGCGATGACGACTGCGGCACCGAGGAAGGCAGCTGGATCATCCGCTCGGAGTCGAGCGACGAGCCGGACGCCTTCCAGCGCCGGTTGACGGGCCGCCTTGCCGCGGCCGCGCTGACGACTGGCAAGGGCAAGAACCAGGCGACGCTCGTCGAGCGCAACCAGGAGATCAGCGAGGAGATCGCGAAGGCGATCCACGACGCGGGCATCGACGAGGTGCTCGTCCGCTCACCGCTGACCTGCGAGGCGCGCTACGGCGTATGCCGGTCGTGCTACGGCCGCAACCTGGCAACCGGCCATCTGGTCGGGCCGGGCGAGGCCGTCGGCATCATCGCGGCCCAGTCGATCGGTGAGCCGGGCACGCAGCTCACGATGCGCACGTTCCACACCGGCGGCGTCGCGGGTCTCGACATCACCGCAGGCCTGCCGCGTGTCGAGGAGCTGTTCGAGGCACGGGTCCCGAAGGGCAAGGCCGAGATCAGCCACATCGACGGGATCGTCGAGATCATCGAGGCCGAGACCGGCCGCAAGGTCAAGGTCACCAGCCGCGAGAGCTACGACACGTCGGTCACGGTTCCGGCCGGGACGGAGCTGCTCGTGGCGCCCGGCGACCTCGTCGACGCCAACCAGGTCATCGCCCGGGGCGAAGGCAAGGGCGGGCCCGAGCTGATCGCACCCGTCAAGGGCTTTCTCGTGAAGGACGGCAACGGGCTCGTCGTGCGGGCCGAGGACGTCGTCGAGCGCGAGTACGGCATTCCCCACAACGCGAAGCTCAAGGTCGACAACGGCCAGGAGATCCGCGCGGGCGACCCGATCACTGACGGTCCGATCAACCCGCAGGAGTACCTCGAGACGCGAGGCAAGGACGCCGTCCAGCGCTACCTCGTCAAGGAGGTCCAGAAGGTCTACCGGAGCCAGGGCGTCACGATCAACGACAAGCACATTGAGATCATCGTCCGGCAGATGCTGCGCAAGGTGCGCATCGACCAGCCGGGCGACGTCGACCTGCTGCCGACCGAGTTGATCGACCGCCTCGACTTCGAGGAGGAGAACAACCGCGTCCTCGCCCAGGGCGGCGAGCCCGCCACGGCGCAGACCGTTCTGCTCGGCGTGACGAAGGCTTCGCTCAACACCTCGAGCTTCCTCGCCGCGGCGTCCTTCCAGGAGACGACCCGGGTGCTCACCGAGGCCGCCATCAACGGCTCGCGCGACCACCTGATCGGCCTCAAGGAGAACGTCATCATCGGCAAGCTGATCCCGGCCGGGACTGGCGCGCCGGCGAACGTGGCCGCGCAGCGCGAGCGGGCCCGCAGGGCGGCGCTCGAGGCGCTGGCCGGCGAGTCGCTCGAGGCGCTCGCGGCAGGCGAGGAGTTCAACCCCTTCCTCGACGAGGGCGAGGGCGCGCCGCCATCCGACGAAACAGCCGAGCTTGCGGCGTCGCTGCTGGCGACGTCCGGAGGCGGCGAGATCACCGACGAGGAAGGCGAGTTCAACCCCTTCCTGCAGGGCGGGGGCGACTCGGGAGACGGCGCAGCAGACGACCAGGGCAAGCCGTTCCGCGAGAAGGGAAGCGAGGAGGAGCCGACACCCGCCAAAGCGGGAGCCAACAAGGACAAGTAGGACCGCCCCGAAAGGTGGTCCTGGACCTCGTCGGGAGCGGCCCGGAACTCGTTTGACACTCGTTTCGGGCCGCTGATACACTCCGCGCTCGTGACCTCGGCGGGGTCGACTGTCGGCCTGCGCGCCGGCCACCGGCGAGGATCACAGCGAGCCGGGTCCGCCCTCGGGGCCCACCCTCGTCCGAGGCGCCGGCGCATCCAGCTACCACCCACCACCATCTGCTGAAAGGACCCGCGTCCCCGTGCCAACGATCAGCCAGCTCGTGCGACACGGCCGAACCCGCAAGATCGCCAAGGTCAAGGCGCCGGCCATGCGCAAGAACTGGAACAGCCTGAAGCAACGCCAGGAGCCGATTCCCGGCGCCCCGCAGAAGCGTGGCGTCTGTCTCCAGGTGCGCACGATGACGCCCAAGAAGCCGAACTCGGCGCTGCGCAAGATCGCGCGCGTGCGCCTGAGCAATCAGATGGAAGTGACGGCCTACATCCCGGGCATCGGCCACAACCTCCAGGAGCACTCGGTGGTGCTGGTTCGCGGCGGCAAGGTCAAGGACCTGCCCTCGGTGAAGTACCACATCATCCGCGGCACCCTCGACGCGGCCGGCGTGCGGGATCGCCGCCAGGGCCGCAGCAAGTACGGCGCGAAGTCGGCCGGCGGCGCGGGAGTTCGCTGAGATGCCGCGTCGCGTCAACGTTCCCCGCAAGGCCAAGTACCAGACCGTCCCCGCGAACCGAACCACCGCCCGTTTCACGGCCAAGCTGATGACCAACGGCAAGAGCACGCTGTCTGAGCGAATCCTGCGTGAGGCTCTCGCCCGCGCGGAGGCCCAGGCCCGGCGGCCAGGGCTCGAGGTGCTCGAGGCCGCCCTCCGGAACGCGACCCCGATCATCGAGGTCAAGCCGCGCCGGGTTGGTGGCGCTACCTACCAGGTCCCGGTCGAGATCCGAGGCGACCGCCGCCTCTCGCTGGGCGTCCGCTGGCTGGTTCAGGCTGCCCGCAAGCGGAGCGGCAAGAGCATGGGCGAGAAGCTGGCGGCCGAGTTCGTCGACGCCATGAACGGCCTCGGTGCAGCGGTCAAGCGCCGCGAGGACACGCACAAGATGGCCGAGGCCAACAAGGCCTTCAGCCACTTCAAGTGGTAGGGGCGCGAGCAGAGATGGCACGTCAGGTCCCGCTCGCGAAGACCCGCAACATCGGGATCATCGCCCACATCGACGCGGGCAAGACCACCGTTACCGAACGGATCCTCTTCTACACGAAGAAGATCTACAAGCTCGGCGAGGTCCACGAGGGCGCGGCCACGATGGACTGGATGCCCCAGGAGCAGGAGCGGGGCATCACCATCACGGCCGCGGCCACGACCTGCTTCTGGGACGATCACCGTATCAACATCATCGATACGCCCGGGCACGTGGACTTCACCGTAGAAGTCGAGCGAAGCCTGCGGGTGCTCGATGGCGCCGTCGTCGTGTTCGACGGTGTTGCGGGCGTCGAGCCGCAGTCCGAGACGGTCTGGCGGCAGGCCGATCGCTATCGCGTACCCCGCATCTGCTTCATCAACAAGCTCGACCGGACGGGCGCCGACTTCTGGCGCTGCGTCGAGATGATCCGCGAGCGGCTTGGCGCGATGCCGGTTCCGATCCAGATCCCGATCGGCTCGGAGGACAGGTTCCAGGGCGTCGTCGACCTCGTCCGCATGAAGGCGATCCAGTACCGCGACGACCGTGGCGAGCACATCGAGGAGACGGACATCCCCGAGGCACTGGTCGAGGAGGCGAAGAAGCAGCGCGAGCGCATGCTCGAGGCGGTCGCCGAGGTGGACGACGAGCTGACGCACAAGTACTTCGAGGGAACGCTGACCGAGGCCGAGATCAAGCACGGCCTGCGGCTGGGCACGCTGGAAAACAAGTTCGTGCCGGTCCTGACCGGCTCCGCGCTCAAGAACAAGGGCATCCAGCCGATGCTCGACGCCGTCGTCGACTACCTGCCCTCGCCGCTCGACGTTCCGCCCGTCATCGGGGAGGACCCGCGCAGCCACGCCGAGCTGCTGCGTACCGTGGACGACAAGGAACCGTTCAGCGCCCTGGCGTTCAAGATCGCAGCCGACCCGTTCGTCGGCAAGCTGGCGTTCTTCCGCGTGTACTCGGGGACGCTCAAGTCGGGCTCCTACGTGTACAACGCGACGAAGGATCGCAAGGAGCGCATCGGCCGCATCCTGCAGATGCACGCCAACCACCGCGAGGAGATCGACCAGGTCTACGCGGGCGACATCGCCGCAGCGGTCGGGTTGAAGGACACCTTCACCGGCGACACGCTGGCCGATCCCGACCACCCGGTCATCCTCGAGTCCATCAGCTTCCCCGAGCCCGTCATCGAGGTCGCGATCGAGCCGAAGACGAAGGCCGACCAGGACAAGCTGGCGATCGCACTCCAGCGCCTGGCCGAGGAGGACCCGACCTTCCGCGTCCACACGGACGAAGAATCGGGCCAGACGCGGATCGCCGGGATGGGGGAGCTGCACCTGGACGTGCTCGTCGATCGCATGGTCCGCGAGTTCAGGGTCGCGGCCAACGTGGGCCGGCCATCCGTCTCCTACCGCGAGACCATCCGGCGCACGGCGGACGGCGTCGGCCGTTTCGTCCGGCAGACCGGGGGCAAAGGCCAGTACGGCCACGCCGTCATCCACCTCGAGCCCCTCGAGAAGGGCGGCGGCTACGAGTTCGTCGACAAGATCGTCGGCGGCGCGATCCCGCGCGAGTTCATCCGGTCGGTCGACCAGGGCATCCGCGAGGCGCTCGAGACGGGCATCTACGCCGGCTACCCGATGGTCGACGTCCGCGCCACCCTGTTCGACGGCTCGTACCACGAAGTCGACTCGTCCGAGATGGCGTTCAAGATCGCCGGCTCGATGGCCGTCAAGGACGCGGTCGAGAAGGCCGATGCCACCGTCCTCGAGCCGATGATGCAGGTCGAGGTCACGATGCCCGAGCAGTTCATGGGCGACGTGATCGGCGACCTCAACAGCCGCCGCGGCCAGGTGGAGGGCATGGATTCACGCGGCTCGACGCAGGTCGTCCGCGCGTTCGTGCCGCTGGCCGAGATGTTCGGCTACGCCA
>VBFZ01000247.1:391-4728 GCA_005880805.1 Chloroflexota bacterium | reverse complement strand
TGAAGCCGCGAGGGCACGATGAAGTCGCGCGCGCCCTCGGGCGTCGACTTGATCAGGTCCGGCGTCTCGACCTCGACGAAGCCGTTCGCGTGATGAACCGCGCGAATCGCGTGGACCAGCCGGCTGCGCAGCAGCAACCGCTGCTGCATCGGCTCGCGCCGAAGATCGAGGTAGCGGTACTCGAGACGGAGGCCCTCGTCGATCGGGCTGTCGGGCTCGTTGATGTAGAAGGGCGGATTCTTGGCCTCCGACATGATCTGCAAGTCGTCGGTCCGCAGCTCGACGGCACCCGTCGGCAGGCGGGTGTTCTCGGTTCCCGGCAAGTCGGCCGTCATGACGTACTCGGAGCGTGCCCGGCTCGCGACCTTGTGCGCGCGCGGCGCCTCGTTCTGATCGACGACGACCTGGGTGATCCCGTAGCGATCCCGAAGGTCCAGGAAGATCAGCTGGCCGTGATCGCGCCGGCGATGGACCCAGCCGGCCAGCCGTGCGTGGCTGCCCGCGTCGGTCCCCCGCAACTGGCCACAGGTGTGGGTCCGATACGGGGTCGCGAGGTTGGCCGCTTCGGGGGCGACCTGAAGCGAGCGGTCGACCGGGGGTGAATCCGTCATCGGCCGGTATCGTAGAGGAAGGTTGTCGCCCGCTGTCGATTTCAGGGTGGCCCGGTGGTCACCCCGTCACCTGAGGAGAAGGTCATGCTCCCGGATCGCCGCGCCCACGCCACGCTCCCCGTTTCCGATCTCGAGACGGCCCGAATCTTCTACGAGCAGACCCTCGGGTTCAGGCCCATTCGGGAGAATCCGGCGGCGATTCTCTACGGCGCCGGCGACGGAACGGCGTTCGCCATCGCGCGCAGTGGCGGGAAGTCCGTGGGCAGCTTCACGCAGGTCGGTTTCGCGGTCGACGACGTCGAGCGCGAGGTGCGTGAACTCCAGGCTCGCGGCGTCGTCTTCGAGGAGTACGACATGCCCGGACTCAAGACGACCGACGGCGTCGCGACCACGCCAGCGGGTCGAGCCGCATGGTTCAAGGATCCCGAAGGCAATGTCCTCGGCCTGATCGAGTTCGGGGAGTAGCCAGCAGGTTGCGGCCACTAGCCGTGACGATGCGAGGATTCGGCGCGCCGTAGCTCGCGCGCCAGATCGACCGCAGCCAACGGTCGCTGGGTGCCGGCCTGCAGGTCCTTGAGCTGGAGCGCGCCGTTCTCGGAGCCCTCCGCCACGATCACCGCAAAGTGGGCACCGTCACGGGCGGCGCCTTCCAGCTGGCGCCCCAGCTTCCGACGGGACAGGTCGGCCCGAACCGGAAGGCCCTCGGCGCGCAGCGCGGTGGCCAACTTCAGCCGTTCGGCAGTCGCAGCCGGTTCGGCTCCGACGATCACGGCCAACGGAGGTCGCTGCCCCTCGGCCAGGCCTGAGGACTGGAGGTTGAGGGCGACCCGATCGAGCCCGAGCGCGAAGCCGATCCCGGGCGTCGGCTGACCGCCCAGGAGCTGTACCAGGCCGTCGTATCGGCCGCCTCCGCCCAACGCCTGCTGCTGGCCTTCGGCGCCCTCCCGGTAGTACTCGAACGCCGTCCGCGTGTAATAGTCAAGCCCGCGGACGAGCGCCGGCTCGAGGCGGTAGGCGATCCCCAGCGTGTCGAGATGCGATCGGACTGCCCCGAAGTGCTCTGCGCACGCCGGGCAGAGGCGGTCGACGATGCGTGGCGCCCGGGCCTGCAGCGCGGCGAGCGACGGATCCTTCGAATCGAGGAGCCTCAGCGGGTTCGTCTCGAGTCGCCGGCGTTCGAGATCGGGCAGTTGCACCGCGTGCTCGCGGAAGTACGCCGCCAGCTCCGCCACGTACGCGGGCCGGCACTCGGTGTCGCCGATCGAGTTGAGCAGCAGCAGGACGTCATCGAGGCCGGCCTCGCGGTAGAAACGCGCGCCGAGCTCGATGAGCTCCGCGTCGATCGCCGGACCCGGGTCGCCGATGGCCTCCACGTCCCACTGCCAGAACTGGCGGTAGCGACCGGCCTGGGGGCGGTCGTAGCGGAACATCGGCCCGATCAGGGAGACCTTCACCGGCTGCGGCCAGGTGTGCATCCCGTGCTGGACGTAGCCGCGGACGATGCCCGCGGTCGCCTCGGGCCGGAGGGCCCAGACCTCACCCTCCTCGCTACGTGGGACGAGGCGGAAGAGCTCCTTCTCGATGACGTCCGTCATCTCGCCGATGCCCCGCTCGAACACCGCCGCCTGCTCGAACAGCGGCGTCTCCATCTCGCGGTAGCCGTAGCGCCGTGAAAGGTCGCGCGCCACCGCCTCCAGGCGGCCGAAGACCGCGCGTTCGGGCGGGAGGAGGTCGCGGGTGCCACGGGGGGCTCGGAAGGTGGGCATCGGCCGCAGTCTACCGACGCCTGGAGACCGTCAGCCGGCCCGGCGGCCCTATCCCAGGTCGCGTTGGACCGAGAAGACGTCCTTCAGCTGTTCGAGCCGGCCCATGACGCGGGCCAGTTGCGAGACCGAGGCAACCTGGAGCGTGGCGGTCACAACAGCCGTGTGATCGGGCGTGACGTTCACGTTCGCGGCCACGATGTTGACTCGGTTCTCTGCAACCACCTGGCTGATGTCGGACAGCAGCCCGGTCCGGTCATAGGCCTCCACGCGAATCGCGCTGACCTCCCGCTCGTTGACGACGGTCGGGCACGACTGCAGGTGGACCGTCACGCCCTTGCCGCGGGTGATGAAGCCCGTGATCGGGTCACCCGGGATCGGGTGGCAGCACTTCGCGAAGCGCACCAGCAGATCTCCGACGCCCTTGACTCGCACTCCGCCGGTCCGCGCCGGCAGCGCGGGAGGAGCGACCGCGGGCAACGTCAGCTCGGCGTCGTCCGCGACGCCCAACCTCGTGACGACCTGCTGCGCGCTCAGCGCGCCGTATCCGATGGCCGCGTAGAAGTCATCCATCGAGTCGTAGTTGTAGGAACGGGCGATCTCCGCGAGCCGCTCCAGGCCCACCGCCTGGATGCTCTTGCGGGCCAGCCGGCGCAGCTCCCGCTCGAGCGCCTCGCGGCCGTGGGCGATGTTCTCGTCCCGGTCCTTGCGCTTGAACCACTGCCGGATCTTTTCCCGGGCGTGGCCGGTCCGGACGAGGTTCAGCCAGTCGCGCGACGGCCCGTGCTCCCCCTTCGTCGTGACGATCTCGACGATGTCGCCGTTCTTGAGCCGGTAGTCGAGCGGCACGAGCCGGTTGTTCACCTTCGCGCCGATCGTGCGGTGGCCGACGTCGGTGTGGATCCGGTACGCGAAGTCGAGCGGCGTCGCGCCGGCGGGCAGGTCCTTGACGTCGCCGCGGGGCGTGAACACGAAGACCTGGTCCTGGAAGATGTCGAGCTTGATTCCCTCGACGAACTCGGTCGCGTCCGAGATGTCGCGCTGCCAGTCCATCAGCTGCCGGAGCCAGGCCAGCTTGGCGTCGTACTCCCGATCGGACTTCGAGCCCTCCTTGTAGCGCCAGTGCGCGGCGATGCCCACCTCGCTGACCTGGTGCATCTGGTGGGTCCGGATCTGGATCTCGAGCGGCTTCCCGTCGAGCGCGATCACCGCGGTGTGGAGGCTCTGGTAGAGGTTGTTCTTCGGAACTGCGATGTAGTCGTCGAACTGGCCGGGGATCGGGCGCCACAGCGAGTGGACCACCCCCAGCGCGGCGTAACAGTCCTTGAGCTCGTCGACCAGGACCCTGATCGCGTAGACGTCGTAGATCTCGCCGAACTCGGCGCTCTTGCGCTGCATCTTCTTGGCGATCGAATAGAGGTGCTTCGGGCGGCCCGACAGCTCGGCCTTGATGCCGGCCTTTGTCAGCTCCGACCGGAGCGTGGCGATCGCCCGCTCGATGTAGCTCTCGCGGCCACGCCGGCGGGTGTCGAGCAGGCGCGCGAGCTCGTGAAAGCGCTCGGGCTCGAGCACCTTGAAGGCGAGATCCTCGAGTTCCCACTTGATCTGCCAGATCCCCAGCCGCTCGGCGAGCGGGGCGTAGATCTCCATCGTCTGGCGTGCGATCCGAAGCTGCTTGTCGGCCGGCAGCGCCGCCAGGGTGCGCATGTTGTGGAGGCGGTCGGCGAGCTTGATGAGGACGACGCGGATGTCCTCCGCCATCGCCAGGAACATCTTCCGGATGTTCTCGGCCTGCTGTTGCTCGTGGGTGTGGGTGCTGAACTTCGACAGCTTCGTCACCCCGTCGACGAGACGGGCCACCTCCGCTCCAAAGCGCTCCTCGAGGTCGGGCAGGCTGTACTCCGTGTCCTCGGGAACGTCGTGCAGCAGCGCCGCCTCGACGGACGTCGGGTCGACGCCCAGG
>VBFZ01000247.1:0-385 GCA_005880805.1 Chloroflexota bacterium | reverse complement strand
GATCGGATGCGTCACGAACGCATCCCCCGACGCACGCTTCTGGCCGGCGTGCGCCTCGACGGCAAAGTCGAAGGCACGATCCAGGGAGGCGAGATCAGCGGATGGGTAATGCCGGGCGACGGCCGTCTTCAGCTGGCGCCGCAGCGTCGCCATGCTGGGCGTCGCGGTTGTGGGCCGTTCGCGAGGCCGCACGGGCGCCAGTCGCCGTCGCGCCGGCGCTCTGACCGGGGCCGCCTGTTCGGTTTGTTGCCGCTGCAATGACATCCTGCAGGCAAGCATAGCAGCGGCCTCCCGCGTTCCCCGAGGCCCCGATGGTCCCCGCGGGGTCCCGGTGGGAGCCGGCCGCGCTACCTCAGCTGACCGAGATCGATCGTGCCAACGACGT
>VBFZ01000058.1:7869-10713 GCA_005880805.1 Chloroflexota bacterium | reverse complement strand
GAGGCTACCATCCGTGCCCGGAGCGCAGCAAACCACCCAAAAGTAGGGTGAACCGTCGCGACCAGCGGTTCGGCCCGCCGGGCATGGCCGCGCAGATGTCCCGTCAGATCAGCGCCAGCGAGCTCGGGACGTAGCGCGAGAAGTCCGCGAACGGTCGCGTCCAGCACAGGAGCGTCGGGAACTCCTCGATCCGAAGTCCCGCCTGCAGGAGAGCCGAGAACAGACCCGCTGACGCGCCTGTCACCCGCAGGCTGCTGGCGCCGCGAGGAACGATCACGTTCAGGACGTGTCCAGCGATCGCCGGCAGCAGATCGGCGCTGAGGGCCGCGATGGGGCCGACCCGGCCGACGCTGCTCGTATATCCATAGGCGACCGCCTGCCCGTCGCGGTCGCGATAGAGGTAGCCCAGGCGGTCGGCCGCCCGGAGGTAGCCGTGCTCGGCGCGGTGGTCGTAGCCGAGCACCGCTTCGTCGATGGCATCGACGTCCGCTTCCGACGAGCGATCCATCGGCGAGATAGCCAGGCCTTCGGGCAGTCGCGGCAGAACGCCGTCGGCCGGACGACCAACCAGCTGGAACACCGGCAGACGAGGGACGATCCCGTACCGGGCGTACAGGCCGTTGGAGGTGGGCTGGGCGCTGTCGGTCGCCGTACCGAGCACCAGCTGTCCATCGGGGTCGGGCTCGCTCCCGTTGGGGAAGGTCCGCAGGAGCAGCTCCCGGCCCACGCCGTGGGACTGCTCGCTGGGATCGACGAAGAGCATCGCCAGGAACCACACGTTTCCGCGGACGTGAGCCGAACCGAATCCGATGAGGCGCTCGCCACCCGCGGCGACCGGGGCGCCGCGAGCGGCTACCCAGAACATCGTCGGGTCGGTCGAGCGGATGTGGGCGAGGAGCCGTCGCAGTGGCCCGAGGTCGAGCGGGAACTGGGGCAGGTTCAGTCGGCCCTGGTAGTCCGTGATGCCGCGCTCCCAGATCGCTGCGCAGGCATCGAGGTCCTCGTCCCGCGCGAGGCGGTAGGTCAGCGGCCACTGATCGATGCGCTCTGCGCGCTCGATCACGCCGCCGACTGGCCGTCAGGGCCCGTTGCCTCCCGCTCGAGCTCGGCCTGCATGAACGCGTCCAGGTCGCCGTCGAGCACGGCCCCCGTGCTCGAGGTCTCGACGTTCGTGCGCAGGTCCTTGACCATCTGGTAGGGGTGCAGGACGTAGCTGCGGATCTGGTTGCCCCAGCCCGCGACGACATGCTCCCCACGTAGCTGGCGGAGCTCGGCTTCCTTCTCCTCCAGCGCGCGTTCCAGGAGACGCGCCTTGAGGACCTTGATCGCCGTCTCCTTGTTCTGCGTCTGGCTGCGCTCGTTCTGGCTCTGCGCGACGATGCCCGTCGGGACGTGCGTCAGGCGAACGGCCGAGTCGGTCTTGTTGACGTGCTGCCCGCCCGCACCCTGTGAGCGGAAGGTGTCGACCCGGATCTCGTCCCAGTTCAGCTCGATGGCGACGTCTTCCTCGACCTCCGGAAGCACCTCGACGAGGGCGAACGTCGTCTGCCGGCGCTTCTGGGCGTCGAACGGGCTGATACGCACGAGCCGGTGGACACCTCGCTCCGCCCGGAGGTAGCCGTAGGCGTTGCGTCCCTCGACCGCGAACGTGACGCTCTTGAGCCCGGCCTGCTCACCCTCCAGCTGGTCGACGATCTCGGTCCCGAAGCGATGACGCTCGGCCCAGCGCAGGTACATGCGCAGGAGCATCTGGGCCCAGTCGGTGGCTTCGGTGCCGCCCGCCCCCGCGCTGATAGTTACCAGTGCCGAGTGGTTGTCGTACTCACCGGAGAACAGGAGCGCGGTTCTCTCGCGGTCGTAGGAGTCGGCCAGCGCCTGCGCGTCTCGCTCGATCTCGGCCGTCAGCTCGGGATCCTGGCCGTCCTCGACCAGCTCGAGCAGCTCCACGATGTCGGCCGCGCGCTTGTCGAGATCCGACCACAGGGCGATCTCGGATCGGAGGCCGTCGGCCTCACGAAGGATCCTCTTCGCGTTCCGCTGGTCCTCCCAGAAGCCGGGCTGCTGGGTCAGGGCCTCCAGCTCGGCGAGGTGCGCTTCCTTGCTCGGGAGGTCAAAGACGCCCCGATGTCGATCGGATGCGCTCTGCCAGCTCGCGGGTTGCTGAGGCGTCCACCCTAGTTCCGCTCCCGGAGGTCCTGGAGCAGGATGGGGCGGAGCTCGATGAGTCGAAGGGCAGTCTTACTCCGGGCGACGACGGGGTTCACGCAGGGACAATAGCTGTTGTGGGGACAGATGCCACAGTTTCCGTCACAGTCGAGGGCGGCGGCGTAGCTACAGTTTCGACAATCTCGCTCGCAGGCGATCAAATCAACAAAGGACGCTTCCTCGGCCTGCTTCACGGCTCCCTCTCGCTTGTGGGGCAGGGTCGGACGGGGGTGTTGCACGGGGGGTCCGGGCGGGGGGATCCGGACCGATCCACGCCCCAGGGGTTTTGCCAGAGTATAGGGTCTGAACTCGCTCACGCCAAGGGGCGAAATGGCAAAAATCGTTCGAGATTTCGTCCCGGACGAGCCTCCCCCGGACGTCCCGCCTCCGCCTCGCGGACGCTCGTGAGCGCCTCAGCGGGCGTCGGACGCGAGCTCCCCCGCGGGCGCCTCGCGTGCCAGGAAGTAGAGGCCCAGTGCCGCCAGCTCGTGGGCCGTTGCATCAAGCCGCCGGGCCGGATCGCTTTCGATGACGCTGGTCGGCGTGGCTGATCCGTAGGCCTTGATGCCCAGGTCCTGGGCGATGCGCAGGACGCGGAGCATGTGGGTGGGGTCGGATACGAACAGGGCGTCCGAGATC
>VBFZ01000058.1:0-7842 GCA_005880805.1 Chloroflexota bacterium | reverse complement strand
CGGACTGCAGGGACTCGAGGGTCGTGCGGCCCTGGTCCTCGACGAGGATCGCGTCGGGATTGACGCCGTGCGCGATGGCGTAGGCGCGAGCGGTTGCCGCCTCGGTCGTCCTGTCGCCTTCGGCCTTGCCGCCGGTCACAACGAAGTAGGGCGTCCCATAGTGGAGGAAGAGCTCGACGGCATGGTCCAGGCGCGCCGCGAAGACCGGCGACGGACGCCCATCGAACTGCGCAGCTCCAAGCACGACGATGGCGCCGGTGGGTCGTTGTTCGTCGCGGCTGCCCTGGTCCCAGATCCGCCACGTGCTGTAAGCGGCCACGAGCCCGATCGCGAGGAACGCGGCGAGTGCAAGACAAAGGAGGTCTGCGATCAGCCGCCGGGTGTGTTTGCCGGAATTGTCCTCCACGCCTCGGTCAGGTCAGCGGCCGTGGCACTTCTTGTACTTCTGCCCCGACCCGCACCAGCACGGCTCGTTGCGGCCGATCCGCTGCCCGCTCGGCGTGTAGCCCGGGCGTGTCGAGCCGCCGGCAGCCGCTGCACCCTGCCCGAGCGGCTGGTCACCCAGCGATTCGCGGGTCGAGCGGCCCATCGGCGACGACGCCAGGCCTCCGGCCAGCCCGCCGGCCGACGCAGTCCGCGCGCCGGACGCGACGCCGGCCGCTGGGGCGCGCGCATCAGCAGGCGCGGGCGATGAGGGGTTCGGGCCGGCCGCGGCCGTTGACGCGGCGCCCGCTGCACCCCCCGCGATTGCCGAAGAGCCGACGGCGACCGGCTGGAGGGGCGCCTGGCGGGTGATCGACACGCGGAAGATCGTCGCGGCAACCTGGTGGCGTATGAAGGATCGAAGCTCCTCGTAGAGGGAGAAGGCCTCCTTCTTGAACTCGTTGAGCGGGTCCTGCTGCGCGTAGCCGCGCAGCCCGATCCCGCGGCGCATGTCGTCGAGTTCGGTCAGGTGCTCCACCCACAGGCCGTCGATCACCCGCACGAGCACGAGGCGTTCGACAAGCGCCCAGTCCTCTTCGCCGACCTCGGCCTGCTTTTCTTCGAGCTTCTTCTCCGCGAGCTCGCGAAGGTGGGCGACCAGGGCGTCCGAGCCGCCGATCTCCCAGAGCTCGTCCTCGCTCGTGCCCGGTCCCTCGAGCCCCATCGCCGCGAGGGCGTTGGCGAGCCCGGCCATGTTCCAGTCGTCGGGCGCGTCGGCGCCGCAGTAGCTCGCGACGAGCGACTCGACCTCGTCGTCCAGGAAGGACAGGATGGTCTCGGTCAGGTCCTCGTTGCGCAGGACCTTGTCGCGCTCGGCGTAGATCGTCTCGCGCTGCTTGTTGATGACATCGTCGAACTCGACGACACGCTTGCGCATGTCGAAGTTGAAGCCCTCGACCCGGCTCTGGGCGCTCTCGATCGTGCGACTCACCAGCCGCGACTCGATGGCCATGTCGTCCTCGAGCCCGAATCGCTCCATGAGGCCGGCCACCCGGTCCGACGCGAAGCGCTTCATGAGGTCGTCATCGAGGGACAAATAGAAGCGCGACGATCCCGGATCGCCCTGCCGGCCGGCGCGGCCGCGCAGCTGGTTGTCGATCCTCCGGCTCTCGTGACGCTCCGTCCCGATGATGTGCAGCCCGCCGGCATCGACGACCCGGACGTGGTCCTCGTCGCAGATGGCCTGGGCCTCGGCCAGGGCGGCCTTGTAGGTTTCCTTGTCGACCTCGGCGGGGTTCAGGCCCCGCTTGTGGAGGATCTCGGACGCGAGCCCCTCGGGGTTGCCGCCGAGCAGGATGTCCGTGCCGCGGCCGGCCATGTTCGTGGCGATCGTGACAGCCGCACTCTTGCCCGCCTGGGCCACGATGCCCGACTCCTTTTCGTGGAACTTGGCGTTCAGCACCTCGTGCGTGATGCCCAGCCGCTTGAGCATCCCGGACAGGATTTCCGACTTCTCGACCGATGTCGTGCCGACCAGCACCGGCCGCCCGCCCTGGGTCATCTCCTGGATCTCTTCGATGAGCGCATTGAATTTGCCGTTCTCGTTGCGGAAGACGAGGTCGGCATCGTCGTCGCGGACCATCGGCATGTGGGTCGGGATGGCAACGACCTCGAGGCCGTAGATCTTGTGGAACTCCTCGGCCTCGGTCATCGCCGTACCGGTCATGCCGGCGAGCTTGTCGTACAGCCGGAAGTAGTTCTGGAAGGTGATCGTGGCCAGGGTCACCGACTCGCGCTGGACCCGCATGCCCTCCTTGGCCTCGATCGCCTGGTGGAGCCCCTCCGACCAGCGGCGGCCGGGCATCTGGCGACCGGTGAACTCGTCGACGATGACGATCTCGCCGTCCTTGACGATGTAGTCCCGGTCGCGCTTGTAGAGCGCGTGAGCGCGGAGCGCCTGCTCGAAATGGCGAGCGAGCGCGGGATCCGCGTCGTAAAGATTCGCGATCCCGAGCATCTGCTCCATCTTTTCGATGCCCTGCTCGGTCGGGCTGACGGCTCGATCCTTGAGGTCGACGAAGTAGTCTCCGCCGTCCTCGGCGCCTTCCGGACGGGGATGCAGCCTCGGCACGAGCCGGGCAAACGTGTAGTACTTGTCGGCCGACTCCTCGGCCTGGCCGCTGATGATCAGCGGGGTCCGTGCCTCGTCGATGAGGATGTTGTCGACCTCGTCGACGATCCCGAACGCCCGCTCACGCTGCACCCGCTGGTCGAGCTCGGCGACCATGTTGTCGCGCAGGTAGTCGAACCCGAACTCGTTGTTGGTGCCGTACGTGATGTCGGCCGCGTAGGCCTCCTGCCGGGAGCATGGCCGGAGGTCGATCAGCCGTTCGTCGGTCGTCGGATAACCGGGCTCGAAGACGTACGACGTGTCGTGCGTGATCATCCCGACGGACAGCCCGAGCAGGTGGTAGATCGGGCCCATCCACTGACCGTCGCGCCGGGCCAGGTAGTCGTTCACGGTCACGATGTGAACGCCGCGCCCGGTGGGCGCGTTCAGGGCCGCGGCAAGCGGCGCCACGAACGTCTTGCCCTCGCCCGTCCGCATCTCGGCGATCTTGCCCTGGTGTAGGACGACGCCGCCGATGAGCTGGACGTCGAAGTGGCGCTTGCCGAGCGTCCGCTTCATCGCCTCCCGGGCGGCCGCGAAGACCTCCGGAATGACCTCGTCGAGCGCCTCCTGGATGCGCTCCTGTTCCTTCTTGCGACGCGCCTTCGCGATTTCCTTGCGGCGCTCCAGGTCGGGGTGGTGGAGCTCGTCCTCCTCTGGCTCGTCGGGCTCCGCGGCCTCGCGGATCTCCTGGCGAACCTCGGCGATCCGGTCGCGGATCGCCTCCTCCGTCAGGCTCTCGAATTCGGGCTCGAGCTCGTTGATCTCGTCGACGATGGGTTGGATGCGTTTCAGCTCGCGCTCGTTCGAGTCGACGAACCGGGAAAGGAAGCCAAGCATGGGATCACGAGTATAGGCGAGGCTCGTCGAGTTCCCGGCCGCGGCCGGGTCCTGGCGGCCCCGTCCTCGCACGAGCCGGTTCCACCGCTTATTCATGGGCGGACTGGTAAACGGGACACGCGTCCGGCTCGTGGCGCGATCGACCGGAGTTCATCCCGAGCCGATCGTGAGTCGGGAGATTTTCTGGCTGCCCGACGCGCGCGGGCGGTTCAAGGTCCGCTTAATAGTCCCTGGATGAATAGGCGACGGAACAGACTTGGAGGCCCTGGACCAGGACGCCGCGTCCCTCGGAGGCCCTAGTGCCAGAAGCCCGTCCCGTAGTCCTCGGGCGGATGGCGTTGCGGAGCTCCGCCTCCGACCTCGGAGAGCCTAGTGCCAGAACCCTGTTCCGTAGTCCTCGGGCGGATGGCGTCGCGGAGCTCCCCCTCCGACCTCGGAGAGCCTAGTGCCAGAACCCTGTTCCGTACCCCACGAGGAGGAGGACGAAGGTCGCGGCGGCCAGGCCCAGCCAGAAGAACACGCCGAGCACGGCGGACGTCGGGTTCATCTCGGGGTTGCCGAGGCGCGGCAACCGCTGTCCCGGGAGCGCGGCACCCCACCGCGGCGATCGCAGGAGAGCGCGGTGGTCGCGCTCGAGGATCGGCTTCCGTTCGAGGCCGCCCTTGCCGTCGGGGCTGTGAAGCTCCAGGCTCACGAAGCGCCTCGATTCACGGTTACGGCTCGCCCCGGTCGCGCGCCGCAGCAAGCGCCGGCGATGCGGCGGGCTCCTCCTCCGGCACAGGCCGCCGGGTTCCGCCCGGGCCCGTATCCAGGATCCCCTCGCTGCCGTCCTCCCAGAACATGAGGTTCTGGGTGAATGACTGCTCGCTGCTGAACAGCGCGCCGACCGATTCGCCTCGGTGGATCCGCTTGATCGCCTCGCCGATGAGCGGCGCGATCGAAAGCGTCTTGATCTTGGCCAGCCGCTTGGCCGGCGGCAGCGGGATCGAGTCGGTCAGGACGACCTCCTGGATGCTCGACTTGCGGATGTTGTCGACCGCGGGGTCGGACAGCACCCCGTGGCTGGCACACGCGTAGATCTCGTGGACGCCCTCGCGCTCAAGCGCCGAGACGATCTCGACCAGCGTACCCGCCGTGTCGATCTCGTCGTCGACGATCACCGCCCGTCGGCCGCGGACCTCGCCGATCACGTTCATCAGCTCGGCGCGGTCGAGGTTGCCCTGGCGCCGCTTCTCGATGATCGCGAGTGGCGCGCCTAGCAACTCCGCGAACGCCCGCGCCCTCTTCGCGAAGCCCAGGTCCGTGACGACCACCGGCCGCTCGATCTCCTTGTGCAGGAAGTAGTTCGAGAGGATGTGGACGGCCGTCAGCTCGTCGACCGGGATGTTGAAGAAGCCCTGGATCTGGCCCTGGTGGAGATCCATGGTCAGGACCCGGTCGGCGCCCGCGACGGTGATCATGTCGGCGATCAGCCGGGCGGTGATCGGCACCCGAGGCTGGTCCTTCTTGTCCGACCGGCCATACGCGTAGTAGGGAATGACCGCCGTGATCCGGCCGGCGCTTGCCCGCTTGAAGGCGTCGATCATGATCAGCAGCTCCATGATCGACTGGTTCACGGGATGGCATGTGGGCTGGATCAGGAAGACGTCCTTCTCGCGGACGTTGTCCAGGATCTTGACGAAGATGTTCTCGTTCGCGAACTGGAAGACCTCGGCGCGACCGGGTTGAACCCCGAGGTAGCGGCAGATCTTCCGGGCGAGATCCGGGTTCGAGTTGCCGTGGTAGATCTCGAACTGGTCCGCGTACACCGGCGCCTCCTGCTTCCGGAAGCCGCTCCCAGCTCGGTTCCGGTCGCCGCCGTGGGGCGACGGCCGCTATGCGGTAGAACCGCCGGCACCGCCGCCCGGACCGCGCTCCGGCTCCTCGCCAGGGGCGCCATTGTCGCCGATGCCATCCCGGTCTGCCAGCCCTGGACGGAACGCCGCGATGCCGACAACGCGGTCTCCCTCCTCGAGGCGCATGACGATCACGCCGCGGGCGCCCGAGGAGTAGCGGTTGATCGAGTTCGTCTCGGTTCGGATGACCTGCCCGCCGGCCGAGATCAGCAGGAGCTCATCGTCCGCCTCCGTGACCTGCTGCACGGCGGCCACCGAACCCGTCTTGCGGCCTTCGAGCGCGATGAGGCGGACGCCCTGGCCGCCTCGATGCTTCCGGCGGAACTCGCTCAGCGAGACGCGCTTGCCGTATCCGGTCTCGGTCAGTACGAGCAAGTCGGCGTTGGGGTCGACGACCTGCATCGCGACGACCGTGTCACCCTCCTTCTTGAGCAACCGGATGCCGATCACGCCGGCGGCGTCGCGGCCCATGGGGCGTACCTCGTCCTCGGCAAAGCGGGCCAGCATCCCTTCCGCGGTTGCGATGATCACGTCGTCGTTGCCGGATGAGACGTCCACCCAGGCGAGCTCGTCGTCGTCGTTGATCGTGATCGCGCGGATGCCCGTCGAGCGGACGCGCTCGAACTGCTCGAGCGGCGTCTTCTTGATGATCCCCTTGCGCGTGGCCAGAACGAGGAACTGGCCGGGCTCGAAGTCGGGCAGGACGATGGTCGCCATCGGGACCTCCCGCGCCTCGACCTGGACGCCGGGCAGGTTGATGATCGGGATGCCCTTCGCCTGGCGGCTGGCGTCGGGGATCTGGTGGACCTTGGCGCTGAACACGCGGCCGCGGTTGGTGAAGAACAGTGCCCAGTCATGGGTGTTGGCGACGAGCAGGTGCTCGACCGCGTCCTCTTCGCGCGTTACGTGCCCGATGATTCCCTTGCCGCCGCGATGCTGGCGGCGATACGTGGCGACCGGCTGGCGCTTGATGTAGCCCCGGCCGCTGATCGTCACGACGACGTCCTCGTCGGCGATCAGGTCCTCGTCGCTCATCTCCCGCGCGGCGCTGTCGGCGATGCGCGTGCGTCGCTCTCCGGCGTACTTCCGCTTCAGCTCGGCCAGCTCGTCCTTGATGATCGCCAGCACGCGGCCCGGGTTCGCGAGGATGTCCTCCAGCTCCGCGATCTGCTGGATGACGGCCAGGTACTCGTCCTCGATCTTCTTGCGCTCGAGGGCGGCCAGGCGCGCGAGCCGCATGTCCAGGATGGCCTGCGCCTGGACCTCGGTCAGCTCGAAGCGCGACATGAGGTTCGTGCGCGCGACCTCGACGTCGGCCGACTCGCGGATTGTCTTGATGACCGCGTCGAGGTGGTCGAGCGCGATCTTCAGGCCCTCGAGGATGTGGGCTCGGGCCCGCGCCTTCTGGAGGTCGAACTCGGTCCGTCGGCGGACGACCTCCCGGCGGTGGTCGACGTAGTGCTGCAGCACCGACTTCAGCGGCAGCGTCTGGGGCTGTCCGTCGACCAGCGCGAGCATGTTCAGGTTGAACGCGAGCTGCATCGGGGTGTGCTTGAACAGGTTGTTCAGCACCGTGTGCGGATTGATGTCCCGCTTCAGCTCGATGTAGATGCGCATCCCGTCGCGATCGGATTCGTCGCGCAGGTCGGCGATGCCCTCGATCCGGCGCTCCTTCACGAGGTCGGCGATCTTCTCGAGCAGCGCCGCCTTGTTCACCTGGTAGGGCAGCTCGCTGACGATGATCGCCATCCGGTCGCCGCGCCCTTCCTCGAAGGCGACCTGGGCGCGCATGACCACGCGGCCGTGCCCGTGGGCGTACATCTCGCGGATGGCGTCGACCGTCTCGTACTCGCCGGTGATGGGGTTGCGACGCGTCTCCTGGCGGAAGATCGTCCCGCCGGTCGGGAAGTCGGGGCCGAGCACGAGGCCGCACAGGTCGTCCGAGGTGATCTCCGGGTCGTCGATGAGCGCGGCGGCGGCGTCGACGATCTCGCCCAGGTAGTGGGGCGGGATGTTGGTCGCCATGCCCACCGCGATGCCCGACGAGCCGTTGATGAGCAGGTTCGGGAGCTTGGCTGGCAATACCTCCGGCTGCTTCTGCGTCCCGTCGTAGTTGTCGACGAAGTTGACGGTCTCCTTGTCGATGTCGGCCAGCATTTCGCTGGCGATCGCCGTCAGGCGCGCTTCCGTGTAGCGCATGGCCGCCGCCGCGTCGCCGTCGACCGAGCCGAAGTTGCCCTGCCCATCGACGAGCGGGTAGCGCATCGAGAAGTCCTGCGCGAGACGGACCAGCGCGTCATACAGCGCGACGTCGCCGTGCGGGTGGTACTTGCCCATCACCTCGCCGACGATCGCCGCGCACTTGCGGAACGAGCTCGTCGATGAGAGCCCCATCTCCCCCATCGTGTAGAGGATCCGGCGATGGACCGGCTTGAGGCCGTCCCGCACGTCAGGCAGGGCCCGCGACACGATGACGCTCATCGCGTAGTCGAGATAGGCGGTCCGCATCTCCTC